>CAZTKF010000272.1:0-1007 GCA_964614205.1 uncultured Loktanella sp. | reverse complement strand
GCCGGTATTACCCGGTCAATGATGCAACATGCAGCGGATGTCCGGTGAGAGCCCATTATGGACTAAGTTAAGGCACTCAGGACAATCGGATTAATTAAATCCGGTTTTGTCATCGCTGCCATGTGACCACCGCGCTCAATTTGCTTGAAGCGCCATCCAGGCGCGTGCGCTTCCATCAGTTCGACTATCTCACGAATGGACCGGACTGTATCTCTTGCTGACACAACAGTCGTATCACTGGGCAAATCCCGCCGCCATTCTGTGAATGAAATTACCTCATGCATCACCGCATCCCATTCATGGAAGTTTGGAGCTAGCGCGCGAGCGAATTTGGTTTTTCGATCATCAGGCATAGCATCCCAGCTTCCAGCGCCAGTCCAATAATTCGCAAACATTTCAGCGGCGGCTTCCCATGTCCCAGATTTTCCGTTGGACTTGATCACATCCCGCAAAATGAGCGCCTCTTGGTAAGCCTCGGACCGTCCTAATTTTTCCAGAAGATAGAATGGATTAGGCTCGATGAGGACCAAGTGGCGAACATGTTTCTTGAACATTGCAGCCGCCATCATCGCAACGCTGCCACCAAACGAGTGTCCAACAATCGAAATCTTGCCAGCCCCTTTTGGCAAAAATGGTTCGATTAACCTAGCCTGGTCTGTCAACCGTTGTGTGCCATCAACTTCCCATGCACGGGTATCACCATAGCCAAACAGGTTGATTGCAATGGCATGGAAATCGTTTGCAAGCGCCTCCATCAGGCTTCGCCATTGTTTCGCACCCGCAACACTTGAGTGAATAAGGATTACCTTTTCGCCACTTCCCGCTTCGATGAAATCCGTCTCTTCTAGTGTCATTGTCACCCCCTGAATGGCTCCGTCGACTAAATATAGCATACGGTCAGTAAATTCGGAAAATGGTTGGGTTCCGGCAAACCCTCAATGGTGGCTTTGTCCCGCTCAGCTGACGCTCATTCGAACTGCAGCTAAAGACAGCTTCGAGCCCAGATC
>CAZTKF010000271.1:0-1009 GCA_964614205.1 uncultured Loktanella sp. | reverse complement strand
TTCATTAACGTCTTTTGAGTCCCGGGCTGCGCATTTGCCCGCATAATCCATTTGCGGAGCTCCTTACCGCCGCAACGGAGCCCACACACCGAAACATGGACCCGTTAACCTTAACGCGACCCGTATCTGCGGCGTCACCAACGCCGAGACTTTCGCGCGCATTCGCCCGCACAGTCTATTCGCGGAACCAATACCGCCGCGATGGCGCCCACGCCTCAGAACAAGGGCCCGTTGTCGTCAATGCGACCGGTGTCTACAGCGTCACCAACACCGAAACGTCCGCGATCATACCCCCGGTCATAATCCATGCGCTGAGCGCTCGGCCAAAGCGACAACACCCAAGCCCTCAAGTAAGGAACGGTTAACCTTAACGAGAATCGTGTGTGGGGCGTCACCAACATCGAAACGTCCGCGGGTATTCTATCGTCACAATCCATGCGCTGAGCTCTTTGCCGCCGCGACAACACTCACGCCGCAAAAGAATGGATCGGTTAGCCTTAATGCGACCCGCACCTGCGGCGTCACCAACACCAAGACGTCCGCAAGCATTCCCCGGTCAGAAACCATGCGCTGGAACTTCCGCCGCCGCGATAGCGCCCTCGCCCTCAAGCGCGAATCCGGTAAACTTAATGCGATTTGAGTCTCCTGCTTCACCAACTCCGAAACGTTCGCGATCATGCCTATGCCGCCATCCACGCGTTGAACTCTCTGCAAAAGCGACAGCGCATACACCCCACAACAAGCATCCGTTGACCTTAACGCGACCTGTCTGACGGTCGTCACCCAGAGTGACAAAGACCGCGCCAAACCTACGCCGCTTCAGTCTCCCGAGGGAGGAACAATCGCCCCCACTTCCCCCCAACCACCTCTTCCCCTTCCCCCTTTCGCCCGTTAGCGTGCGCGCAGCGCGAGACACCGGGGGAGGAGCCGCAGATGGCGAAGGGATTTGAGAACAGGCTGGCCGAGCTTGGGGTGCACCTGCCCGACGCGCCCGCCCCCGCGGCCAATT
>CAZTKF010000270.1:0-1018 GCA_964614205.1 uncultured Loktanella sp. | reverse complement strand
GTGAGAGCTTTGTCGCGGCCTTTGGCGGTATCTTCGAACATAGCCCCTGGATTGCCGAGGGCGCACATGCGCTGGAACTCGGACCAACCCATGACACTGCAAAGGGTGTCCATAATGCGCTGGCCCGTGTGTTCCGCTCCGCACCCGAGGAACGACGGCTTGATGTGTTGAAGGCCCACCCTGATCTGGCAGGCAAACTGGCCGCGGCAGGCAAGCTGACAGCGGAAAGTACCGCAGAACAGGCCGGAGCGGGGCTTGATCTGTTGACCGATGACGAGCGGGCAGCGTTCCAATCTCTGAACGCCGAGTACATCGCGCGGCATGGCTTTCCCTTCATCATCGCCGTGAAGGACAACGACAAAGCCTCAATCCTCGCAGCTTTCCACCGCCGGATCGGAAATGACCGCGAAACCGAATTTGCCGAAGCCTGCCGACAGGTCGAGCGCATCGCGGAATTGCGCCTGATCGAAAAGCTGGGCCAATGACACAGACTCTGCAACTTGAACCGCTCACGCAAAAGGCATTTGCGCCTTTCGGCGATGTGCTTGAGGTCGCCGGCGCGCCTGATAAGATCATCAATCAGGGGCTTTGCGGGCGCTATCACGACCGTGCGCAGATTGACATTGTGGATGGCAAAGTGGGCATCAGTCTTTTTGACGCGCAACCGCGGCAGTTTCCTATCACGCTTGATTTGGTCGAACGGCACCCCTTGGGCAGTCAGGCTTTTCTGCCGATGAGCTTTGATCCTTTTGTGGTCGTCGTTGCCCCTGATGAGGGCGGCACACCGGGGCAACCGCGCGCGTTTGTGACAGCGCCGGGGCAGGGGATCAACTTTGCTCGCGGGACATGGCACGGGGTGCTGACCCCGATCCATGCGCCGGGACTGTTTGCCGTTGTTGACCGCATCGGCGAGGGCGCGAACCTGCAAGAGCACTGGTTCGCCACACCGTACATCATTGAAGATGAACACACATCCGCCAGCGGGGAGGCTGGCTGATCTGTCCAAAGGGAGGGACAT
>CAZTKF010000269.1:0-1019 GCA_964614205.1 uncultured Loktanella sp. | reverse complement strand
AGGTTTTCGCCCCGATCCATTGGACGGGTGAGACGGCACCGACGGGGCGCATCGATGCGGTGGTGGGCGCGGCGGTCGACCCGATCTCTGGCCAGCCGGAGAGCAAAGGGGCCGCGGTCGATCTGCGCCGGTTCGACGCCGCGTGGTACGGGTTCGCGGTGAGTGCGACGCGGATGCGCCCGCGCGCGCGCTATTGGGCGCTGGCGGAGACGCGCAGCGGGCAGCGCGCGGAACTCGCCGGGGACAGCCCGGTCGCGGATTGGGAGGCGGAGGCGCGCGCGCTTTTCGGCCTGCCCGAGGGCACGGCAACGGCGCAGGTCATCCAGGACCCCGCCCGCGGGATGGCGCGGGTGGCGTTCTTCACCGGGGACCGGTTGCAGGCCGCCCTGATGGTCGCGGCGGAGCCCGTGGCGGTGATGCGCGATCACCTGGCCGAATTGCCGGGGCATGTCGCACCCCACGCGCTGACCGGGCAGACGCCCGCGGGCCGCCCGGATCCGGGGCCGACCTTGTGTTCGTGCTTTGGCGTGGGCGTGAACACCATCGTGACCGCGATCGAGAGCCAAGGCTTGATGGATATCGATGCGATCGGCGCGGCGCTCCAGGCCGGGACGAATTGTGGCTCCTGCCGGCCGGAACTGGCGGCGCTGCTGGCCCATGCCACGCCGAAGGCGGCGGCGGAATGAGCGCGCTGGCGCCCTATGTGCGGATCCTCGGGCGCGGCACGGGGCGCGCACGCGGGCTGACCCGGGCGGAGGCGCGCGAGGCGATGGCGCTGATGCTGGCCCCGGATGCGGCGCCCGAAGCGGTGGGCGCGATCCTGATGCTGCTGCGGATGCGGGGCGAAACGGCGGCGGAGATCGCGGGTTTTGCCGAGGCCGCGCAGGCGGCGAAGCCCGCGTTGGCGGTGCCAGTCGATCTGGATTGGCCGAGCTATGCCGCCGGGCGCAGCCGCGGCGCGCCGTGGTTCGTGCTGTCGGCCCGGCTGGTCGCCGCGGCGGGGCATCGGGTGTTGCTGC
>CAZTKF010000268.1:0-1026 GCA_964614205.1 uncultured Loktanella sp. | reverse complement strand
GCGGGCCTGTTCGATCCGCGTGCCGCGCTCACGAACCTGATGCCGGTCAGTGACCTGCGTTACAGGTTTTGGGAGGTCGCCTTTCCCGCCGGCAACAGCCGCCCCACGGTCGATGCCGCGACCTGGGCCGCGCGGCCGCATATTTCGGAAGAACTGGACCCGGACGCGGTGCGCAAGATCGCCCTGCACGCGCAATCGCAACGCGTGCCGCATGGCATCCTCAAACAGTTGGGAATCGATCCGGAGGTTGTGACGCGTCGGTTCGCGGGGCGGTAGACGCCGCCTCAGGCCGCTTTCAGCGCGATCACCGGGCCACCCGCGGCCTCCGCATCACCGGGATCGTGGGTCACCAGAAGGGCGGGGATGCCACGCTGTCGGATATGGCCGAAGACAAAGGCGCGCATGTCGTCGCGCCGGTCGGCATCGAGGCTGGAGAACGGCTCATCCAGCAAAAGCGCCGCGGGTTCGGCGAGGAGCGCGCGCATCAGCGCGACGCGCGCTTTTTGGCCGCCCGAGAGCGTCGCCGGGTCCCGCGCGCCGAAACCGTCGAGCCGCGCGGCGGCCAGTGCTTCCTCCACCGCGGCGCGGCGCGCGGCTTTGCCCTTGATCTGTGGCGACAGGCCGAAGGCGAGGTTGTCGGCGATGCAGAGATGCGGAAAGAGGGTAGCGTCCTGGAACAAAACGCCCACGCCTCGTGCTTCGGGGGGCAGGCCCAGGAGGGACCGGCCTTGCAAGCGGATGTCACCTTGCAACGCAAACGCCGCATCAAGATGCCCGCCAATCGCATCGAGCAGCGTCGATTTGCCGATCCCGCTCGGCCCCATGAGCGAGACGACCTCGCCCGCCGCGATGCTCAGCGATACGGGCGCAAAGAGCGGCGTGCCCGCGCGCGCGGGGGCAATGCTGACACCGTCCAACTCCAGGCTCATGTCGCAGCCTCCCATCCGCCCCGCCACCGTCTGCGGGCGAGCACGCCGGGCAGGATCGTCGCCAGGGCAAAACCCAGGAACGGCACCGCCATTTGCA
>CAZTKF010000267.1:0-1029 GCA_964614205.1 uncultured Loktanella sp. | reverse complement strand
TGGCGTTCTCCTCCGGCAACCACGCGCAGGGCGTGGCGCGGGCGGCGGCGCTGCATGGGGTTCCGGCAGTGATCGTGATGCCGCAGGACGCGCCCGCGCTGAAGATCGCCAATACCCGCGCGCTCGGGGCCGAGGTGGTGCTCTATGACCGCGTCGGTGGGGAAGACCGAGAGGCGATTGGTGAGGCGCTCTGCGCCAAGCGGGGGCTGACGCTGATCAAACCTTATGACGATGCGCAGGTGATCGCGGGGCAGGGGACCTGCGGCTTGGAGATCGCTGAACAGGCCGCCGAGGCCGGGGTGACGGCGGGCACGGTGCTGACCTGTTGCGGGGGCGGGGGGCTGACCTCCGGGATTGCTTTGGCGCTCGCGGACCGGGCACCGGGGCTCACCGTCCGGCCGGTGGAGCCCGAAGGGTTCGACGATGTGGCCCGCTCCCTCGCCGCGGGGCAGATCACGTCGCATGACAGCCCGGAGGCGGGGTTTTGCGACGCGGTGCTGACGCGGCAGCCGGGGGAATTGACCTTTCCGGTAATGCAGGCGGCCTGCGGCCCGGGCCTCGTGGTCTCTGAGGCCCAGGTGCGCGCGGCGATGCGGGTGGCGTTTTCGCGGCTGAAACTGGTGTTGGAGCCCGGGGGCGCGATCGCGCTGGCCGCGGCGCTCTATCACGGCGCGGCCTTGGGGGACGGCCCGGTGATCGTGACGCTCTCGGGCGGGAATGTGGATGCGGGGCTTTTCGCAAAGGTCCTGGCGGAGGGCGACTAGGCCGCGTCGCCGGGGGTCACGGGCGTGGGCGCAGGCGGTTGGCGATAGCTCATCGCGAAGATCGCCAGCGATCCGGCCATCAGCACCGCGGCCAGAAGGAAGGGCGCTCCGGGCAGCCAGATCGCGCCGCCCTCTCGCGTCGCCCAGAAGAAGGCCTGCGTCATCATCAGGGGCGACAAGATCATCGACAGCGCCGAGATGGAGGCGAGCACGCCTTGCAACTCGCCCTGTTGATCGGCGCCTGCCGCGCGGCTCATGATCCCTT
>CAZTKF010000266.1:0-1037 GCA_964614205.1 uncultured Loktanella sp. | reverse complement strand
GTGCGTCACCTTGCGAAGTCTGCCAATGGCCATGCAGAACGCATCATGATCGCGAGAACCGTTTGAGCCCTGAGCCTGATGGGTCAAATTTTGAAAAAGATCGGTCTGTGCACAATTGTTGTTGCACGAATTCTTCGGCTACCCCCTCACCCCACCACGGCCCTGATCGCCCGGATGGTCTCACCGTAGATCTGCGGCTTTTCCACCGATCCACCGCGAAAGACGGCTGACCCGGCGACGCGTACGTCCGCTCCGGCGCTGCACGACGGCTTCGCATTGAGTCTGTGCGGGTGGGGACGGAAATGGGGGTGTGCGGCGTGGCGAAGGAAGGCCGCTCTGCGGGACATTGCTGTCGTTCAATGAGCGGGAAGAAAGGTTAAAGCGGCAAACCAAGCAATTCCCAAAACACAGAGTAGAAATAGTGCGAGCGACATAACGAACGATGCCCACCTCACCGGCTTTGATCGCTGAAGTCTCGCCCACTCTCCCATACCCATTTGCTCGGCTAAGTCGTTTTGAAGTTGGAAGTATCCGTCGTCTTCAGGTTTGGGCAGTTTTAGTTGTGCGTAACTGAAACCAACCAGGGCGCCAAAAAACAAAGCTCCGATAAGGCAAAGACAAAAAGCAAGTGCCGATGGCATTACGCCTCCTGAATTGACCCGCGTAGCTGCGTAAGCCAGCTATGCATCCAAAGTCTGTTCGGTCAAGTTGGGCTCAAAGCCGCTACTAGCTGCACCGCATCAGCGCGCCGGATACCCTGATCCGAAGGACCACCACCCTCACCCCACCGCAGCCCTAATCGCCCGGATGTTCTCGCCGTAGACCTCCGGCTTTTCCACCGATCCGCCGCGGAAGACGGCTGAGCCCGCGACGAGCACGTCGGCCCCTGCCGCGGTGACCAGCGGTGCCGTTTGGGGGTCGACGCCGCCGTCGATCTGGATGTGGATGGGGCGGTCGCCGATCATGGCGCGCAGGGCGCGGACTTTACCGGTCATGTCGATGAATTTCTGCCCGCCGAAGCCGGGGTTCACGGTCAT
>CAZTKF010000265.1:0-1049 GCA_964614205.1 uncultured Loktanella sp. | reverse complement strand
GCGCGCGCGTCTCCGGGTCGAGGCCGGTTTCCTCGGCCAGCGGGTGGTGGACGAGGGGGATGAGCGGGGCGCGCAGCGTGGCGACAGCCTCCGGCGGCAATGCCCCGAAGGCGAGACCATCGACAATGAGGGGCGTGTCGGACGGCACCGCAGACAAGAGCGCCATGGTGCGGTCGATATCGGCCGCGGGGGGGAAGGGAAAACTGCCGGGCAGTTCGATATGGTCCACGGCGATGCCTGGGTTCGGCAGGGCCTCCACCACGCGGCGGTCATAGATCGTGCCGCCGGTGAGGTTCGTCAGCGCGCCGGGAACGGCGAAGGCAATACGATGGCCGGTCATCGCGTCACCACCATCAGGGCGCCGGGCAAAACCGACAGGATGAGGGCGAGGCCGAAGAGGATGCTCGCGGCGACCGCATCGGTGACGGCCACACCCGCGAGCGGGAGGATGAGCGCCGCAGCCCCTTCGCGGATGCCCCACCCGCTGATGGTGAAGGGCACGAGCATGGCGAAGAGGATCGCGGGCGTGAGGGTGAGGATTTCAGCGGGCGATAGCGTCACGCCCACAGCCTCCGCCGCGAAGCCGAAGGCGGCGAGGTTGCAGGCGAGGATCGGCAGGCCGAGCGCGATCTGGGCGGGTAGGACGCGGGGCGCGAGGAGCGCGCGGGTGAGCGGGGCGAGCCAGCTTGCGGCGCGTCTGGCGGCAGCCCCGGGCAGGTGGGGGAGCGCGAAGAGGACGAGCGCGGTGGCGATCCCCGCGCCGATGGCGAGGGTCAGGGACGCGCGCAGTGCCGGGGGCCAGTCGATCCCACCGGGGAGCGCGAGGGTGACCGCGAAAGCGATCGCCAGCGTCAGGAACATCAGGATCTGCCCCGCCAGACGCTCGAAAAACACGGCCTGTGCCGCGACCATCAGCCCCCCGTCGGACCGGGCGCGCACGGCGCGGGCGGCATCGCCCATCACCGCGCCCGGCGCGGCCTGGTTGAAGGCCTGCGACAGGAAATATTCGCGGGTGGCGTAGCGCGTCGTGAGGCTTTGACCCAATTGCG
>CAZTKF010000264.1:0-1053 GCA_964614205.1 uncultured Loktanella sp. | reverse complement strand
CGGGGGGTGAGTTGCACCTGATCCCCGGGGGTGGGCACGCGCCGCACGCGCGGTTCCCGGCCAAGGTCAACACGATCGTGCGCGATTTCCTGGCCACGCATCTGGGGACGTGGCGGCCCGCGCGCGCGCCCCGGACCCGGCGGGCCAAGCGCGCGCTCTATCTGTCCTCACCCATCGGGCTCGGCCATGCGCGGCGCGATCTGGCGGTGACGCGGGAGTTGCGCAAGCACCACCCCGATCTACAGGTCGATTGGCTGGCCCAGGATCCGGTGACGCGGTTTCTGGCGGCCAATGGCGAGACGCTCCACCCCGCGAGCCGGAAGCTCGCCAATGAAAGCGCGCATATCGAGGCGGAGGCGGGCGAACATGATCTGAACGCCTTTCAAGCGATCCGCAGCATGGATGAGATCCTGATCAAGAATTTCATGGTGTTCCAGGAAGCACTGGAAGAGCAGCAGTATGATCTGGTGATCGCCGATGAGGCCTGGGACGTGGACCATTACTGGCACGAACACCCGGAGCTGAAACGCGCCCAGATCGCGTGGTTCACCGATTTCGTGGGCTGGTTGCCCTTTGCCGAAAACGGCCCGCGCGAGGCGTTCCTGACCGCTGATTACAACGCCGAGATGATCGGCCATGTCGAGACGCACCCCGAGGTGCGCGACCACGCGATTTTCGTGGGCATGCCCGAGGATATCGTCGATGAGAGCTTTGGCGAGGGGCTGCCGCGGATGCGCGATTGGGTGCCGCAGCATTACGCCTTTTCGGACTACATCATCGGCGCGCATCCCGAGAGTTTCGGGCCGCGCGACGACCTGCGGGCCGCGTTTGGCTATGACGATGGGCGCAAGACCTGCATCGTTGCGGTTGGCGGGTCGGGCGTGGGGGCAAACCTGATCCGGCTCATCCTCGCGGCCTATCGCCCGGCCAGGGCGCTGATCCCGGAGCTTCGGTTAATCGTGGTGACGGGGCCGCGATTGGACCCGGCGGCGTTCGACGTGCCCGCGGGGGTGGAGATGCGGGCGTTCGTGCCGGATCTCGACCGGCATCTGG
>CAZTKF010000263.1:0-1060 GCA_964614205.1 uncultured Loktanella sp. | reverse complement strand
GGCGCCACCGCGATCAGCGCGCCGAGCCCGGGCCACGCGTTTTCGGCTGCGGATGATATCAATACCGGAGGGGGCATAACCTTTGGCTGCTCTCTTACCTTCGTCGTGCAGTCTGCGACGCAGGACGCATCGATCAGGATGTCCGGAAATGGTGTTGTCGCTTATGCGGGCGGGAGCCGCTTCGATGGTGGGTCCGTCGTCTCTGAAACAGCAATCACCGAGCAAAACCTTGCAGATTGTATTGGCACCGACGTTTCCCGCATTACCGGCCTGACACAGACAGGAGCCGATGCCGGCATAGGTTTTGCGTCACAGGATTACATCGGATTCACCTTCACGCTTACCGGGACGGAGCCTGTTGGTGCCAGCGCTTTCTCCTATGGTTTTTTGCCTGGTACATACGAGTTCAGCATCGGAAGTGGTGGGAGCACTGGTGTGCTGACCGCTTACGGTGATGCTCAAATTCTGGAAGCTGAGGAACTTGGCGCCGCTGGATGTATCCTTCGGTATCGTGGTGTTTTTGTGGAGTACGGCGCTGACGATGGCTCTGGCCAAGACATTTACCGCGTCAGCGCAGCCTACAACGGCGGCAGCGGTGGGGCGAACGGACTGGGTGTTGGTCGCACTGGTCCCAACGAGGTGATCAGAGGGATTACGCTCAACCGACCAATAACGACGGATCTGGTCATTTCCATCATCGATCAGGATGCAAGTGGAAATGATGTATCGACAGTCTACACCTCCACGATCGCGCAAGCGGATGCGGCCGCAGCGACGGAGGCGGCGTGTCCCCTGCTCAATGCAGCGACCCGTCCGGTGGCCGATGCCGGGCCGGATCAAATGGGGGTGGCAGGGGCCGTAATCACGCTGGACGGATCGGATTCCAGCGACAGCAACGGCACGATTGAAGCGTATAGCTGGCAGTTGACTGCTGCCACCGGGTTCCCGGCGTTCAGCGACTCCGGCGCAGCGACGCAGACCTTCACCATCCCCGCGAACGCGCAGCCCGGCGATACCTATACGTTCCGCCTTTTGGTGACCGACAATGACGGCGTCCGGT
>CAZTKF010000262.1:0-1063 GCA_964614205.1 uncultured Loktanella sp. | reverse complement strand
GCACGGTGGGTGCGGCGGGCGGTTGAGACACCACGGGCTGCACCGGCGCATCGGGTACCGAAAAACGACCCTGTTCCGCAGGTTCGAGCCGTATTTCGGGGTGATCGGAGGTGACGGCGACCGGCATCCCTTCGGGGGCGACCACCCCAGACACGTCCGGCGTCGCCTGCCATTCTGACACCAGTCGGGCGATCTCCGCCGCGCTGGCGACGGATGTCGTCGCATCCGCGCCGCCCGCTCCCGCGCCGCCCCCGGACCGGTCGGGCCATTGCGCAATCACGGCGTAATGCGCGCCGAGCGACAGCGACACCACGAGGGCGATCTCGACCACCCCCCTCATGAGCGCACCGCCAACAGCGTCACGGCTTCGACACCGACCTCAGACAATTCCCCCAGAATGCGCGCCAGCGTCACGGCGGGCAGGCGGGCATCGGCGCGGATCGGCAGGGGGTCCTCTCCGCCTCGCGATGCGATCGCGGGAAACACCGCCTCGCCCGTGATGGCGCCGTAGGCCATCGCGCCTTCCGCGTCGATCAACAGGACACCCTCCACCGGCGGTGCGACCTCCGCCTCCGCCGTCCCGGGCGTGACGTCCAACGCGGGCGTGGGGGCGAGCGTTGCGCTCATCAGAAAGAAGATCAGGAGCAAGAAGACGACATTGATCATCGGGACGATCCCGCGATCCTGAAGCGCTCGGCGCCGGGAGGGGCTCGAAAACCTCACGGCGCGGGCCCCATGATCAAGGCCGCCGAAGTATCGGCGCGCAAGGCGCTCATCACATCGAGGAGGCGCTGGAGCGCCACGTCATCCGTCGCGACGATGATCACGGGCGCATCTGGTGCCGGCAGCAGGTCGTTCACCGCGTCGGGTAGGGTGTTAAGCGGCACTGGCCGACCGTTCAGCGCAACATCATCCGCGCGCACTTCGACCAATCGCGGCGCGCCCTGCCAGTCGCTCAGGCCAACGCCGCCGCCGGGCGTGGCGACCGTGATCTGGGTGTCGATGCCAAACCGTGCGGCCAGCATGAAGAAGATCAGCAGCAAAAACACCACGTCGATCATCG
>CAZTKF010000261.1:0-1074 GCA_964614205.1 uncultured Loktanella sp. | reverse complement strand
GCGACCTCGCCGCGATCCGGGATGGGTTGAGCGTCGCCGCGGACATCGCGGGACTATTGTCCGATGGGGACCAGCCCCCGCTTATCGCCGAGATGGTGGCGCAGCTTACCGGGTTTGACGCGCTGTCGGAGACACTTGAGCAGGCCCTCGTCGCCGCCCCCCCGATCCAGGTGCGCGATGGTGGGTTCATCGCCGCCGGGTTTGACGCCGCCCTCGATGAGGCGCGCGACCTCAGGGATGAGGGGCGCGGCGTGATCGGCAAACTTCAGGCGAAGTACGCCGATCTGGCCGAAGTCCCGTCGCTCAAGGTCAAACACAACAACGTGCTGGGATATTTCGTTGAAACCACCGCCACGCACGCGGAAAAGATGCTGAGCACGCCGCTGTCGGAGACCTTCCTCCACAAACAGACCACCGCGAATGCCGTGCGGTTTACGACGCTGGAGCTGACGGAGCTGGAGTCGCGCATCCTGAACGCCGGGCAACGCGCGCAGGAGATTGAGCGCGCCCATTTTGAGGCGCTGCGGAACGGCATTGTCGACGAAAAACCCCTGATCGAGACCGCCGCGACAGCGCTCGCCACGCTCGACGTGCTCGCGAGCCTTGCGCAACGGGCCGAAGACCTGAACTGGACCCGCCCGATCCTGACGGAGGACCGCGATTTCGCCATCACCGCCGGGCGGCACCCGGTGGTAGAGGCCGCAACTGCCGCCGCCGGTAACACCTTTGTCGCCAATGACTGCGATCTCAGCCCCAACCCCGACGGCGCGGCGATTGTCCTTCTGACCGGGCCGAACATGGCGGGTAAATCCACCTGGCTACGCCAGAACGCTCTGATCGCCATCATGGCCCATATCGGCAGCTTCGTCCCGGCGGATGCCGCGCGCATCGGCACCGTCAGTCAGGTTTTCTCTCGCGTTGGTGCGTCCGATGACCTCGCGCGCGGGCGGTCGACCTTCATGGTGGAAATGGTGGAAACCGCCACGATCCTCAACCAGGCCGATCAGGATGCCCTTGTTATCCTTGATGAAATCGGGCGCGGGACGGCAACCTATGATGGCCTCTCCATCGCCT
>CAZTKF010000260.1:0-1076 GCA_964614205.1 uncultured Loktanella sp. | reverse complement strand
ATGGCGATGCCATCATGCATGATATGCAAGCACCTAAGGTAAAACTGAGCTACAACGTGTTAGCTGATGATATTCAATCTGCATCAACGGGATTACCCTGTATGGATAGCTTTATCACAGAGCTTGCAGAGACTGGTTATCTGCATAATCATGCCCGCATGTGGTTGGCCGCTTACATAGTCCATTGGCGACGCACTGATTGGCAACTGGGTGCGCAGTGGATGCACGACCAACTGCTCGATGGTGACTATGCGAGCAACCATCTTTCATGGCAATGGATAAGCTCAACTTTCAGCCACAAACCCTACTTTTTTAACCAAGAAAATTTAGCTAAATATTCGCATAATCAATACTGTGAATCATGCAAAGCACAGTGTCCGTTTAAAGCTAGTTATGGCGAACTTGAACAACAACTATTCGAGCCAAGCCAACAACTCGCCAGAGAATATACTTTGGATAATTCGGCGGATGTCGACACGCCAGTAGTGGATCAAACTTTTGTTTGGGTGCATGATGAAATGCTTAATAGCGAGCACTTACTATTACAACTTCCCTATAAAAAGCTATTTATTTTTGATCCTGATTACTACCAAAATTGGTCAATATTGAGGCTACAGTTTATGGCCGACTGCTTATTAGAAATGTCTGATGTAAGTGTTTGGATAGGTAAAACAAATACTGTACTTGCGCACTTAAAAACCCAGCACATCATCACCCAAGACACGCCAAACCAACAACTGAAACGATTGGTGGCTGGTTATGCAATCACTTGGCGACCAGAAGAAAAAGTATGTACCAAGGTATTAAGAAAAGAAGACGTTAAAAGCTTTTCGAAGTTTTGGAAAATAGCATCGCAAGATTTTATTGATAGCGCAGCAAAGTCTCACCCCTTTATTCGTCATCGCAATTAAAGCAGCAACTATTCTGCATCGCCAAAGTCCTAGGAGCATGAAAAAAATGCAACTTGAAGCACTGAGTATTTTTTATGATGGTAATTGTCCGCTTTGCCTAGCGGAAATTCATGTACTCAAAAACAACAACAAACAGCAGTTACTCACTTTTATAGACGTGCATGA
>CAZTKF010000259.1:0-1091 GCA_964614205.1 uncultured Loktanella sp. | reverse complement strand
TCAGCCGTTCCATCCGCGTCTTGTCGCCGAGGATCGAGCCGCCCGAGCGTGCCGAAGACGGGTCGACCGCCAGCACCGCGACCCGCAGTCCCGCCGCGATCAGCAACATCCCGAAGGCCTCGATAAAGGTCGACTTGCCGACACCGGGCGTCCCCGACAACCCGACGCGCAGCGCCTGCCCCGCGCCCCCATCGCGCAACGCTTCCAACAAAGCGCTCGCCGTCTCGCGGTGATCCGCCCGCGTGCTTTCGACGAGCGTCACCACCCGCGCCAAGGCGCGGCGATCCTGCCCGCGGATGCGCGCCGCGAGGTCGGCAATCTCCGCCTTCGCGTCAGACGACCCGGCACCGCCCTGCGCCCCATCCTTTGTTCCGGTCCCCGTTCCGGTATCCGTCTCAGCGTCGGCCATCCCGCCTTCCATCCCTCCGGCGCAGCCCATCCGCGCTCGCGATCTATGGCCGTTTGCAGACGCCTCTGTCCACCCCGCGAAAGCGCGCGTCGAGCGCCTTACGTCTCATCAGACTCAACGCCGAGACACCGAAGGAAACACGACCGCCGCTTTCTCCCTTAGCCCTGCGAAACGTGCAGAACCCAACAGCCTAATCCCTCGTACGCCCTAAACCCGCGCGCTATATTCGCCGCGTATTTCTGTGTCTCGACGAGATGACATCACGCCACGAGCCGTCTTAACCTCCTTGCATTCACGCTCCGTCGAGCCAACAGCGACCTACGAAGATCCCATACCAACTGTTCCAGCAACCAAACCTTTCTTCACCAAACCTCATATCGTCTGCTCACTCGACACCGCTGCAATCCGCACAAAAGCCCTCAGGCACTCACTCGCGCGCCACCGTCTCACCAACCAGTTCCAACGACGCTGACAACGACACTCTGAACTCTTCTGCCTATCAATTCTTCCCGACTAGCCATTCTCAATATGCTCTTCGTATCTTGGACCTCATCCACGCCTCAGCGTCCTTCCTTTGCCTTCTCACACACCTCCCACTCCTCCAGCGCCCCCTGTCCACCAAACAATCGCCGCCAGACCTCCCTTCAACCCAACCTCTTCTCCCCCTGTTGACGCCACCGCC
>CAZTKF010000258.1:0-1104 GCA_964614205.1 uncultured Loktanella sp. | reverse complement strand
AGCCCTGCTGCTGACAACCAGTATCGCCAGCGCGGGGGGACTTGACCGGTCTGGACAGGCAATCGGCTTTATTTTTGAAGATGGGGACGCTGCTTTTGCGTCTTTCGGCATGGCCGACCCAACAGTCAGCTCCAACCCCGAGGCTCTGGCCGGCGATGTGGGTGAAAGCTACACATCGCTCAGCTTCGGGTACAAACGCGCCGTCTCTGACCAGCTGGAACTGGCCATCATCTACGATCAGCCTTATGGCGCAAATGTCGCTTATAACGAAGGTGCGCTGGATGGGCTTTCGGCAGAACTGGTTTCAAATGCCGTTACCGGTATTCTGAAATATGCTGCAACAGATAACGTCAGCATCTACGGCGGTGTTCGCGGCCAGTCGATCAAAGGCACCGTTGTCGTTCCTGCCGCATTCTTCGAGTATGAGTCCGACACCTCTTATGCCTTCGGCTATCTGCTTGGTGCTGCATATGAGATGCCCGATATCGCATTGCGCGTCGCTCTGACCTACAACTCGGCCATCGAGCATACACTGAAAGGGCCCGAAACATCCCCGACCGCACCCGGCGGCACGGCTGACACCGAATTCGATGTGCAGTTGCCGCAGTCCGTTAACCTTGATTTCCAAAGCGGCGTTGCGAAAGACACACTCGTCTTTGGTTCGATCCGTTGGGCTGAATGGTCAGAAACCGACATCACACCTGTCTACTATATCCCCGGTTCGCTGGTCGATTACGAAGATGATGTCTTTACCTACACGCTTGGTATTGGTCGCCGGTTCAATGACCAGTTCTCTGGCAGTTTCTCGGTCAGCTATGAAGAAGCGACCGGTGATCCAGCACCGAACCTTGGGCCAACAGATGGCTATATCAGCTATTCAATCGGCGGCGAATACGCAATGAATGAGTCAACCAAGATCCGTGGCGGTGTCCGTTATGTCGATATTGGCGATACCGTCAGCGATTTCGGCATCCCGTTTGAAGACAACAGTGCCATCGCCTTCGGGGCGAGCATCGTCTACAGCTACTGATCGCCTTGCAGTCAGACCAAGCCCCGCCTCCTCTGGCGGGGCTTTTTCTTTGCCCTTGCGCATGATCCGGGTTG
>CAZTKF010000257.1:0-1111 GCA_964614205.1 uncultured Loktanella sp. | reverse complement strand
TTGCTCGCACTTATTTGATTTTCACCATATTGAATGACACCTCCCATCTGGGCGAGTGCCTCGGCAAATTTAATATCGCCCTGAATGCTGCTAGCATCAATACCTTGTACATCTATTTTGCCGCCAATTGCACCTGCAGCTAAAAAGTAGGAGGCGCTTGAAGCATCACCTTCAACATAGATAAGTTTAGGACTTGCGTAATGACTATTAGCAGGGATAGTAAAACGTTGCCAACCATCACGGGCTACTTTCACGCCAAACTTAGCCATCAAATTTAGTGTAATCTCTATATAGGGTTTAGAAATTAACTCACCCACTACTTGAATAACTGCTTGCTGACCTGTAAGCGGTAAAGCCATTAGTAGTGCTGTTAGAAACTGACTGGAAACATCACCACGAATTTGAATTGGTTTGCCAACATCGATAGAAGCGCGCGATATTTGTAGTGGTGGAAAGCCATTATTAGCTAAATAAGTTATATCAGCACCAGCGCTACGCAACGCATTAACCAAGTCACCAATTGGACGCTCGTGCATACGAGGAATACCATGTAAGTGATAATCTCCATTTGAAAAAGCGAGTGCTGCCGTGAGTGGGCGGAAGGCTGTGCCAGCATTGCCTAAAAACAAATCAGCTTTTTTATTTGGGAATTTGCCACTCGTACCCTCAACAATAAAGTTGCCATTTTGATTGGTAACGATAACACCCAAAGATTGAAGTGCATCAAGCATGCGATCAGTATCATCTGAAGCCAGTAAGCCTCTGATTTCTGTAGTACCTTCAGCTAGTGCGGCCAGTAATAATGTACGATTCGAAATGCTTTTTGAACCTGGTAATTGCATACTGCCAGATACCAAACTAGCGGGTTTTAATAAAAGTTGTTCCAATGATTATGATCTCTTCAAGATTGCTATATATATTTTTTCTCTTTTGCCCAATCATTGCGTGCTTTGCTTGCACGTTCAAATAAAGCTTGTAGGGCAGCGCTATCTTCCTCAGCTAGCGTTTGTTTGAGTTTAGCGAGGGCTTTTTCGTAACATGTAATTTCTTTTAATAGTGCGGTTTTATTGGCAAAACTAATATCACGCCACATTTCTGGGCTGCTGCCTGC
>CAZTKF010000256.1:0-1118 GCA_964614205.1 uncultured Loktanella sp. | reverse complement strand
TTGGCGCCCATTTCGGCAATCGCTTTCTCGATGGCGGCAAAGGACATCTGGTCAGCGTCGTTGATCACCGGCACGACAAGGCCGGTCGGTGTCCCTGCGGCGATGCCCATATTGACGTAGTTCTTGTAAACCACATCGGTGCCGTCGATTTCGGCGTTCACCTCGGGCACTTCGTTCAGGGCGTGCACGCAGGCCTTGGTGAAGAAGGACATAAACCCAAGTTTCACGCCATGCTTCTTCAAAAACAGGTCTTTGTATTCATTGCGCAGGGCCATCACCTCGGTCATGTCGACCTCGTTATAGGTGGTCAGCATGGCTGCGGTGTTCTGGCTGTCTTTCAGACGCTTCGCGATGGTCTGGCGCAGTCGGGTCATTTTCACGCGCTCTTCGCGTTCGACCTGGCTTGCCGCGACCGGTGCGCGGGGTGCTGGCGACGAAGACGGCGCGGGCGCGGCGGATGAGAGCGCATTAAGCACATCCTCTTTCATCACGCGGCCGTCTTTGCCGGTGCCTTGCACGTCGGAAAGGTTGTTCTCGGCCATCAGTTTCTTGGCGGACGGGGCGTCTTCGACATCCTTTGCGGCAGCCGGGGCAGGCGCTGGTGCCGCTTCTGCTTTTGGTTCTTCCGACTTGGCAGCAGGGGCCGGTGCTGCATCGCCTTCGGCGATTTGCGCAAGCAGCGCATCAACGCCGACGGTTTCACCTTCGGCAGCGACAATCTCGGACAGGGTGCCAGCGACGGGGCTGGGCACCTCGACCGTTACCTTGTCGGTTTCCAGCTCGCAGAGCATTTCATCAACGGCAACGGCATCGCCGGGCTGTTTGAACCATGTGGCGACAGTGGCCTCTGTCACGGATTCGCCAAGTGTGGGGACGCGGACTTCGGTGCTCATTACTTTGTTCCTTTGATCGTCAGCGCATCATCGATGAGGGCTGCTTGTTCTGCTTTGTGTTTG
The DNA here is from genome assembly GCA_964614205.1 of uncultured Loktanella sp. Taxonomy (GTDB): domain Bacteria; phylum Pseudomonadota; class Alphaproteobacteria; order Rhodobacterales; family Rhodobacteraceae; genus Yoonia. Next base: position 162 of record CAZTKF010000256.1, on the reverse strand, counting down.
CTGGCCAGACCGGTCGCGGGCGAGGCGGATGCTGCGCGCCCGGCATAGACAGGCCGTGTGTGTTTGGCTTTGATCCGGGTCAGGACCCATTCGATGTTGGGTTCCATAAAGGACCATGCGCCCTGGTTCTTGGGTTCTTCCTGACACCAGACCATTTCGGCA
>CAZTKF010000255.1:0-1129 GCA_964614205.1 uncultured Loktanella sp. | reverse complement strand
CCTATTCGAACCTCGGTATGGGCCTGTTGGGTGAGGCGATGGCCATCTTGGAAGGGAAGCCCTTTGCGGAGCTTCTGGCGGAAAAGGTCACCGGCCCGATGGGGCTGCGAGATACGACCGGTTGCCTGACCCCTGATCAGCAACGCCGTTTTGCGCAGCCGAGGAGACCCAACGGAAAACCCACCGCGCCATGGGTGTTTCAAAGCCTGGCGGGGGCGGGAGCCCTGCGGACGAGCGCGCGCGATCTGGCGCGGTTTGCCGGAGCGGTGATCGACGCGCTCAACGGCCCTGAAACCGTCCTTGATCACGCTATTTGCCGGTCCGTGACGCCGATCCTTGGGCTTGGCCCGAAAGGCAGAATGACCCCGATGGCACAGTGTTCCGGCTGGCTACACGTGAGGCTCGACCCAAAAGCGCTCGGCTTTGTCTTTCACAATGGCGGGACGGCGGGATCATCTTGCGCCCTCTATATCAGCCCGACGCACAACGCGGCGGTCGGGATCCTGTCCAACAATGGGATTGCCGGACATCTTTGGGGAAGCCTGCGGCTCGATTGGTCGAACCCGATGCAGCGCGCCCACGACCTTTTGGCGCTGAGGAGAGCGGGTGCTCGTCAGGACGTCTCATAACCAGCTCCGCATGACGCATGCCATCTTCGTCGTGACCATAGAGGACCGGACCACACCGAGCGGGGGATCAGCCAATAGATCAGCAGATCAACACCCGAAAGAGCCCGACGCGCGTCAGCACCGTGATCAGCCAGCGGACACGCGGTTGAATGTCGTCGGTATGCGCAAGCAGACTGCTATGCGCCATCATGTAGGAAATCGTCACCAGCAGAATGATTTGTTCACTTTTTTCAAGGACGTTCATGGCGTCTCTGCTTCCGTGCCATCGCATTGCGCCGATTTGAGGGAAGGTCGAGCGGCGCGTTTTGGGGACGCGCCACCCTTTTGGGAACAGGCCTCAGACAGGCTGAGACGGGCTTTGGGTCATCCACAGAAGACCGAAGAGCAGGAGTGCCGCGGATGCCGCACTGGCGACGGTCCGCACTGAGTTCCAGAAGGTCCACCGCGGCACATAGGTCTGGAGCCAGTAGTCGCGCGTGGTGCCCGCCGACATCTCCATC
>CAZTKF010000254.1:0-1130 GCA_964614205.1 uncultured Loktanella sp. | reverse complement strand
GCCCCATGATCTGCGTGGCCGCGATAAAGAGGCCCATGGTCAGCAGGGTCAGCCCGACCGTCGAAAGCCAGCTTTGCGGCCAGACAAACCCAAGGTCGCGCCATGTTGATCGCCGCCGATGCAGGAGCCAGGTGGCCACACACATCGCGGTGAGCGTCGAGGCGGGCCCGGCGTAAAGCTGCGTGTGGGGCAAGAGCACCTGTTTGACCGCCACCAGGAGGGCCACCACCGCGATCAGGTCCGCGAAAGCCTGTTGATCGAGTTGGCCTTTGATGTTTTGCCACGCGCCAATCATTACTCCGACCGCCCGGTACTCAGAAACGCGCGGATCTCACGCAGCGTCGCGGTGGGATTGTCCCAGATCACATCGTGTCCAGCATCCGGGATGACCCGCAGCTCGGCATCGCGGAACCGCGACAGATGCGTTCGCTGTAACGGCGCCCCGATCCAGTCGTTGCACGCTCCGGCCAAGATCAGGATCGGGCCGGGGAACGCCGCGGCTCGGGCCGTCAGGCGCGCAAACGCGTCTTTCGGCGACTGCGCCCAGGTCGCACTGCTCACTGCACCAAAGCGCCAGTTCGGCGCGGTATAGCCTGCACCGCAATGGTACGGATTTTCGGGGTGGTTGACGAAGACACCCACCATCGTCCCGATCAGAAAATCCTCGGTTGCGGCGGGATCAGGGCCTGACACATGCTGCGCGCGGAACCCGGTCAAAACGGCCTCCCGCAGATAGGCAAACCCGGTCTGATAACGTCGGCTCTCGACCTCCCAAGCCGCAAAGCCCGCCGCGTCCAGGTAGCCCGGCTCGATCAACACAGCCCCCGCGACATCGCCTGGGTGCTGGCCCAGAAACGCCGTTGCCAGCATCGCCCCCCAGGAGTGGCCGATCAGGATCGGCGGCGCGTCTGGCGAGACGAGGTCGATGACTCCCTGCAACTCCGCCAGATGGTCGCCCAGGGACAGCCTCTCGGCCGAGACGCGTTCCGACAATCCCGCGCCGCGCTGGTCGTAAAAGACGACACGGTACTGGTCGGACAACTCTGCCAAAGCCAGCAAGGACCGGAAATCGCCACCCGGGCCACCGTGCAAGACGATCAGTGTCGGCGCGCCTTCGGGACCATCGACAA
>CAZTKF010000253.1:0-1153 GCA_964614205.1 uncultured Loktanella sp. | reverse complement strand
TGACGCGTCACATGAAGCGTCAGGGCCGTGTCTGGATCCGTATTTTCCCGGATACGCCTGTCACCTCCAAACCCGTCGAAGTACGTATGGGTAAGGGTAAGGGTTCCATCGATTTCTGGGCATGCAAGGTCAAACCAGGCCGCGTGATGTTCGAAATCGACGGCGTGAACGAGACAATCGCCCGCGAGGCCCTGCGCCTTGCCGCGATGAAGCTGCCGATCAAGACACGGACCGTGGTTCGCGAAGATTGGTAACCCGACGATCCCTTCGGGATCGGCGGAGTGCGGTGTAGCGAATTTGCCCAGCAAATTGGCGGGCCGCACCCGGTAGAAATAAAAAATCCCCCGTCGCGAAATCGGCGGGGGTTTTGTTGTGTGGGAATTGCTGATCTATTTCCAGCCATGGCTGACGACTTTTGCGAATATATTGGTTTGGTTGAAACTTGGCCTTCTTCAGACACTGCTGAAGATGAGTTCGCGCATGAGGGCCATTTAGATTGGGCGCGTTCATACTTTGAAGCAGCAGAAAGTCTGCATTTTGAGAAAGACAATCGTCGACGTTCGAAGTTCTTTGCCGGACCTTTAATGCAAATTACTGGCCTTGCGACTGAACTGACTTTGAAATGTCTTATGCGGGGAAGTGGCGCGACCAACTCCGAGCTCAAGAAGGTCGGGCATTGCACCTACGCAGCGTATCTCACTGCCCGAGAAGCAATTGATGAGGTCAGATTCATAGAAGCAGTGATGGCGAATAGCGCCCACCTGCCGGTTCCTTGCGAAATCGCTGACCGAATGAAGGACTCCGGAGAAGATCCCAACATCAAGTGGAGGGTATACTTCGATCATCTGCGAATTCTTGATACGGTTTATGATCGCCCCTACCGAAATAGATACATGACACCGGGCGAGGTAATTTTGCCTGAACCTGAGATTATTCTAGTCGGTACAAAGCTGCTAATTGCTGCAATGGAGCAAAGGCTTGATCGAGTTGAAAAGGTTTAGACTAAACTCCGCCAGTAATCGAACCAGAATGGACTCCGCCCGTAATGACCTCAAACGCTCTCCCAGAGCGTTTGCCGGACCAAAGGTCCGGACCGGTCATCACTCCCACTTATAGTTAAAACTCACCGAAATCCGTTCTTCCTCGGACATAT
>CAZTKF010000252.1:0-1155 GCA_964614205.1 uncultured Loktanella sp. | reverse complement strand
TCTTCGTGGCTGACCACGTAATCGTCAGGCAGGGGGGTTCCAATCTTCATTTTCATGGGTCTGCTCCGGTTCGGTGTTTTTGCTACATCATGGGTAGAAAACAGACTGTCCCAAGACAACTGTCTTTTTCAATCGTCCTGAATTTAGCTGAGCAGCAGCCCAGTGCATGCGCGCGCAAATTGTTCGGCCTGCTGGCGGGCCCATGCGGCGTCGCGCGCGTCTTCGTTAAAGGTTGCGCGGGTCAGCAGGGCCGATTGCGCCAGTTTCGCCGAGATGCGCCATTGCAACACTTCGGGTCCGCGTTCCGGCGGCATGATTGCGTCGACCAGATCAAGAACGGCTGCGCGCTGTTCTTTTGTGATCTCCGAGGCCGGTCCGTCAAATAGCCATTGATGCTCCATTACGGCAGACAGTCGGCCGGCGCAGGATGCGAACGTCCGTAATTGTTCTTCTGGATCAATGGCTTGGGCCTGTGATGCGGGCGCGCAGAACAATGCCGTGCACAGGCTGATGGCGTGGGCAATAGTTTTCATACCGCTCATACATCAAGCATGGCGGCAAATTAAACGCCTATCAATCAGGCATTTTGAAAACTTTTTGTTTCTGTCTTGCCTTTTTCTGTTGCCAGATGTCAGCCCAAGCTCAGGCTTGCAGCGCTTTCGGGCAATTCTTCGTCAAAGCATCGCTGATAGAACTCGGCCACGGTCTGGCGTTCAAGCTCGTCGCACTTGTTCAGGAAAGAGAGGCGGAACGCATAGCCCACATCCTGAAAGATGCGGGCATTTTCGGCCCAGGCCAGCACTGTACGGGGCGACATGACTGTTGAGAGATCACCATTCATGAAGGCTGTCCGCGTCAGATCTGCCACGGTCACCATCTGGCTGATGATCTTGCGGCCCTTCTCGGTGTTGAAATGCGGCGACTTTGAAAGGATGATCGCCGCTTCGGCGTCATGGCTGAGGTAGTTCAACGTTGCGACAAGCGACCAGCGGTCCATCTGCGCCTGGTTGATCTGCTGTGTGCCATGATAGAGGCCAGTCGTATCACCCAGACCGACAGTGTTGGCCGTTGCAAACTGGCGGAAATATGGGTTCGTGGTGATGATTTCGTGCTGATCCAGCATGGTCAGCGTGCCGTCTGCTGCGCGGACCCGCT
>CAZTKF010000251.1:0-1164 GCA_964614205.1 uncultured Loktanella sp. | reverse complement strand
ACAACGACTAGCATTTCCAGGTGTTAATGCTATTTTTGGCATTGGCATATTGATTCTAATTATTGGATTAAAACAGTGTAAGTTTAGAAAACTTGAGCAAGACCTTAATAAATAAGGCGTTTTAGATTAAAATAGAGGGCTAACTTTTAATAGCAAATCACATGTATAAATACGACAAAATTGACCAGCAAAATGTTAATGAGCGTGTCGCACAGTACCGCGATCAAACACGCCGCTACTTAGCAGGCGAAATTACAGAAGATGAATTTCGTCCTATTCGACTTCAAAATGGCTTATACATCCAGCGTCATGCGCCAATGCTTCGAATCGCTATCCCCTACGGGATGCTTTCATCAAGGCAACTACGCAAACTTGCTGATATTGCTAAAAAATATGATAAAAATTATGGCCATTTTAGTACGCGTCAAAATATGCAACTCAATTGGCCAAAACTAGAAGATGTACCAGATATTTTAGCAGAGCTTGCCAGTGTGGAAATGCATGCTATTCAAACATCAGGTAACTGTATTCGTAACATCACAACAGATCAATTTGCTGGCGTTGCACCAGATGAAGTCGTTGATCCGCGTGCAATGGCAGAAATAATGCGACAATGGAGCACTTTCCATCCAGAATTTGCATTACTGCCACGTAAATTCAAAATTGCCGTTTCAGGAACGATAGAAGACCGCTCTGTCGTGCAAATGCATGATATCGGCATGGAATTCTATAAAGACAATAATGATCAATTGGCAATCAAAGTATGGGTTGGTGGTGGCTTGGGTCGTACGCCTATTTTAGGCTCTGTTATTAGAGAGCATCTAGAATGGCAACATGCATTAAGCTATTGTGAAGCAATTGTTCGCACCTACAACATTCATGGCCGCCGTGACAACTCATACAAAGCTAGAATTAAAATTCTAGTCAAGGCTTTGGGAATCGAAGCATTTAAAGAGGAAGTAGAAAAAGAATGGGCTCATCTTAAAGACGGCCCTCTAACCATTACGCAAGCTGAATTTGATCGTGTTTCAAAATACTTTGAACCGATGCCCTATGAAGAGCTAGATCCGCACGACGCTGGTTATGACACAGCGTTAGCCACTAACCCTGCTTTTGCAGCATGGGTAAAACGTTGTACTCACCCGCATAAAATGCCAGGCTACC
>CAZTKF010000250.1:0-1167 GCA_964614205.1 uncultured Loktanella sp. | reverse complement strand
GGCAGGACGGCACCCTGTCGATCGGCATCATCGGCGCCTTGGACGGCAGCCGCGACGCGCAACTGGAGATCGCGATGTCCCGCCGCGCCGCCGCCGGGATTACCGAGATCGGGGCAGGGTTCTCGGGCCTCGCCGCGCGCGATCTGGCAAGCTTCGCCCCCGCGCTCGGCTGGCTCGACCTCTTGCGCGCGCCGCTGGCGGGCGATGTGGTCGCACAGCTTGACGATGATGGCACGGTCTCGGGCTTTGCCGCGACCATCGCCGCCGGGGAAGGCACCATCGCCGTGGCCGAGGGCGCCGATCCCCTGACGCTCGACGGGTTCAGCGCCGCGATGCGCTACGATCCGGAGACGCGCCGTCTGGCCTTTGCCGAGCTGCGCCTTGCCGCCCCCGCGCTCAGCTTTGCTGCCGAAGGGTTCGCGGATATGGCCCCCGACGGGCAGAGCTTCGTCAGCCAGTTGACGCTCGATGACATCGTGATCGACCCGGCGGGCATGTTCGACGCCCCGCGCTCTTTCGACGGCGCGGCGGTCGATCTGCGGCTGGCACTCACCCCCGAGGTGCAGCTCGATCTGGGGCAGGTCGTGCTCTTTGACGAGGACCTGCGGCTCAGGGCCGACGGGACGATCCGCGCCACGCCCGAGGGTCTCGACATCACCGTGAACGGCGCGATCCCCGAGGCGGAGATGCGCACGATCATCGATTATTGGCCGCCGCTCGCAGCGCCAGGCAGCCGCGAATGGGCCGACCGCAGCCTTCATGCAGGCCGCGTGATTGGGGCCGATATCGCGCTCCGCGTTCGCCCGGGCGCGGCGCCGATGCGCGCTATCCAGTTCGATTTCGACGGGGTTGAGATGACGCCGATCCGCGGCGATCTCCGGATCACCGACGCGGCGGGCTATTTCTCCATGGTCGATCGCCGCCTGGTCACCCGCATCGACAGCGGGCGCATCCCGACGCCTGCGGGCGATACGCTCGATTTCATCGACTCGACCATGACGATCGAGACGCTCGGCGTCCCGGGCCCCGAAGCGCGGTTCGACATGAACATCGCAGGCGGTCTCGTCCCGCTGCTCTCCGCGCTCGATGAGCCGCCGTTCAACCTCTTCGCGCGAGGCGAGATGACGCCGGAGCGGTTTGGACAGGGGCGGGCGGAGGTCTCGGCCA
>CAZTKF010000249.1:0-1173 GCA_964614205.1 uncultured Loktanella sp. | reverse complement strand
AGCCCTGCTGCTGACAACCAGTATCGCCAGCGCGGGGGGACTTGACCGGTCTGGAAATGCCTATTCGGTCTTGTTTGAAGAAGGGAACTACGTCCAGCTGTCGTTCTCGTCAACGATGCCGGATGTTACCGGTGATTATTTACCTGGTGATCCGCCAGACGGACTCGGTGGTGGCTCCACTGGAAACATGGCGAACGAGTATTTCAATGCGGGGCTTGCGCTGAAATATGGCATAACAGACAGTATCGACCTTGCACTCTTTCTTAATCAACCTGTCGGCGCAGACGCCGAGTACACGGCCGGGTTCTATACTGGCCTCACCGCGAAATGGGAAAGCACCCAGATCGCAGCCGTCGGCAAGTATCAAGTAGACGAGCAAATTTCGGTCTACGGCGGTGTTCGTGCAGTGCGGTCCCAACCAACGATCGCTATTCCGTTGCCTTTGGTGTTTGGTGCAGGTGGCCCACCGCAGGCCTACGCGGCAGAAACAGAAGCCGATACACGATTTGGATATATTGTTGGCGCAGCCTACGAACGACCCGAAATCGCATTGCGCGTCGCTTTGACCTATGAAAGTGGCGTGAAGCATGAATTCGATACTATCGAAGAATTTGCTGGCTCCGCTGCAGTGGAATCCGTAACAGACATCGAACTCCCGCAGTCCGTCACACTTGACTTCCAGTCAGGCATTGCAGCAGATACATTGCTTTTCGGCTCGGTTCGTTGGGCAGAATGGTCGGTATGGGAAGTGAGGCCATCTGAGTATGAAGCCCAAGTTGGAGATCGCGTTACGGGACTTGACGATGATGTCTTTACGTACCGGGTTGGCATTGGCCGTCGCATTAACGATCAAGTCGCAGTATTTGGTCGTGTAACCTACGAGGAAGCCACTGGGGGCGTCGCTAACCGCTTGGCACCAACCGATGGGTCAACCAGCTTTGGTTTCGGTGGCAGCTACACAATGGATTCTTATGAAATCTCAGCCGGTATTGAATATGCTCTTCTAGGTGATGGCACAGATAGCACCGGTACGGCATTTGAGGACAACACGGCCTTTGGCTTTGGCGTAAACATTGGGTTTAACTTCTAAGTATAAGTCAGCACGCCAGCAGTTTGAGAGCCCCGCCTCCTCTGGCGGGGCTTTTTCTTTGCCCTTGCGCATGATCCGGGTTG
>CAZTKF010000248.1:0-1176 GCA_964614205.1 uncultured Loktanella sp. | reverse complement strand
CACCGAGATCAGCAGGAAGAACGATGCGATCATGAAGTAACCGCCGTCATTCATCGGAGGCATACCCAGGCCATAACCGGGGCTTGGTGGATCCAGCGACAGCCAGAACAGATCCCGCAGGAAAATTGCGGGGTTGTAGTCGGCCTGTGCCCAGAAGGCCATGCCGACCATCAGGAACCAGATCAAACCGGTTGCCAGCGAAATGACACCGAAAGATCCCAGATAGAGAGGGCCCAACTGCGCATTGCCGAACCAGCCAGCCAACTTGGAGAAGCTGCCTTTGCCAATCCGTTCCGAGGCGGGGTTGGCGGGCATCGGGTTGATGCCCATTTCAGGCGGTCCTTGGACCTGAACCTGAGTGAAGATGTTTTGATACTCAGCCATTGTTCATATCCTCCTACAGATCAACCCACCAGGGCAGTTCATAATACCAGTCCCACCAGACGATCCATTCTTCGAACCAGACGGTACCGGAAATGACGATACAGATTGCCGACCAGAAACCAGCGTTCAGGGCCAGAAACAGGCCAAGACGGTGAATACCCAAAGGCCCGATCGAATAGCCGATCAGATCACGGAAATAGGTATCTTCATGATCGGGTGATTTGATCTCTTCGCCCTTGGGCGGGTTCACGGCCGACAAGACCAATGATCCATGCAGAGCAAGTGCCAGACATGTGGTGAAGAAGAACGTGATCGCGATCATATGGACCGGATTGTAGTGGAAGTTGCCATAGGTATAGCCGACGTTGTTCACCCAATCGAGGTGACTGAAGATGCCATAGGGGAATGCGTGCCCCCAGGCTCCCAACAGGACAGGGCGGATCACCACCAACGTGACATAGGCAAAGATCGCCACGCCGAAAGCAAAAGGCACGTGATAGCCGATGCCAAGCTTGCGGCAAATCTCGACCTCGCGCATGGCCCAACTGACAAAAGCGCCGATCGCACAGATCGTAATGATCTGCCAAAGCCCGCCATCCAACAGGGGTGCGGCACCCAAGCCATACTCAAGCGGCGGCGGATTGATAGAAATCAACCACGGGTTCCAGGTGGGGCCTTGGCTGGCCCCGTAAAAAATAAGTATCGTCCCAAGGACGGCGAAAAAGAACGTCGTGACCCCGAAGAAGCCAACGTAAAATGGCCCCACCCAGAAGTCGAACAGATCACCGCCTA
>CAZTKF010000247.1:0-1194 GCA_964614205.1 uncultured Loktanella sp. | reverse complement strand
CCACACATATTGATGCGATGATAGACATGATTGCCAAGCTGATGGAAAAGGGAAACGCCTATCTCGCCGATAATGGCGATGTATTCTATGCGGTGCGTAGCTTTGATGGTTATGGCAAGCTCTCTGGTAAAAGTTTGGATGACTTGCGAGCTGGTGAACGTGTAGAGGTTGATACTTATAAGAAAGATCCGCTTGATTTTGTGTTGTGGAAGTCAGTTAAACCAAATGAGCCTAATTGGGACTCTCCATGGGGGGCAGGCAGGCCGGGCTGGCATATTGAGTGTTCAGCTATGAGCGCAAAACACTTAGGCGCGCATTTTGATATCCATGGTGGTGGGCAAGATTTGCAGTTCCCACACCATGAAAACGAAATTGCACAAAGTGAAGCCAGCCACAGTTGCCAAATGGCCAATTATTGGATGCATAATGGTTTTGTACGTATTGATGATGAAAAAATGTCCAAATCATTGGGTAATTTCTTTACGATTCGTACGGTATTGGAAAAATACGATCCAGAAGTCGTACGTTTTTTCATTTTAAGAGCACATTACCGTAGCCCATTAAACTATAGTGATCAACATCTGGATGATGCAAAGGCAGCTTTGACCAGACTGTATACCGCTTTGCGGGGTGCCGAGATTTCTGATGCTGAAATTGATTGGCAACACCCGCAAGCTATGCGTTTTAAAGCTGCAATGGATGATGACTTCAATACCCCAGAAGCGATTGCCGTTTTGTTTGACCTAGCGAATGATTTTAATAAAAATAAATCAGCTGAATCGGCGGCGCTCCTCAAAAACTTGGGGGGAGTGCTAGGTTTATTGCAAAGTAATGCAAATAATTATCTTCAAGGTTTGACACAAAAGGTTAAGCCTGAGCTTTTTATTAATCAGAATAACTTTTTTGAACATGAAATTTCTACTTCTGGTGCTATTGATGTAGAAGGGATGATTGTATTGCGTGCTGAAGCCAAAAAAGCCAAAAACTTTGCAGAGGCAGACCGTATCCGCAAGGAGTTGTCCGAAGCAGGCATTATCTTAGAGGACACGCCACAGGGAACTACTTGGCGCAGAGCCTAGCCTATTTAATAGTTAGCCCAGCAGCTAATAAATTAATGCGCTACAATATTCTTATCAATCTAGATTGAAAGCCATTACATGCCGGTTAATTTACCTAAACTCAACCCATCAGATT
>CAZTKF010000246.1:0-1200 GCA_964614205.1 uncultured Loktanella sp. | reverse complement strand
AACAACCCCGCGCGGCTGACGATTTCGGAGTTCTGAGATCGCCCTGAACGGGACGCTTAACGAGGCCCCGGCGCGCGCAGTCGCCGGGGCCTTTTGTGTTCTTCGCCAAGGGGTTAGGGGGGTGTTGGTGTGAAGCCGGGCCCCGATACGATCCTCGACATAGCGTTGCGCTTTCTCTCTGCCGGGGACGCCATTGCGCTTGCGACCGTCACGGCGACATGGCGCTCCGCCCCGCGCCGACCCGGGGCGATGATGCTCATCACCCGCGATGGGCAGATCCACGGCTCCGTCTCCGGCGGCTGCGTCGAAGCGGCGGTGGTGGCGGAGGCAGAGGTGGTGCTCGAAACCAGCGGGGCGAAGCGGCTTCAGTACGGTGTCGCGGATGCCAATGCCTTCGCGGTGGGGCTGTCCTGCGGCGGCGAGATTTCCGTTTATCTGGAATGCATTGCGCCAGGGTCTTCATCTCACGATTGGATTGCAGACCTCTCGGAGGCCATAGCAGCCCGGCGCGCCGTCCTGTCGGAGATCGACCTCAACACCGGCGCAAGGCGGCTCAAGCCCTATGACGCGGCAGCGCCCTTACCAGTAACCTCCTCTCACCAAAGCGTTTTTCGCCACGTCATCCGCCCATCCCCCCGCCTGATCCTCGTCGGGGCGGTCCATATCGCCCAAGCGCTCGCCCCGATGGCGCGGCTCGCGGGGCAGGAGGTGATCGTCTGCGATCCGCGCGCAGGGTTCGCGAGCGCAGAGCGATTTCCAAACGAAAACATTATGATAAGCGATGCTGTTGAAGCCTTCGCCACGCTCGGCCTTGATACCGACACCGCCGTCGTCACGCTCAGCCACGACCCCAAGATCGACGATCTCGCCCTGATCGCCGCGCTCGACAGCCCGGCGTATTACATCGGCTGCCTCGGCTCGACCCGCACCCACGCCGCGCGGCTGGAAAGGTTGGCCGCGGCGGGCGTGCCGACCGACGCTTTGGCGCGATTACACGGGCCGGTAGGCCAGCCGATTGGGGCGGAGACGCCGGAGGAGATCGCGGTCTCCATCCTCGCCGACATCACCCGCGCATACCGCGCGGCGACACAACAAAAGTGACACTTCGTCACTTATTAGTGACACATCGTCACTTTTTCCGCGCGCTCCCCCCCCAAAACGACACCGGCGCGCCGCTGATCTCAGGGGCGCGCCGGAACA
>CAZTKF010000245.1:0-1200 GCA_964614205.1 uncultured Loktanella sp. | reverse complement strand
ACCCGCCATAATAGCGGCGACCGGGATAGCCTTCGGCATATTTGTTGGTCATCACGCTGCCCTGTGCCTCCATGACGGCGGCACTGACGATGTTTTCCGATGCGATCAGTTCGATCTCTTTGCGCTGGCGCTTAAGCTCGGCCTGCATCGCGGCATAGATCTCTGGATCGCGTGTTGCCAGTGTTTCGGTGAAAAAGCCGTCGTCGCGGACTGTGACGTTCATGGGTGCATCCCCCCTAAAAGGTGCCAGGTTTCCAAACTTGCGCTCTCATACCCCAGGAAAGCAGCCGCCAAAAGCATCAAAACGACCATGACGTTTATGAGCGCGTCACAACTGGTTTCCTATCGGCGGCTTGCGTTTCGGTCCCGATCGCCGCACAACTTATCGGAACTGAAAGGTTTTTACGTTATGCCACGCCCTAAGATTGCCTTTGTCGCGAGCCCTGTCCCGATTGCACAGTCTGCGCTGCGCGATCTGGCCGCCCGCTATGGTGATGTGCCGCAGGAGCAGGCGGATGTCATTGTGGCCTTGGGGGGGGATGGCTTCATGTTGCAGACGCTGCATGCGACCCAAGGGCTGGACGTTCCGGTCTATGGCATGAACCGGGGTACGGTCGGTTTTCTGATGAATGAATATGGGGCGGACGATCTGCCTGCCCGTCTGGACGCTGCCGAGGAAGAGGTGATTAACCCGCTGGCGATGACCGCGCTGACGATGGATGGCAAGATGCATGAGGCTCTTGCCATCAACGAGGTCAGCCTGCTGCGCGCGGGCCCGCAGGCGGCCAAACTGCGCATTACCGTGGACGGGAGGTTGCGGATGAATGAACTGGTCTGCGATGGCGCGCTGGTGGCGACACCTGCGGGGTCGACCGCTTACAACTACTCCGCCCACGGGCCGATCCTGCCCATCGGGTCGGATGTGCTGGCGCTGACAGCCATGGCCGCTTTCCGCCCCCGCCGCTGGCGCGGGGCGCTCTTGCCGAAAAAAGCGGTGGTGCGGTTCGACGTGATCGATCCGGCCAAGCGGCCCGTGATGGCAGATGCCGACGGGAAATCCGTGCGCGATGTGGTGAGTGTTGAAATCCACTCAGAACCGTCCATCCGCCACCGCATCCTGTTCGACCCGGGGCACGGGTTAGAGGAACGGTTGATCAGAGAGCAGTTTGCGTGAGCGATCGAATGACCACTGTGCGGGAC
>CAZTKF010000244.1:0-1225 GCA_964614205.1 uncultured Loktanella sp. | reverse complement strand
ACCGCGATTTTTAGCGTTCATCGGGATTTAACGAGTCCCACGGAAACTCTGCCCGTCGCCGACTGTCCCCGGCATCTGTTCCTTTGCGTTGCCCGTTTTCCGATCGAGAGACCCATGTATTCCCGCCAGCCGCCCCGCCCGCCGCCGATCCAGCCCGCTACCGGGGGGACGGACGCGTCCACCGACCGCCCCGGGGGCACGGTCCTGGTGCTCGATGACAGCGCGGCGCAGCGCGGGATGTTGATGGCGCTCTTGCGGCGGTGGGGCCTGCCCGCCGTGGCCACGGGCGATCCGGTCCTCGCGTTGGAGATGGCGCGCGATCCCAAGATCGGCCTCATCGTCTCGGACTGGATGATGCCCGCGATGACCGGGCCGGAGTTTTGCCGACGTCTACGGCGCGACGGGCGCGAAGGCTACGCCTATATCATTCTGCTGACGTCGAAATCCGACGCCGCGGCCCTGTCGGAGGGGTTGGCGGCGGGCGCGGATGATTTCCTGACCAAACCGCTGCAGGCCCCCGAACTGCGCGCGCGGCTCAATGCCGGGGCGCGGATCGTCGCGATGCAGGGCGAATTGGTGGAGAAAACGCATTCCCTCGGCGCGGCGCTGTCGGAATTGCGCACGCTGTATCAGGCCATCGACGTCGACCTGGAAGAGGCACGCCGCCTTCAGATGTCGCAATTGCGCGACGCGCACGCCTCCTTTCCGGGGGTCGAAATGTCGCTATGGCTCAAGGCATCGGGGCATGTCGGGGGGGACATGGTGGGCCATTTTGACATCTCCGATGAATATCTGGGGTTCTTCAGCATCGATGTCTCCGGCCATGGTGTCGCCTCCGCGATGATCGGCGCGCGCGTCGCTGCGATGCTGAGCGATGGTGCGCCGGAGCAGAACATCGCGCTCTCCCCGCTTGGCCAGGGGGTGTTTCGACCGCTGCCGCCCGCGATGGTCGCGCGGCGGCTGAACGCGCTGATGCTGCGGGAGGTGAAGACCGACCGGTATCTGACGCTGTGCCTGGGGCTTTTGCACAAGAAGACGGGGGTCGTGCGGATGGTGCAGGCCGGGCACCCGCACCCGATGCGCATCACACCCGGGGGCGAGGTCATTCAGGTCGGCCATGGCGGCTTGCCGGTGGGCTTGCTCGACGGGGCCGCGTTTGAAGAGGTCAGTTTCACCCTCGCGCCGGGGGACCGGCTGCTGATCTATTCCGACGGGCTGACCGAAT
>CAZTKF010000243.1:0-1235 GCA_964614205.1 uncultured Loktanella sp. | reverse complement strand
ATCTGTTTTGGGAACAGAGGGTCGGGAGTTCGAATCTCTCCGCCCCGACCATTTTCACCAAATCACAAGGCTTTGGGTTCAGGTTCAACGTAGGCGTCGCATGTGGAAGCCCGCTTTCTATGCTGATGCCGAACGATCTGCATTCACATCTGCTCCGTAAAGAACCGTGCGGGAATCAAGAAGAAATGGAATAACAGCGTAGCCGCGCGCAAAGCTGAAAAGACCTTTGCCGATCACTTCGCGCCCGTTCTTGCGGCCAATCAACAAGAGGCCGATTCCAATAAGGCACCAGCCCGTTCCATAGACGATCGCTCTGTTGGTGCGCAGCAACAAACCGAGCGGCATCGTTAAAGGAGAGCCACCGGACGTCGCTTTGCTGTGCAAGTCCATGGCACGGTATCTGGTGACCTGAGCAGCGACCCTGCGCTTGAAGTGGTGAGAGAAGAAAGTGCGTTTCCCGGTGACCTCTTCACGCGCGACAGAGTAGGGCCAGTACTGCGCCCGAAAGCCATAGAGGTTCTTGGCGCGCAACATGAACTCGTAGTCTTCTCCACCGCTTTCATTGAATTCCATCGCAAAGCGCAATCCGGGCCCATGAACGGGATGGAAAACGCGGGCGTGCATTGCAAAATTTGCAGTTGAGAAAACTCTGGTGTCGGTACCGGCAGGAAGATCTTCGATCTGTCGGCGTTCGACAAACGGGCTTGTCGAGTCGTCGTAGATCAACCGTTTGGCGGCCACGATGATTTCCGCATTAAGGGCTTCAAAGGCAACAGTGAATTTCGCCAGCCAATCCGGGGCGACCCATTCATCGTCATCAACGCCGATCAGCCAAGTGGCTTGCGCCGCTGTGGCTGCGTCCAAGATCCGGTTGCGCGCATTGACCAGCCCGGGTTTGCCTTCATGAAGGATTGTGAGATTGAACTTCTCTGGGTGAGCTATGATGTCTGGCGTCACCGCCGGTTCATCGTTGTTGTCGACGATCACCACATCGACGTCAAAGTTTGGAGGGGTGGGCTGTTCCCAGATACTCTCCAAAAGACGACGCAGCAGCGCATTGCGCTGCCGCGTACAAATTCCGATTACGATCCGCTGTTTAGGGGGCGCTGATGCCACATTTAGTCCTGCTCAGCCGCTCGTCATCGAGGTAGCAGCTTACGTTGGCAAGCTGCTGTCACCATCGTCATCATCACCACCGGAAACGGCAACGCCGATCAGCAGTGCGATCACAGCAG
>CAZTKF010000242.1:0-1244 GCA_964614205.1 uncultured Loktanella sp. | reverse complement strand
TTGATTTTACTGATTTCATCGATAAAAAGCACACTTTACTTTCAAATTGACCTCACGTTTTTAAGCCTATACAATCGTAATTCATGCATACACAACAATTATTTTACTCGGCTAAGGGTAAGGCTAATTTTGTAAAGTCTTGAAGTGTATTCAAGAGAAATTGGTTCAAAATCAAACCATTGTAAACAAAAACTAAATTAAAAATGGACGCTTTTAGAGTAGTTCATAAAAAATAAAACCTACGATGTTGCAAAAAATCTCTCCCATGAAAAAGATTCTAAGCACACTGCTTTTTCTGTTACTGTCAGGATTTGCTTTTTCTCAAACAACAGTCACTTTGCAAGACCAATGTAATTGCGAGGTGCTTAGCGGTACCGATGTTTCAACTCCTGGTGCAACTGCGCCTACAGGTGCAGATACCGGTGATATCTATGTAAATACCAATACTGGAAATATCTTCTTTTGGGATGGTGATTCTTGGGAATTTACTTCAGGTAGCGATTCCAATACAACAAATGTTTCTCTAGCAGAGGACGGTACAGATTTAATTCTAACAGATTCTGATGGGGGAGAAGTCAGAATTGCCTTAGCTGATATTGCTGCTATTGTAGATACGAATACAACCAATGTAACTTTTACGGTTAACAACGGATCGGGACAACTAGAAATTACAGATTCTGATGGCAATACCCTATTTGTGGCATTAGCGGACTTAGCTGCTGTTATCAATACTGATGATCAGACTGCAGCTGAGGTGGCCATTGCAGATGCAGCGGGAAACTTCACTGCCACGGATGTAGAAGGGGCTTTATCAGAATTAGCTGCAGGCAGTACAGACGATCAAGATTTAGGTATTGGTGCTGGAGGAGTCGCTAACCAAAGTGTGGAGGTAACGATCACTGATGGAACTAGTGCTACTATCGATATCCGTGACGGCGATAGTGATGCAACCAACGAAATTCAAGATGCTGCTGGAGTAGATTTCACAGCAACAGGAAATACGACAAGTACTAACGTACAAGACGCCATTGAAGAACTACAAACAGAATTGGATGGTGTAGATGGAACAGACGATCAAGATTTAGGCATTGGTGCAGGAGGAGTAGCTAACCAAAGTGTGGAGGTAACGATCACTGATGGGACAAGTGCTACTATTGATATCCGTGACGGCGATAGTGATGCAACAAATGAAATTCAAGATGCTGCTGGAGTAGATTTCACAGCAACAGGAAATACAACAAGTA
>CAZTKF010000241.1:0-1256 GCA_964614205.1 uncultured Loktanella sp. | reverse complement strand
AAGGCGAGTTGGAACCAGTTTGTGCTTTCATTGCTCAGCAGGACGAGGTGAATCATCGCTGCAAGCAAAAACAGGAATACGCCCTGAGCCACGAAAACGCGGCGTGGGTCGAATACCAGCCAGATCTTGTAGAACTGTGCCATGTGCTATTCCTCTCCTACCAGCTGAACCAAGGAAGCTTGATGTACGTCAGCACGTGAGCAACGACAGCTACGATCGTGAAGATCGTGAACCCGCTCATGTAGACTGCGTGCAGCTCCTGGGCCTGCTCGTCAGTGAGACCTGTGAAAGACAGATCAGATTTGTCAGCCATGTTTTGTCTCCAAAATAAAGTACTGACGCCGCGCACCCCCCGCGGCCGGGTTACGACAGAAGCTCTTCCTCTGCCCCAATCCATCATCCCGGGGGGGAATGATGAACCTCGGATGCCCGTTTCGGGGCAAAACTGTGTGCCAGCGGATCATGCGCTGAAGATCTGCGGCGTAATAATGCGTGCCTGTGTCCAGGCCTTTGCGAACGGCCCTTTTTCCGGCAGTTCCATCCGGCGCGCCGCCGACAACACCCATGTCAGGATGCAAAGCGGCAGCGTGGCCAGAAAGATCAGGGCGAAATAGGCATAGTATTCGCGCTTTGGCGGCGCCGACCGGACCCGAGAGATGGGTGCATCTGTGGTAAAGTCAGTCATTTGCGTCCTCCGTTGGAAGCTTCCAGGGTTTCGACGGTTTCAAGAACAACCCGGTCATTGCCGGCGTCGAGCGCTGCACGTTCGGCTGCATCGCGCAGCGTCTTTGCAGCAGAAATACGTGTCAGGATCGGGTGGGTCGCCACGATCTCGTCGAGCTTGGCCTGTGCGTCGGCATCCCAAGGGAAATCGCGGCGCAGCGGGGTCAATGTGGCATCTGTTGCGTCCATATCCGCGCCCAGCGGCAGGATATGGAACAGCGCATCAAACAAACCGTTGCAGACCTCTTGCAACAGATAGGTTGCACCGGCGTAGCCCATGAACGGTGTGCCTGTCGCACGGCGGATCGCAGCGCCGGGGAAGCTGGCCGGGATAAACACGGGGCTTGGTCCATGACCGGCTTTCATCTCGGCCATATACATTTTTTCGTTGATCGAACCCAGAACGATCAGCGGGCGCTTGGTGTGGATCAGGCTGCGCACTTCATCATTGTTGGTTTTCTTGCCGCGACACCGGGCAACGGCAAAGGCACAGGGAAAGCCCAGATCACCCTCAAGGAAATGGCGGACACCGC
>CAZTKF010000240.1:0-1258 GCA_964614205.1 uncultured Loktanella sp. | reverse complement strand
CGATCTGCGAGATGGTCAAAGACTGGGTCCCCGCCGCCTACGGCGCGTTCGAGGATTACCGCATGGGCGGCGTGAATTTGAGCGCGAAGGGGGTCGAGGTCTTGCGGCGGCGGCTGGCGGGAGAGGCCGTGACGCAGGAGACGTCGGGCATGAGCAAGGGGGAATGGCGGGAGTTTGAGGGAGTGTTTGGGTGAGTAGATCGCCGTTTTCAGAAAGGTTTGGATTTACGAAGCCGCGAATGCCTCTAGATCACAGCCAGTTCCCAGACTCATTGAGGAACGGTTTGTGGGATATGTGCAATGCCCACTGTTTTCGTCGGATTTCGCTACTCAACGAAACGTGGGAGTATTCAGAGGAATTCCATGTTTTAACTATGAGACTGTGGCACGATTTTCTAAAGGTGCCGTTTGATGAAAGGCCCGAATTTCCGGATGATGCCCTTCAATATATTAGAAAATTTTATTTTGCGGCCCAGTTTTTTCGGGTCTTCGACTTTATCGAGTTTCTATGTGAAAATTTTACAGATGCGCGGAAGGTGGAGGCGTTCCAAAATTCCGTCAACCAAGTCTTGGAGCGAGAACAAGCCGCGTTTCGCTTGATTGATTCGCAATTTGTTGCGGTTACAGCTCCGGACGAAGTGCAGAGCATCTCCGTAGCGTCGTCGTCAAGTGTGGATGGTGTCAGGCTGCACATTAGGCGTTCAGCCGAGTTGCTTTCGGATCCCGAAAGCCCGGACTACCGTAACTCAATAAAAGAGGCGATCTCTGCTGTTGAGGCTGCCGTAGCCTATGCATCCGGAAGGAACACTGGTGGCGTTAGTAAGCCATTGCGGGCAGTCATTAACGAGTTAGTAGTACATCCTGCATTGCGAGATGGATTTGAAAAGCTATACGCCTACACGAGCGACGCGGGCGGAATCCGGCACGCCATAATGAAGGACGGTGCCGAACCCACTCAGGAAGACGCCAAGTATATGCTCGTGTCTTGTTCTGCTTTTGCGAACTACTTGGTGTCATTGAAGTCAAAGAAGTAGTTGGCGTCGCCCGGCCCCGCCGGGCAGCGGCCGACCTCCCCCAGGAGGCCGCTTTGGCGATGTCGCGCGCCACTCATCCAACATCGAAACTTCGAAGCGACCACGATGACCACCCGTTCCGACAGCGCCCTCCAGGTCGGCCGCTGCCCTCTGTTGTTCTCATCTCGTATAGGCCGAATGGCGTCCAAAGGACGCCGGCCCATCGCGTCGCCATTGTCGCTCGGA
>CAZTKF010000239.1:0-1274 GCA_964614205.1 uncultured Loktanella sp. | reverse complement strand
TTGGCGCAATATTAATGACGGTTTGTATAAAATCATCTGGCGTTGCTGCATCCACCTCAATATCAAACACATCAATACCTGCAAACCGTTTAAACAGCACCCCTTTACCTTCCATCACGGGCTTACTAGCTAATGCGCCAGTATTACCGAGACCCAACACCGCAGTGCCATCCGAGATCACAGCAACCAAGTTACCTTTATTAGTGTACTGATAAGCGGCCGCTGGATTCTCTTTAATTTCCAATACTGGTACAGCTACACCAGGCGTATAAGCCAACGACAAATCATCTTGTGTGGCACATGGCTTGGACGACTCCACGCTCAACTTCCCTGGTATAGGAAATTGGTGGTAATCCAACGCGCGTTTTTTTAAGTCATCCATTTTTTACCTCTTTTATACTGCGCATTAAAGCGCTTTACTTTTCATTTAAAAATGCAGAGTTCACTCAAGCGCAAGGCGCAAACTTTTTTGCGAAGCGTGGTGTACACAACCGTACATAAGCAAGCAAAAAAGTGAGCAACAAAGCGATTGAGATGAAATATGCATTTTTATTCTAGTTCGCTCATGTAATGGTGGTCATCTGTCAGACACAACCCCAACCGCCACTCCATCGGCTTATCACCATAGGTGAAAGATACTCGTTCTATACTCAACAATGGATGCCCCACTTTTAGCCCCAATGCTTTTGCAACGTCTGTCTCAGCTGCCACAGCTTTCAAGCGTTCTTCCGCCCTCACCATCCTCACACCAAACTGTGACTCATACATGCTATACATGGAGCCACCACTTTCTTCAACTTTTGCTTTATTTAAACCTTTAAAAGCATGTGCTGGCACGATAATGTGATCATGTATCAACGGCCTACCAGAAAATGTCAGCAACCGTTTAATCTCGATAATGGTTGCGCTTGCTTTTATTTCTAGAATTTTTGCAATGTATGCACCTGCTTTAGATTTAGTACAGGAGATAAACTCATTATTTAGCAATTCCTTTTGACCCGTTTCTGCTGTTAAACGCAAAAAACGTAGTTTTATGTCATCCTCTTTATGCGTCGCGACAAATGTACCTTTACCTTGACGACGAATGACGATATTTTCTGTTGCCAGACTATCTATAGCCTTTCTAACCGTGCCTTGACTAACTTTATATCTTGCTGCCAAGTCAACCTCACTCGGAATCATCTCACCGGGACGCCATTCCCCACCGATTAGGCTCTGTGTAATCAAGACTTTAATCTGATCATAAAGCGGACGGTAATTTGGCGAATTTAGCT
>CAZTKF010000238.1:0-1282 GCA_964614205.1 uncultured Loktanella sp. | reverse complement strand
ATGCGGGGCAGGGGAACGGTATACATCAAAAAAGGCTCAACTGTTCGGGGGGCGGCGCAAAGCGCGCCCGCAGATCTGCGCTGTCTGTCAGGCCACCGGGTGTCCAGTCTTGCGCAGTGATAAAGGCCTTTGCTTTCTTCAGCGACGCCCCCATCCGCAGCAGATCGTCATACCGCAGCCTGCGGTGCCTGCGCGTGGCAAGGATGCGCCCGACCGTGCGCGTACCAAACCCGGGAACGCGCAACAGCATGTCCTTGCTGGCACGGTTCACGTCCACCGGAAAATCCCCGCGGTTCTTGAGAGCCCAAGCCAGCTTGGGATCGACATCCAGATCAAGGTTGCCATCGGCGCGCGCCGCTGTGATTTCATCCACGCCAAAGCCATAAAAGCGCAACAACCAATCTGCCTGATAGAGCCTGTGTTCGCGCGCCAAGGGCGGTTTGATCAGCGGCAGTTTCGCCGTGGCATCGGGGATTGGTGAAAAGGCGGAATAATAGACCCGCTTGAGTTTGTAATCACCATAAAGCCTGCTGGATTGCCCGAGTATTATCGCATCGGTCGCGTCATCGGCCCCAATGATCATCTGTGTGGATTGTCCCGCTGGCACAAAGCGCTTGCTCCGCTTTCCGGTATAGCTGCGTTCGCGTGCTGCCTCCTTGCGGGTTTTCACATCGCCCATGGCCTTGCGGATCGTCGCGGGGTTCTTTTCGGGCGCATAGGCTTTGACGCTGGTATCTGTGGGCAGTTCCACGTTGATCGACAGACGATCGGCATAAAGCCCTGCCTCTTCGATCAGTTCGGACGCGGCGTCGGGGATGGTTTTCAGGTGGATATAACCGCGAAAATTCTCGACCTCGCGCAGGCGTTTGGCGATGCGCAGCATGTCTTCCATCGTCTTGTCGGGGGACTGGATGATGCCGGAGGACAAAAACAGCCCTTCGATGTAGTTGCGCCGGTAAAATTCGATCGTCAGCTGCACGACCTCATCAGGTGAAAACCGCGCGCGCTGAACGTTCGAGGACACGCGATTGATGCAATAGGCGCAGTCATAGATGCAGAAATTCGTCATCAGGATTTTCAGCAGGCTGATGCAGCGCCCGTCAGGGGCATAGGCATGGCAGATGCCCGAGCCTTCAGTTGACCCTAGCCCCTTGCCATCGCGGCTGTCACGCCGTGACGTCCCGCTGGAGGCGCAAGACGCATCATAGCGGGCGGCATCAGAAAGAATTGCGAGCTTCTGAGAGAGTGTAAGACGCGGCATTTGTTCATGTTATGTTCTCAT
>CAZTKF010000237.1:0-1302 GCA_964614205.1 uncultured Loktanella sp. | reverse complement strand
TGCGCCGCACCGCCGCGCATGTAATGACCACGAAAGTAATTGGATCCGCGTTTGCGCTGGTGTTAGACGCCAATTGAAAACCTAGCAAAAAAGCCGGAAAGCATTTTGGTACAAGCAACCCAAGGTGAGTATTATCAAGGATTGGATCATGTGCGTGCACTGGCGGCATTCACTGTGTTCACTTTTCACTTCAACCACGTCAAGAATGGTCACCTGACGGGTCCAGAAGCCTTCCCACTGTCATTCTTCGCCGAGGGCCATATCGGTGTAGCCATGTTCATGGCGCTCAGCGGCTATCTTTTTGCAAAGCTGCTCGACGGCCATCAGATCAGTTATGTGCCATTTCTGTGGAACAGATTGATTCGATTGTTTCCTCTCCTGATACTTGTATTTATCCTCTATGGTCTCACGAGTTTAGATTCAGAGTCTGTTAGTGATTACCTCAAGAGACTTGTGAGGGGATTTATCTATCCCATCTGGCCCAACGGTGGATGGTCGATCGCCGTCGAACTCCATTTCTATATCTTGTTGCCAATCTTGCTAGCAGTTTCATCTCGTAGACTGGTCTACTTGGTCTTTGCGATCGTGTTTTCTTTGCTGCTTCGAGCTGGGATTTGGTTAAACGACGGCACTGTTCATGCACTCGCATATTTTACCGTCGTGGGAGGCATTGACCAATTCGTGCTTGGGATCTTGGCATTTAAGAAACGAGACTGGGTTACTGGGAAACATATCTTCGCTGTGTTTGTTGCAATCGGAATTGCCATTTATATCACTTACTTCGACCATCTAGGTGGTTTCATGACAAACCCGGAGTTTCCATCCCCAAGCCCCATTTGGATTATTCATCCATTCATATTGGCAATGGGTTTTTCGTTCTTGATTGCTTGGTATGACTGTTCATTTTCAATGAAGAACGCTGGAGTATCACGGATCGTGGCGGCGATTGGCGCATGTTCATATTCGATCTACCTCCTTCATTTCTTCGTCGTCTTTGAACTCGCCTCTTGGATAGATGCGAACGTTCTTGAGCTGTCGAATATCTTCCTGATCCTTTTGTTTTCCTTCCTGAGCTTTCTCTGCTTTGTCCCAATTGCCTACCTAAGTTATCGCATGATCGAAACGCCGCCGCTCCGATATCGTTTGCCCTACAAGATAAAAAACTGATGCAACCCAATGCGGGTTGTAGGCAGAGGTTTGCTCGTCAACCGGACCGGAAACAATGGCTCTTGAGTCCAGGGTTCTCCTCACCCCCAGACATTATGCTCCGCATGTTCGAGATAGCGCGCAAGAACAGTAATC
>CAZTKF010000236.1:0-1302 GCA_964614205.1 uncultured Loktanella sp. | reverse complement strand
GTAACACTCGTGGGGGTTCGAGTCCCCCCGACCGCACCATTCTTCAAATAATTTCTATAAAAAAAATAGGGGGTATTGCGAGGGACTGCTTGCCTTTTGTGTACCGTTTGTTGCTGGTTTGTGTGCCAAATAAAAACCTTTAACTAACACAGCAGAGGGCTTCTACTGGGGCGCTATAAACTTCTGTAGCTAGGTCGATTGTGAACGCAGCTGATGCTGCTCCGATGATCAAGCCAAAAGACCGGTCATCGATTGCTACGACTGGGGCCGATATTCGGTTATGGTACCGTTACCATTTGGATAAGCTATGTAACAGCTTGTTCTGGAAAGAGGCAGATAGCTGGTCATGCCAATTCTCACATCAATACCTTCGGGGCATGGTGGAAGGGTAACATAGCTATAATTCTTACTTGCCATGCACTGGTTAAACACACGGTTTCTTAATTCCGCATTTACATCTCTAACAGTTGTCCCGCCTCCATAGGTTTGACCACCAGTTGTGTTACACAGTGTTTGAGTGCCGATCCTGTTGCAAAAAGTCTGAGTAGGGGTCGTAAATGAAGGGGTAGTGGTAGCAACCTGCTGCTGCGGAACTCGCTGTAGGGCTTCAACTTCGCAATTTGTAGTGTCTAAGTCTGTCTGCGGGCCTGTTGATCCAGCTTTGTGCCACATGGAAAACGACTTTCCCGCTACGAAATTCTCATAGAAAGTTGGTGCCGCTGTATCACAGCCGACGAATCCGAGTATGCCCACCGCAGCAATTATTTTTCGCATCAGCATTTCCTTTTAAAAACATATATGTAGTATGTTAGCAGTCCTGACGAATTGGTCAATTCTGCAGAAAGGTTTTGGTCTGTTTTGGTGGTATATGCGCTGGCCAATCCCTAATCCCCAATGTCTATCTTGCTGTGCATAGTTTTCTATGCGGCTTTGTCTTCCACGCCTTTGATCACATGTAACTCCGGCGCAATCCCTAACCAGCCTTCAACAAGGGCCTTGATCCGGTCGCTACAAAAGTAGGTGTTGACCTTACCTCCTACGTCTTCCCGAATATTGGTCCGGTACGGCGATAGGAATAATAACCAGCAGGGGACTTCTTTGGATAGCTGGTAACTTTGGACATAACGGTAGGCTTCAATGAACTGCTTAGGTACTGTCTTGTGTGTACCAAATGAAATAATAAGCTACAAAATAACGGTCTTAAGTTACTTTCGACGCTTTGTAGAATCCGCCGGTCCGCACCATCACTTTTCTTCATGACCATAGGATTGATCGCCGCATCAGGCCTCCAGCCATGCGCCG
>CAZTKF010000235.1:0-1314 GCA_964614205.1 uncultured Loktanella sp. | reverse complement strand
TTTAGAAACTCCCCGGCGGACGGCACGTTGCTGACATCGGGCCAAGCATTCTGTTCCCACATGCCTGCGCGCACGAACGCCTTGGGACAGTGGCTTAGCACCGCATCGACCTGAACCAAGATCGCGAGGTCCGGAACGTGGCCACGCACCTCCATCTGGCTCATCAACTTCGTATCGCGCACGATTCTTGCCTGCCCAGATACCCGCAGGCTGTCCCTGTGCCCCGGGATGATGAAGTACAGACCGGCGCCAGGGTCACGAAGGATGTTTTCGAACGCATCTGCTCGGTTGTTGCCCAGTCTGTCGGGCAGCGCGATCACTCGATCGTTCAAGATCTGGACAAAGCCCGGCGGATCACCTCTCGGGGTCATATCGACGCCGCCGTCAGCCCGCCGCGTGGCGAGTACCACCATCGACGAGGCCGCGATGAAGCGTCGAGCCAAATCGTCGACGTGGCCAATCACCTTATTGGCCACAAAGCGAGACGGCGGGTTACGATAGGAGCGCAAGGCCTGCTGCGTCGTGACTTCCTCTTCAACGTCAATGCCAAAAACTTCGACCATGTCTTGCCTCACACCTGTGCCGAGGACGGGTCCATCACACGATCGACGCGGTATATGGCCGTGATCGGGATGCCGCTGATCTCAGAGTGCTTTCGGATCGCCGTCTCGTCGTCGGCCAGGTAGACACAGAAAATCTTGTCACCTGCGACGTGGCTATGCTGCCATTGGACAGTGGGGGCAAGTTGGGCCAGCGCGGCGTTGGAGTTTAGAGCAGCGGCCGCTGCTTCGGCATCACTCATCTTGCCAGCTTCGGGGATATCTCTCTCGATTACGAATTTTTTCATGTCATCCTCCTGAGTTGCCTCCGGCTATCGGTGGCATGGAGCCGACCATTGGCGCGCAGGTGCCGTTCGATCTAGTCCAGTTTTCGAACTGGTAGCCATTGCTAGTGGCGTTATGGTTCGATTAGGACCAACGGGGCTACGGATATGCAGAAGCGACCGCACTACGGCCAATACTGTCCCCTTTCGATGGCAGCGGAGATCCTAGGCACCCGCTGGACACTACTGCTGCTCCGCGAATTGCTGGAGGGTTCGACGCAATTCAACGATATCGCCCGCGGCGTCCCGCTTATGTCGCGCAGCATGCTGTCCCAACGCCTGAAGGATCTGGAGGCCGCAGGTCTTGTCACGCGGCAGTCGGAAGGGCGCGGGAGACCTACGCACTACCGCCTGTCCGAAGCGGGCCATTCGCTTGGCCCGATCGTTCGCAGCGTTGCGGAATGGGGCCAGGAGTGGATCGACATCGAGCC
>CAZTKF010000234.1:0-1336 GCA_964614205.1 uncultured Loktanella sp. | reverse complement strand
CACCAACTACCGGATACAGGCGCGGGGGTGGGCGTGGCAACCATATCTTGTCTTGCACCGCAAAATACCGGGGTCGGCTCGGCATTTCTGCCACATGGGCGCGATCCCGCCCGGGGGCCGGTGTTGATCCCGATCAAGGACACCCATCGCGCACGGGGTTTAGGATCACCGCCACCGGTTTCGGCGAAGGGGTTCGCGATGCGCCTGTTTTTCCTGTTCTATTCGCTTGTCGCCACCGCCTTGGGCGGCACGGGGATCGTTGTGGCGCTCGTCATGGGGTGGCCCGGGTGGGAGCCGCTGGTGGCCGCGGGCGGGGTCGGCCTCGCCCTCGCGGTCCCGGCAAGCTGGATCATCGCGCGCCGCGTCGCTGCGCTCTGACACCATCGTCCCGGCACGCGCAAAAGGAGGATGCCCTTGGCCCGTCCCGAAGGATATTCCCGCCTGCAAATCCGGCTGCATTGGATCACCGTCGCGCTCGTCGCGTTGCAGTATCTGCTGCATGACGGGATCGACGATGCCTATGACCTCGCCACGGAGACCGGGAATTACGTGCTGAGCGCGCCCGTGATCGGCCATGCGGCGGGGGGCATGATCATCCTGCTGCTCGCCGTGGTGCGCCTGATGCTGCGCCGCGAACACGGGACGCCGCCGCCACCGGCCGGGGAACCCGCGCTCTTTCAGCGGCTGTCCCACATCGCCCATATCGCCTTCTACGTCCTGCTCTTCGCGCTACCGGTAACGGGTGCCGCTGCCTGGGGCGGTCAGGTGGAGGCGGCGGGCGATGCGCATGAGGTGCTACGCGCGCTCCTCGCGCTCCTGATCCTCGGGCACGTCGGCGCCGTGCTGGTGCATCAATTCGTGTGGAAAACGAACCTCTTCGACCGGATGCGCCGCCCGCGTTAGCGGGTCAGGAAGGCCTCCGCCGCGGCCACGAACTCGCGCGGTTTATCGGCGTGGAGCCAATGCGCCGCGCCGGGGATCTTGGCAAAGCGTGCCTCGGGGAAGAAGGTTTTGATCGTCGCGCGATGTTCTGGCAGGACGTAGTCAGACGCCGCACCCGACAGAAACAGCGCCTCACCGGCGAAGCTGCCCCCAACCGCGTCGGGCCAGCCCAGGATCGCGGGCATGTCGCGCGCGAGCGTGTCGAGGTTCAACCGCCAGGCCCGCCCCGCCACGTCGAGCGATTGCAACAGGAAGGCGCGCACGCCCGCCTCCGGCACGTCTGCGGCGAGCAACGCA
The DNA here is from genome assembly GCA_964614205.1 of uncultured Loktanella sp. Classification (GTDB taxonomy): domain Bacteria; phylum Pseudomonadota; class Alphaproteobacteria; order Rhodobacterales; family Rhodobacteraceae; genus Yoonia. The sequence goes on along the minus strand of CAZTKF010000234.1, from coordinate 97 downwards.
TCGGCATCGCCGCGGCTGTTGATCGCCGTCAGGTCGAGCCGCCGCATCGCCTCGACCAGCGGCATCTGCGTGTGCCCATAGGCCACCGGCGCGATAT
>CAZTKF010000233.1:0-1351 GCA_964614205.1 uncultured Loktanella sp. | reverse complement strand
GTTCTGCGTCATTGGAAATCCTCGCTTTTCAAATCTGTTTCCTCGCGGATGAAAAAGTTAACTTTTCCTTCATTATGTTTCCGATGGACCGGGATTGCCCGCTTTCCTGCCACATTATGGACCAAATCCGCGCCTAGCCATTGTTTCGAGCGAAGTGGGTTGGTGTGTGGATAGGGCTGATTTTGGCCTCGTCCGGGACAATTGTCTCGGCCTGATTTCATTCCGCTTTCGCGATTGATGTTTGGGATGGCCATGGGCGCGCAACACGACGATCAACCTGTTTCTGAGACCGAAGTGGTCGCAGATGAGCTGAAGCCGGGGACCGAGCTTCTTCACGGGCAGTTCGTGATCGATCGCTTTCTGAATGCTGGCGGCTTTGGCGTCACCTATCTGGCGCGCGACAGTCTGGACCGCGTCGTCGTCATCAAGGAGTGTTTCCCGTCCTCCATGTGCTGTCGTACGGCCAGCACGGTGCGGGCACGTTCCAAGAACTACCAGAAAGAATTCGAGACAATCGTGCGCCTCTTTGGACAAGAGGCGCGGCGTCTGTCCAAGCTGACGCATCCCAATATCGTCGGCATCCACCAGGTGTTCGAGGACAACGGCACCGCTTACATGGCGCTCGACTTCGTTGAGGGCAAAGACCTCCTTGACGTGATCGAGGATCCGCGTGCGACGCTGGGTCCTGTCGAGATCAAGGAGATGCTGCTCAAGGTTCTGAGCGCGATCGACTACGTCCACAAATTCGACGTCCTGCACCGCGATATCTCGCCCGACAACATCCTTGTAGACAACCGGATGCACCCGGTCCTGATCGACTTCGGCGCGGCACGCGAAGAAGCAACGCGCGCCAGCCGGGTGTTGAGCGCGCTCCATGTTGTCAAGGACGGCTACTCGCCTCAGGAATTCTATGTCGCTGGCGCCAAACAGAATGCGTCCTCAGACCTCTATTCGCTGGGTGCTACGTTTTACCATGTCATCACCGGCGAGGCGCCACCCAACAGCCAAGCGCGAGTTTCCGCGATTGCGGCGGGCCGCCCGGACCCTTACGAGCCGCTATTCCGCCGCATTCAGGGTCACGATGACTACATGCTGCGCGCCATCGACAAGGCGCTCCAGGTTTTCCCTCAGGACCGGATCCAGTCTGCCGACGAATGGATCGAAATGGTCGACACTGAGCGGAGAAAGCGTGCCGCGCTTCAGCGGGCGCAAAACGACCAGGCGATGGTTCTGAACATCCAGAAGCTGGTCGACGAAACCAACAAGGCCGTGACATCGGACATGACGCGCAAGGAACGCCGTGCGCACAAAGCCGAGCAGGCAGAAATCCAGAAGACCAAGAAAAAGGTGG
>CAZTKF010000232.1:0-1356 GCA_964614205.1 uncultured Loktanella sp. | reverse complement strand
TGGGCGATCTGACGGTCCTGACCGGGACGGACGGGGTGATCCGGGTCTATGACAGCGCCACGCGGGCGCTGGTGCGGGAGATCCCGGTGGACGCGGAATAGCCCGCGCCGCTCAGGCCAATCGCGCGAAGATATCGCCGGAATTGGCCGACATGGGCAGGGCGGTGAGCGCGGCCTGTGTGGCTGCGGGCTCCATCCAGTCAGCCTGTTGAAACCGGTGATCCTCCCCCAGGCTGAAGCGGAAGCGATAGGGGCCGAGGGCGCGCAGCCGGTCGATGCAGGCATGGGCCACATCGCGTTGGATCGTGGTGAACTCGAACGACAGCGCGGGGATCGGGCGGCTCAGCCCTTGCAACACCGCGAGCTCGTGCCCCTCCACATCGATCTTCACGAAATCCGGACGGCCATGGGCGGCGATGAGCGCGTCGAGCGTCGTGACCGGCACGGCGAGGGTGCGGTCCCAGACCTGCCCCTGCCATTCGCGCGCGCCGCGGGCGGCGGCGATCAGATCGGGCGAGAGGGTGGAGACGGTGGGATTGGCGCTGTTGACATGGAGGTCGAGCGTGCCGGGCGCCGCCCCCACCGCGGCCTGGTGCAGATGGGCCTTTGCCTCACGGCCATAGATCATGCGCAGGGCGCGAAAGACGCGTGGCTGCGGCTCCACCGCGACGACGCGGGCGCCGAGGCGCAGGAAACTGCCCGTCCGGTCGCCGACATGCGCGCCGATATCAAACGCCAGCCCGCCGCGCGGGACGAACGCAGCGTTCAGCGCGTCCATCCGCGCGGTGCGGGCCGCGTCGCGGTAATAGGTGTCGAGCGAGCGGCCAATGGCGCTGCGGCGTTTCGGGGGCACGGGCGTTTCCAGCATCAGGGGCTCACGGGTTGAGGGCAAAATATGGCGACAGCGCCGCGGCGATGGTGTTCGCGGTGTCCTGCCAGGTGGGCAAAGCGCGCCCGGCGACCTGCGCCGCGCGGGCATAGGTGGCGCGGCGGTCGGGGTCGGTCAGCAGGGTCCGGAGGGCGGCGGCAAAGGCCTCCGGCGCGTCGGGGGGGACGAGGACGCCGGCGTCGGGCGGGACGGTGTCGGGCACCGCGCCTGCGGCGCAGGAGATGATCGGCAGGCCGTGCGCGAGTGCCTCGTCGAAAACGATGCCGTAGCCCTCATACCGCGTGGCCAGCGCAAAGATCGTGGCGCGGGCGTAGAGCGTCTGAAGCGCGTCTTGCGCGACCTTGCCGGGCAGGTGAAGGCGATCCTCCAGCCCAAGGTCGCGGCGCATCGCCTGTAGTTTTTCCGCGAATGTAGGGTCGAGCGGTGATCCGGCGATCACCGCCTGCCAATCGAGATCCCGGATCTGCG
>CAZTKF010000231.1:0-1382 GCA_964614205.1 uncultured Loktanella sp. | reverse complement strand
TGTGGATAGAAACTGTGGCATCACATCACTCCTTGCGAGGCCACGACATAGCGGGATGAGGGCAGGGCTTCAATGGAGAGGTGAACAGGAGATGTAGTGCTCTGTGCATTTGCCGCGAAAGGCGGCTTTGAACCCGTAGTTATAGAATCCAGACAGAAGCGAATGTGTGCTTAAAGTGTTCTGGCAGCATTGGCGATCTGGCCCATGTGGCGCATGTCTGTACCACAACATCCGCCCAAAACCTGAATATGGGGGAACTTTCGCCTGATATCGGACAACTGCAATCCCAACTCGGTCGGGTTTCCGTCATCCAGTTCTTTGGCTTCGTCAAGTTCGGCATGACTACAGCGTGAGGCATTGGCAATGATGCCTCTGACGCGTTGCATCCACGATGCGTCTTCCAGAACGCCAGAGAAATGTTCAGGATGCGCGCAGTTGATCATGAAGTAGGCTGCATAGCCGTCAGTCGCGGTATCGACCTCCGATATCGCTTCCTGCAGTGACTCTCCGGTCGGCAACCTCCCGTCGGTTTCCACTGTGAATGAGATGACCACAGGTAGTCCAAACTGGCGGGCTGCCCGGACCATGCCAATCGCTTCGGATGGATATGCCAAAGTGTATCCGCTGATCACATCCACATCCGTGTCTGCCAAAACCGATATTTGCTCTGCGTGATAGCGTTCTGCCTCGTCCGGCGTCATTTGCGCCGACGGGGCATAGGCATCTTCGCGCGGTCCAATATTTGCACTGATGACAATAGGTGCGTGATCGCTCTCTAGCCGTACTGCCGCCATCATCGAGATAGCGTCTTGATTGAGCTTCTTGAGTTCGTCGAAACCGTACCCAAGCGCAGCCCCACGGTCCCGGTTTGCGACCCATGTCGGGCTTTCAAGAATGACGCCAGTATCCGTCTCTTTGCCTAAAGCGATCAGGTCCTCCAGATACCTTTTGAGCAGTTCTTGACCTTCGTTTGTTTTCAAAAGCGGGTATGAGGCAAAGCCGGGCAGGTCTACGCCTTGATTGAATATCAAATCGGTTTCCATCCCGACATAGGCCAAAAGCAGATCGACATTGCTGAGAGGAAATGAATCTCGATAAATTGTCATCTTTGTGGACCAGTCGTTTGATTTACTCACAGAGCATAACAACCAGTTGGTGACGTGTCACCGATATCACGTGAACCAAGCTGCCATTCGAGCCGCCGCAGCGAAAGCCTGCGTCGCCCGCGCAGCAGACATTGAAAACCATACTCGCTAAACGTCTCGGCGCGGTTCCGCGATTCTACTCAGGATGGGACGGCGCCTTGTTCGACGTGGCGACGTAGGGCCGGGTCACATCCTGCAAAATGACCTCGAGTGCCTCGACCTCCAGCGCAATTGCGC
>CAZTKF010000230.1:466-1393 GCA_964614205.1 uncultured Loktanella sp. | reverse complement strand
ACCGAAGCTTCAGCGGTGCCGATGGAAGGCTCAATCTCAACAATATCGAACAGTTCGTGGTGATCGGGACGGCGGGCAATGACACTATCACCACAGGCGACGTGAATGACGTCGTTCTGGGGGGCGATGGTGACGATACAATTGATGGTCGCGGTGGTGTTGACGTTCTGAGTGGAGGAGCCGGAAATGATCGGTTCCTGAATGTTGAAGTATTTGACATCATATCCGGCGGAACTGGGCGCGATACCGTCAGTTTTGACGCAAGTCTGGCAACACAAGACCTAACAATTAACCTGTTCACTGGGCAGGGATTGCTTGGCTCGTGGACCGGCATTGAGAGTATCTCGGGTAGTCTTGGATCGGGCAATGACAGTGTTGTAGCAGGGGCTTTGGTCAGCAATTTGAATGGTGGCTCAGGAATTGACTTTCTTAGCCTCGATTACTCGCAAGGTCTTGCTGGCACCACTGATATCGTCACCTACGTTACGTTACGTTTCGAAAGTGACAGTACCACGAGCGGCTTTGAATCCATCAGTTACACCGACAGCGCAGGTGGGAACGCAGCAAATGTCCGCCCTACATTCGCTAATTTTGAACGCTTTGACATCACCGCGACTGATGGCAATGACAACATTACAACGCTAGGCGAGAGCGACCGTATCATCGCACTTGGCGGGAACGATAACATCGATGCGGGTGGCGGTGCAGACTTTATCGATGCTGGTGATGGGGATGACATAATCCGCAATGTCGGTGTGGGCGATGTGATCATTGGTGGCCGCGGCCGAGATGCCGTTGTTGTTGATTTGACCGCCGCAACGGAAAACATCGAGATTGATCTCATTCAGGGTTTTGGTGCGGGTGGCACGACATGGACCGGCATTGAGAGTATCTCGGGTAGTCTTGGATCGGGCAATGACAGTGTTG
>CAZTKF010000230.1:0-366 GCA_964614205.1 uncultured Loktanella sp. | reverse complement strand
GCGACCGTATCATCGCACTTGGCGGGAACGATAACATCGATGCGGGTGGCGGTGCGGACATCATCGACGCGGGTGCGGGCGATGATCGGACCTCTGGCGGTTCCGGAGATGACACTTTCATTTACCGTCCCGGAGATGGTGATGATATTATTACCGACTTCCAAAAGGGGACTGGCGCTGACGACGGCGACAAGATCGATATAGCTGCGTACGGCATCTCATTCGACCAAATTATATTCGAGACTGAGGCGAGCGGGCTTCGCGTTCGGCTGGGGAGCGATAGCGTCCTTCTTCAGGGCTCGGTCCTTACGGCTCTGGAAGAGACTGATTTTGTCGGGACTAGCCAGGCGGTCGAGTATTTCGGCG
>CAZTKF010000229.1:0-1397 GCA_964614205.1 uncultured Loktanella sp. | reverse complement strand
GAAAACATGAGAATAAGTTGCCGGAGCTCGAGCGGCGGCGGCGCGAGGTGATGCGTGACTACGCGGCGCTCCAGAGGGCGCGTCCCGTCGTAGCAGAGGTCATCGAGGGATGACGTTTGACAGGAGGGCAGCGCGCAACCGTGCAAACGCACGCAAGAGCACCGGTCCCAGGACGGAGGCCGGCAAGGCAACTTCTGCGCAGAATGCGCGCAGGCATGGCGCAACGGGAAAGCCTGACCCTGCAGCTGTTGCAGCGTGGCTGAGGGTAATCCTCGATGAACCGGACCTCACACCGGCAGACCTTCTTGCCGAGGATGACCGCAGGCTGCACGCCCTCGCTCTTGCAGAGGCGGAAGTGAAAGTGAACGCGGCGCTGGCGTCTCTGGAGCGCTTCGAGCGGGGGGAGGAGGCGCCATCAGAGATCACCAGTGAGTTTCAGGAGTTTGCGGCAGACATTGAAGGCGAGCTAAGAGAAGAGCGCGTGACGACGCGTCGGTATCGCGCCGGCTTATCTTTGCTACGCCGCCTTGGTCGGGCGATCTCGAGCGAGACGGCGCTCGACGGCAAACGGCACATGCTGCTGAGGCGCTACCTGCGCGAGGCGCGATCCCAGAGGCGGAGGGCCTTTGAGGCGTGGCTGGCCTGCTTGAGAGCGGAAACAGCGGATAGGCGCGAGATTGTATAAAGTACAATTTACCGAAACAAAGCCAGATTACTACTTAAAGTTGTATTCTGATCCAAATGCCCGATAACGCTGGGCGACGTCTCTGCGCGGTGAAGTGTCAGCCTATCTGAAACCCCTTCAAACCGCATGCGCGACGTAAGAGCTTCCATTGCGCGGAATGATATCGGGCTGGATCCCGTGGGCCTTGATGCCTTCAGCGTGCCTTCACTCCGCGCCACTGCGACAAAGAATCTAAAGTGAGCAGTGCACGATGCCTCTGTCTTTAAGCGTACTGGGGTATGGCAGCCGTTTCATATCCTGGGACGGCATGCCGCCCGTGGCGCACCAAATCTTTGGCCATGCCCCAAGCCATGTCACAGCAAACGATGGCTTTCGGGAAACTCACATGAAACGGTATCCGATCTGTGTTGTTCGTCAGTCGCAAGAAGCTCTTGGACAGACCTCACCATAAGAAAAAAGTTTCTATTACTCAGCAGAGGCCATGCAGATCGATGGCAACTGCGGCATGGTCGCTCGCATGTGGTCGGTTTCGGCCCACACCTAGATAGCGCGATCCACCAGTGCGGGTGGACGCGGCGCCAAGCCCCTTTCGGACGATGAACGGTTTGCAGGCAGGCCACCTCTGGGCCAGCGCAGGCGAGGCAAGGAGCGCATCCGGACATCTGCCATGCACTGTCCGTATGCACGAACTCTCAAACCAGTGTTCAGGTCA
>CAZTKF010000228.1:0-1403 GCA_964614205.1 uncultured Loktanella sp. | reverse complement strand
GGCGCTGGGACGCAGAGGTCCAGTGAACTTGGTTTCCGTTTGCCCCTCTTCCTCTACGGCGCCTCTGCGCTAGGTAATATTGTTCTGAACAATCCTCGAAAAACGAATCAGCCTCACAGTTGCAATCAGCTCCTCAGCGCTCCGATCCGCGTCAGTGTTCTACAATGCAACTCGACGACGCCTTCCTTGGATGCTAAGCTGAACCCGAAACACCGCACTGTTCGCATACCGCCCAGCGGCAAGTCCAACGCCAAATCTATCCCGACACAGCCTGTCTCAGGACAGATTTCTATACGTTTCGTTATCCGACTCGATCAGTGAAAAACTGTACGCTCCAAGCCGATTCGACTCTTGGTATAATTGACTACGGAGGACTACCAATGCGATCTGAACTACCGCTCGATTCAATGAGCACCATGGAAAAACTTCGAGTCTTAGAATCCGTTTGGGAAAGCCTCTCGGATCCTTCTGAACTTCCTGTGCCCGACTGGCACCGAGAGGTGCTTGCAGAACGCAAACGCCGGTTAGAAACGGGGGAGGCAACCGTTTCCTCTTGGGCTGATGCGAAGAGACGTTTAGCTGAGCTCGGCAATGCAGATTAGCATTTCAGATGACGCCGAGCGTGATATCGAAAACGGCTACTGGTTCTACGAACACCAGGAACCTGGCGTTGGTGACTACTTTCGCTCGAGCATTTCGGCAGACATCGATTCGTTGATTATTCACGGCGGGTCTCATGCTGTCGTGGACGGCTACCATCGCAAGATCTGCAAGACGTTTCCTTACAATATCTACTATGAAATTCCAACTGAAGGCAATTTGCTCGTTGTTGCCGTCATCGGACAACACCAAAATCGAAAACCGAAACTGAATGGATAGCAATGCGATAAACACGAGGTTGGCCCCAGGTCGCTTTGGTTGCCGTAATTTGAAGTCACCTTCACTCGCGCGACTGGGGGAACATTGCCGTTGGACTCAGCGGCTTGAAGGCGGGGTGGGTTAGGTGCAGTATGGCGTTCTGTAGTGTTAGCCCGCGTTGTAGCGACTGTAGGCGATGGGGGCAGCGATGAGTTTTTCTGCTTGCGAGCAGTGATTCTCGAGCGTTTCCGGTAGCGGTTCCGCGCCTCTTTGAGTCAGCTATTCATTGGGTGCAACGCGCTATTCGACCGTGCGACTCGACTAGGACCGGGACAGGTCCGAGAATTCCAGCTCTATTCGGGCAATGAGACAAAGGCGTCCTGGGGCTGCTTCCCGTCAGGCGGCATGCTCTTCATCGGAGGGTCGGTAAGCTCTTGGGGCGTTTACCGAACGGAGTTTGTTTCCTCAGCAATCCCAAAGCTCGCGCAGAGGCGCTGGGACGCAAAGGTCCAGTGAACTTAGTTTCCGATTGCCCTTCTTCCTCT
>CAZTKF010000227.1:0-1408 GCA_964614205.1 uncultured Loktanella sp. | reverse complement strand
TGCTCTCAAAAAAGTACACCGATGCGAGAAAGAAGCCGGAAGACAGCAGTGAGCAAATAATCGCAACAAAAATTGGTCGAACTGGATACCAATAAGCCCAAGAAAAAGTGCTACCAACCATTGTTTCTTCGTTCCAATGGAAGAGATAGCTCGACAGAAGAATGAACGCTGCAATAAGAGATATGGATAGGCCGGTAATGCCTCTGGGCGCCAGGCCGCCTCTTTGGCGAATCCATTCGCGCTCCCGAAAATACCGAGCAACTAAATAGAAATATCCTGCTAGCAACACGAAAGGAGCAGAAAGAATGGAAATAATGAATGAATTCGCGTTGATTAGACTTGTATTTGCTATCTCGCTAGCTTTTGAAGCGATAAAGGTCGGGAGTCTGTTATAGCTATTGATGTCAGGTAGTACAATTGGAAGAACAACTAATGCACATGCGAAGGCTAACATAAGTAGTGGAAAAGAGACATGACTCAAAAATTCTCCACCGGTTCTATTTACCTCTCGACTACTCGGTCCACTGAATAAACCCACAACATCCCCTTAAGCAGAATTCAAATATTAATCGAAAGTGAAGAATGCCCCACAACCCCGATCCCCTCGCGAATCGTTTCTCCAGGCGGAAATGATCCGCTGGCCGATTGTCTCCAAAGTACGTTTTCAGAGACTCTCTCGGATCACCAATTCGTGCGGTCGAACCGTGATTGAATCGATGAGGTCAGTCTTTGATGTGGATCAAACTTGGTGGGACGCAGTCACATCAAAGGCCTGTCCGAGCTTGTAGTACCTGATCAGTATCGTACATTGACCCACTGTGGCTTCCTCAGCTTCGGCTATGTGCGATGTTCTCGACGATGCATTCTCAAAAAACAGCGCCTTGCTAGCGTACTCCATGCTTGAAAGCCATCAATTCTTGAGATGAAGAAGAACGGCCAAATCCATACGTGATAGTAGCTTTCGCCCTTACTCAATCGAGCTTGATTTGCATTAGTCCATGAAGCTCGGCAAACGACTTGGCCTTCCAGACTGTTAGTAGGCGACGCAAGGAGGAACAGCAGAAAGAACACGATACTCTGCTGAGCGTAAAGTCCGGCTGTAAGCGCTGCCCTTCTCAAACACTCTGCTTTGCCCAGAGATAGCCTTATAAAAACGACTAACCACAGACTTTCAAGGTTGTACGGAGGAAGTCTTCGTGGGCATGCAAGGCGCTGCGCATTTCATCCGCGTAGCTATGGCGGTTGTAGACTGCTGCTACGCCACTGACCGTTCCGCTGATGTGATTGAGCAATCGCTCAGTTACGTGGATAGGTGTACCCAGTCGTGCCATGTTGGAACTAAATGTGCGACGGAGATCGTGCACGACGTAGTGTCCAACGTCTAGAGTTTCATCAAATCGTTTCTTTG
>CAZTKF010000226.1:0-1411 GCA_964614205.1 uncultured Loktanella sp. | reverse complement strand
GCGCACCCGTTTGTGGGGAACTCCGGGACAGAGTTTCCGTTGGTCGGACCGGTTTAGAGGCCAGCGAACGGCCCAATCCTGCCATTCGCCGATCGGTCAAGATGCCGCGATTACACCCCGCATTGCCGACATTGGCTGCAGGAGCACTGTTGAAAAGACGGTGATCTCGCCGAACTCCCATAGTGTTGGCCAACTGGACGCCCTCGAGAGCGCCCAGTTTTGAGTGGATATCAACAGATTAAGAGCCATTCCGAGCAGCTTAGTTGCAAGCGGCCCTCAGTGACACAATCAAGACGTCCTCTGTATTGTCGTTGGTGTCGTCACCAACATGGTCCAATAAGTCGCGGAAATTGTTCGCCGCAACGTCTTCGAGTGTCGCGTCAACAATGATCTGGATCGTGTCGCCCGACCACGCAGCATCTGGCGTAAAGATGAGGGATCGCTCTCTGCTTCCGACGATGAGTGTACCTTCGATGTTTCTCCCACCGCTATCCGCAATATGGATGTTCTGTTCCAAAAGATGGCGGTCAAATGGACGATCAAAGGTCACGTAAAGCGAGCCCTGTGTTCCGACGCAGGGACGTGTCGCTTCCCAGAGATTGAGGCCGGGAAGGTTGCGTAGCGGAGGACCTACTGTAAAGTTCCTAGCGAACCTAGGCAGGATTGAACGACCATCGGCCGAAGGCCAGCCCGCTTCAATCTCAAGTGTGTAGCGCTCACCTTCAAGCAATGCCGGACCCAGTTCCACGTTCGTTGCGACATTGCGCTTGATCCGACCTGGATCGATCAGGACCGTCAATCGCGTCCGATCTGCGTTCCAAAGCTCCTGCTTGAACTGCATAAAGGCGGCGTCATCAGTTGTGCCTGAAGCATCGCGCAGCCTGATGTAATCGAAGGCGACATGCGGTTTCATCGGCGTGGAGAAGTGGATGTAGAACCGCAGGGCATTTTCGGGCAAGTCGTCGCCACTTGGGTAGATATGTGTCACTTCCGCAGCCACAAAGGCGGCTTCGGATGCGATTTGAAACGGAACAAGCGTCATGTCGTCCGGCGTCGTCTTGGCGCGAGCGACATAATCCTGCCCGGGCTCGAAGCCGTAGGCAGGCAAAAAGATCAGGGAAGTCCCGTCCAAGGCATAGCGCCCAGCAATCGGTGTCCGGCCATCGCAGCAAGGATCGGATCCACCAACGAAGACCTGCAACAGCTCGGACGGTTCTGCCGCCTCGGGCATTCCGTTCTGAAGATGTAGCACAACTGGGTCCGAGCCACGCTTTGGCGGTGAAATCTGCACTTCATTAGCGTTTGCTGCACTCATGACCACCACCATCGTGAAGGTCGCCAGAAGACTGGCGACCCTTTCTGTTAGTCCGTGAAGATGCGTCATTACTGCGTCCGCGTCGGATCGGGCTGC
>CAZTKF010000225.1:0-1420 GCA_964614205.1 uncultured Loktanella sp. | reverse complement strand
AGAGCGTCAGGGCCGCGGCCAGGAGGCCGAAGGCGATCCCCCCCTCCGCCGCGCCGGCCAGAAAGCCCACGAATTGGGTCACGAGGATGAGGGGGCCGGGGGTGGTCTCCGCCAGGCCCAGGGCGTCCATCATCTCCGCCGTGGTGAGCCAGCCGAAATCCTGCACCGCGGCCTGCACCATCCAGGCGAGCACGGCATAGGCGCCGCCGAAACTGACGACGGCCAGCGTGGTGAAAAAGCCCGCGATCTCGGTCAGGAGGCTCTCGGGGGCAACGACCCAGAGGAGGATGAGGGGCCAGAGCCAGATGACGCTCCAGATCGCCACGGTGCGCACGGTCTGCGCGGGGTTCAGCGGTGGGGCAGGGGCGGGAAGGGCGTCCGGCGGGGGCGCTGAGGCGGTTACAAGCCCAATCACCGCGGCCCCCAAAACCACCACCGGGAAGGGCAGGCCGAGCGCGAAGAGCGCCACGAACCCCGCCAGCGCCAGTGCCGCATCCCGCGGGCCGCGCAGCGCCTTGCCGCTCAACCGCCAGAGCGCTTGCGCCACGATCACGATGACCGCGGCCTTGATACCGAAAAAGAGCGCCTGCACGACGGGCTGCGCGCCATAGGCGACGTAGACCGCGGCGAGCACCGCGATGACGAGTGCGCCCGGCAGCACGAAAAGCCCGCCCGCGATCAGCCCGCCCGCCACGCCGCGCAGGCGCCATCCGGCATAGGTCGCGAGTTGCATCGCCTCGGGCCCCGGCAACACCATGCAGAAGCTGAGGGCGCGCAGAAACTGCGCCTCGCTCAACCAGCCGCGCGTCTCCACCAGTTCCCGATGCATCAGGGCGATCTGCGCGGCGGGCCCGCCAAAGGACAGCACCCCGATCCGCGCGAAAGCGCGGGTCAGGTGGCGCAGGTCGGGCGGGACTGCCCCGTCGCGCGGGTCTGTCGTGGTCTCTGGCATTGGGCGGTCGCGCTCCCTTGGCCCGGGTGTCTCAGGCCTCCTCTGCCCCGGCCACGTGACGATTGCATGACAGGACGGCCCCCATGCGCAACGAAAAAGGCCGGGCGCTTGGCCCGGCCTCGATCTTTGTGCGTCAGGTTCCGCGTTATTCGCGGCTGCCGAAGAGCTGCAGCAGGAACATGAACATGTTGATGAAGTTGATGTAGAGGCTCAACGCGCCCATGATCGCCGACTTGTCCAGCCATTCCTGATCGCTGTGCTGCGCATGGGCGACGTAGTCGGTCTTGATGCGCTGCGTGTCATAGGCCGTGAGACCCGCGAAGATCAGCACGCCCAGGATCGACACCGCGAACATGATCGCGGGCGATTGCAGGAAGATGTTGATGATCATCGCCACGATCAGGCCGATCACGCCCATCATCAGGAAGGTGCCCCACCCCGACAGGTCCTTCTGCGTGGTGTAGCCCC
>CAZTKF010000224.1:0-1426 GCA_964614205.1 uncultured Loktanella sp. | reverse complement strand
TTGATGATGCAGAATTGACCGCACTTGCAGATCGCTATGCCAAGACAGACTACGGCGCCTATCTGCTGGGGCTGATGTGAGATGGGCCTTGCCTATCTGATGAACACCTACCCGATTACGTCGACGACATTTATCCGTCGCGAAATTCATGCACATGAGGCAGCTGGCGTTCCAGTAGCACGATTCGCGATCCGCGATTGGGCAGAGATGCCAGTTGACCACCGGGATCAGGATGAAATTGGCAGAACGACCTACATACTCAAACACGGCGCTCTATTACTGGCCCTTCGCGCTTTGACTGAGGTCTTGACCAACCCTGTCGGCTTCGCGCGCGCATCAAGAATGGCGCTGTATCTGGCCACACGACCAGGAAGCAAAGGACTAAAGAATTTGGCCTATCTGGTGGAGGCTGTATTCTTTAAACAGACAGCAAAGTCGCGGAACATAAATCATGTACACGCGCATTTTTCGACCAATTCAACTGCCGTGGCTTTGTTGGCACGATGTATGGGCGGCCCAAGCTATAGCTTTACAGCCCATGGTCCAGACGAGTTCGATGATACCGTTGGAAATGGTCTAGCAGCAAAAGTTGAACATGCTGAATTCGTTGCGGCCATCACCAAATATGCGCGCAACGTAGTCCTTGATGCCACTGATGGGGCGATGGCAGAAAAGGTACATATTGTCCGCTGTGGTATTGATCTCGGCGAGTTTGAACCGTCAGATCCACCCCAGAATTCGCGGATCGTCTGTGTTGGCCGGTTGTGCCCAGCCAAGGCCCAGGCATTGCTTCTTGAGGCTGCAGCGCCGCTGGTAGCCGACCACCCTAATCTTGATCTGGTGTTCATAGGAGATGGAGAAGACCGTGCACGGATTGAAGCTCGCATCTCTGACTTAGGTCTTGGAAATAACGTTACACTGGCCGGTTGGGGGACCGGAGATCAGGTCCGAGAGGCCATCAGGAGTGCTCGTATTTTTGCGCTTCCCAGCTTTGCCGAAGGCTTACCAATTGTCTTGATGGAAAGCCTCGCTCTGGGACGTGCGGTTGTGACAACGCGTATCACTGGTATCCCCGAGTTGGTGGATGAAAGATGCGGCTGGATCGTAGAGGCAGGTAACGTCCCCGCTCTGCAGAACGCCCTATCAGAAGCGCTTTGCCAGGATACCAAAACACTCAAGGCTTTGGGGGAAGAGGGGCGTTCACGTGTAAGCAAACACCATGATCAAAACCGAAACGCGGCGCAGTTGCGTACGCTGTTTCCGATTTTCGAAGACTGACTCTATGCCGAACAATAGGCCAATGTTCAATCACATCAAGTACGCCTACCGGCTCGCAACCGGAGCAACTGGAAGATGAGGCCAACCACCGATATAGCCGTCGTCGTCATCGGGCGGAACGAAGGGGCGCGTTTGGTGGCAAGCCTTG
>CAZTKF010000223.1:0-1435 GCA_964614205.1 uncultured Loktanella sp. | reverse complement strand
TGTAACGGTCGTGTAACTTTTTTTCGTTGACGAATGGTCGGATTCAAGGGCCGCCAGGTTAACACTTGATTCCCGGTATCGGTCGCGATTTGCGCCAGTTCGTGGGCGGTGCGAATAAGTGCAGGGTTCTTAGGCGATTACGTCCGATCGCTAAGACAACGCTTCAGGAGTGACCTTGTCGTGCGGTCCAGTCCTTAAAGCTTCGTTAACGGGGCTGGGGCGCCATTAACACTTATAAATAGAGCGTTTGGGTAACGCAGATCGTGACGGACAGACCACGCGCCAGCGCTGATGCGGTAGAATCATCGAAGTTGATGACACGAATAGGTTGGAGAAAATGCGAAGACCTTTCGGTCTTCAGTGGTCGGGGCGGCGAGATTCGAACTCACGACCCCCTGTACCCAAAACAGGTGCGCTACCAGACTGCGCCACGCCCCGACACGACCGACCGCTTAGCGAATGTCGGTTTGAATGAAAAGTGGGAATTTGCAGAAAACGCGTGCTGTCGACAGTTCTATTGCGGACAGGGCCAGGCCGCTGTTTCGCCTTCGATGGCCGGGTGGCGCATTTCGTCGCCCACGTCGAGGCCCAGTCGTGCAGCCAACCCACCGTTGATTTCCAGAACAAACTGAACGCCCGGCCCACCATCGATACCGGTTTCATCCAAAGGGACTGCGTTCTCATGGATCCTTGTCACGACACCGTTCTGGTCTGCAAAGACCATATCCAGAGGAATAAGCGTGTTGCGCATCCAAAAACTGGCGCGCTGTGGCCGGTCATACACGAAAAGCATACCCGCGCTCGTTGGCATGCTCTCGCGGAACATCAATCCCTGACTACGCTCGGAAGGGTCATCCGCGACCTCAACGCGAAAGGCCGCTTGCCCGAAGTCACCGCGAATTTCGATACGATCAATACTGCAGGACGCCCAAACGGGCGCAGGCAGTATGAGCAAAAGAACCGAAGCTAGTCGTCGGATTTGAGCGCTGATTCCCAACTTGTCACCTGCATCGCCATGCGCCCGCGCTTACCATCCGTAACACGAAGGCTCACGGCTTCACCGGGCTGGAGGTCGGCAAGGCCCGAGCGTCGCAACACTTCTATATGTAAGAAGACATCTTCGGAACGCCCAAACACGTTGGCAAACCCAAAACCCTTGGCCTTGTCGAACCATTTGACACGCGCTGGCTCCAACGCGATCGAATAATCGATCGGTTCTTCAAAACCGCCATCGCTTTCGGACTGTTCCTCGGCAACCGGCGCGGCCTCTGGTGGATCGATGCGCAAAACCTCGACCGCCTGAATGCCGCGATCGGTTTTTTGAATGCGAACCTCGATACCCGCAGCGTCCGCGACAGAAGACTGCCCAAAATTCCGCAAAACATTAGCGTGAAGCAGAATGTCGGGACCGCCTGTATCAGCCACAACAAACCCA
>CAZTKF010000222.1:0-1457 GCA_964614205.1 uncultured Loktanella sp. | reverse complement strand
AAAAGCTCAAAGACCTGATCCCGCGCCACATGTTCAAAATCCCGATCCAGGCGGCCATCGGCGGCAAGGTCATCGCCCGCGAAACACTCTCTGCACTGCGCAAGGACGTGACGGCCAAATGCTATGGCGGCGACGCCACGCGCAAACGCAAGCTGCTGGACAAGCAGAAGGCCGGTAAGAAAAAGATGCGGCAGTTCGGGAAAGTCGATATCCCGCAGGAAGCGTTTATTTCGGCGCTGAAGATGGACAGCTAAGCTGGCCATTCTTGGAGCGCGTGCGGTCAATATGGATGGGTGAATTTGAAATTTTTCGTCCAGAGATTTAGAGCGGTTGGTGCTGTGGGGAGTCGAACTTTGTGCATACGATTGTATTCGAGATAGGCTCTACTGCACATTTTCGGCAGCGGCCTGAACTGATGTTCTTGTGCCACAGTTGGTTCTTGGCTATTGCTAACGAAATTTGTAGGAGCTCCCTCTATCTGAAGTAAATGTGATAGCTAGTGAGGTGGAAATTGGCGAAGAGAAGCTTATTTCTTGGACGTTGAACGCACTTTGCGTTAACCTTGGACTAACATCTATCCGTGAATATACCGTCCTACAGCGGAGAGACGTCGTGTACAAACCAGACATCATAGTCGTGCTGATCTTTAGCTTTCTTACGTTCCTAACAATATTAGGGGCGCTTCTGCTTGTGCTTATGCGTGTTATTTAGTACCAAGTACTCGTCTTTTAATTGATTAGAGGCGTGAGTTGGGTTTTGAAAGAGTGGATTAGAACGGCTTCGGCTACTTTTGCCGGTGGAGCAGTTGCTATCGGTTTGGTTGCAATACCCACTTACGTTTGGCTTCCGCGGGAATTTGACGAAATTCGACAAGTCTCGGAACTTGCTGCGGGGGAGGCAACTCTAGCTAAGTCAGCAAGCGTAGAATCACGTGACAGAAGTACGGAAGTTCTGGCCAAAATTGATGGTCTTATTGTTGCAATAGCCAGCATGGACGCCGAGCCAGTAAATTCAAATTCTATCGTTATGACGTCAAACGGACTTGTTGTACGCGGTGGCAACTCTGGAATTGAAATTCAATTTACTCAGTTGCTTCCTCAAGATGTCCTTCGAGAAATCGTTGAAACAGGAAAGTTATCAAGATTTCGCTATACAAGCTTTAATGGAGATGAATGGGTGTTCATCGACCGAGCCTCGTTTAACGAATTCACTTTTGAAAGACAAAGAGAACTTGAAACAAGCTTTGAACGTAGTGATGTAAGTTTTATCGTTGATTGATTGGCTGTTGATACGCTGATCGATTATAGCAAGCGTAGAAACCCACGCGCCCCACAAACCATCCCTCACGCGTGGGTTTCACCCACCCTACGGAAACTTGAAAATGGCCAATCCTCGGGACTTCTGACCAAACCGTGTTTCACGGGGTTCCACCTGCAATATTCCACATGCGCCTGAAA
>CAZTKF010000221.1:0-1486 GCA_964614205.1 uncultured Loktanella sp. | reverse complement strand
AGATGGTCAACCAGATCTGCATCGTCGGCGCGGTGCAGTCGATCTCCGAAGGGCTGTATTTCGCGATGAAAGCAGGGCTCGATGCCAAAAAGGTCGCCGCCCTCGTCAGCCAGGGTGCGGGCGGATCCTGGCAGCTCGCCAACCGGGCGGGCACGATGGTCGATAACGAATTTGACCACGGTTTCGCCGTCGACTGGATGCGCAAAGACCTCGGCATCGCGCTCAGCCAAGGCAAGGAGATGGGCCTCAGCCTGCCGGTGACGGCCATGGTCGATCAGTTCTATGCCGAGGTGCAGCAACTGGGCGGCGGGCGGTGGGATACCTCCAGCCTGATCCAACGCTTCCGCCGCATGAACGGGGAAGAGGTGTGAGCACATGGGCGGCCCACGCATCCGCGATTGCGCCGTGGTCATCCCTTTGACAGGATTGCGTTTGTTAGGACGTTGACCAGCAAAGGAACGCAGAATGACCAATTTCAGTCTCGGGGACCTCTTGCTGGATGGCTACACGCTGAGCGATCGGGGCGAGAAACGCGGTGCGATCGCCAATGAACCCACAACGGCGGAGCGGTTCTATGAAAACGGGGGGTTGGCCAGAGCGGTCCTGAACCAGGATACGCTGTACCAGCGTCGTCTCTACAAAGGCGGCACCGAGCTTGGGTTTTATCCAACGGGTGAGCTGCAATACGGAACGTTTGCGCGTGACGAGACCTTCGGCTTTGGCTATGCGAATTTCGTTTTCGCGTCAGGCTCGACGGTCCAGTACCATTTTAATGGCATGGTGCGGAGTGGGAGGACGAACCGGCGGGTGACTCTAGGGCGGCTGTATCAAGGCACATCGGGCAACCTTGTCATCAAGGAAGGCGCCGTGAGTTTCTACGCGTCGGGCGCATTCGCATTGGGCGCGCTGGTGAATGGCATCGCGGTCTTCGTGGGCGAGTCCGAGCCTGTAATCGCGGCGGGCGAAAAAGTTACATTTCATGACTATGACATCAACGGCGCCGTCTCCATCAAGGAGGCCAAGGTCACCGGCGGGTTTCGGTTTCTGAATTTCGAGGCGGCGGAGTATTCATCTGTCATCTTTTACCCCGGGACTTCCGTTTCCGCGTGCGGTCCGCCACAGAGCTTCAAAACCGCCTATGCCACGCTTGAGCAGGGGTTCACTGTTGCGGCCAACCAACCTGTTGACTTGTATCGGAGCGGGCGCTTGCGGTTCTTTGAGATGGGGGCCTCTGCCACCATGGGAGCGTTTGAGTTCCTGCCCGGTGAAACGCTGCGTCTTTATGAGACGGGTCGCCTGCAAACCTGGACACCAATTCGCGATGTCGTGATAAACGGCGCCACCTATCCGGCCGATGCGGAAGTGAACTTTAATGAGCGAGGTGATGTGATCTAGGCGCCGCGCCGTCACGCCCGTCGCCAGGCCAAGGTCGCGATCCCCCACTTTGACCCGCGCGGTCAATTCCGGTACGCCCCGGCTTATGCCC
>CAZTKF010000220.1:0-1487 GCA_964614205.1 uncultured Loktanella sp. | reverse complement strand
TGCTTTGACACAGGGGCTGGCAATTGCGGAAGGTGTCAAACTGGCAAAAGACTTGGGTAACTTGCCAGGTAATATTTGTACACCAAGCTACCTAGGTAAACAGGCTAAGCAATTAGCTAAAACCTATGGCTTTAAAGTAGAGGTATTAGAAAAGGCGGAAATTGAAAAACTAGGGATGGGCGCTTTTTTAGGCGTGGCACAAGGCAGCGATGAGCCTATGCGTTTGATTGTCCTACAGCATAAAAATGGACACAAAAATCAAAAGCCAATCGCCTTGGTTGGTAAAGGTATCACGTTTGACACAGGCGGTATTTCACTCAAACCTGGTGCAGAGATGGATGAAATGAAATATGACATGTGCGGTGCCGCCAGTGTGTTAGGGACATTCAAAGCCATTGGCGAACTGAATTTACCCATTAATGCTGTAGGTATTATTCCAACATGTGACAATATGCCAAGTGGCAAAGCGCTAAAACCAGGTGATATTGTCACCAGTATGTCAGGCCAAACAATTGAGGTGCTGAATACTGATGCTGAAGGTAGGTTGGTTTTATGTGATGCATTGACGTATGCAGAGCGATTTGAACCCAGTACGGTTGTTGATGTGGCAACGCTAACAGGTGCATGCGTGATTGCATTAGGGCAACATGCCTCAGCGGTTTACAGCAACAAAGACTCGCTTGCACAAGAACTAATAGATGCCGGTAAAGCATCTCATGATCGTGCCTGGCATATGCCGCTCTGGGAAGATTATCAAGCTCAGTTAGATAGCAACTTTGCAGATATGGCTAATATCGGCGGTCGACCAGCAGGCAGTATTACTGCAGCTTGCTTTTTATCACGATTTGCTAAGCAATATGATTGGGCGCATATGGACATCGCTGGTACGGCATGGAAATCAGGTAAGGCAAAAGGTGGAACAGGACGCCCTGTGCCATTACTAACGACATTTTTGATTAAACGTTCTGAATCGCTTAATACTTAACATGACCCAAGTCATTTTTTATTCAGGTATTAACGATAAAGGTCTTGCCTTGCTTGCGCTTGTGCAACGCGCACTTACGAAAAAAAATGTAGTGACAGTGACGGTGGAGAATAAAGCGCAAGCCCAAACATTTGCCAAAGTGCTTTGGGAGCATGACAAAACAAGTTTTTTACCAAATGTGCACATAGATGCTCAGATTGCAAAGCAGACGCCAGTCGTTTTTGATTGGCAACAAAATGAGTTGTGCCATGATGATATTTTGATTAACCTATCGCAGAAACAATTAACAGTATTTAGTCGTTTTAGGCAGTTAATTGAGTTGGTAGGGATGGATGACCTCGATAAAGAGCAGGCTAGGGAGCGCTTTAGATTTTATCGAGATAGAGGTTATCAAATAAAACATTTTGAAGAAAAAGACTTGCTACATTAAAGAGTAATCATCTTAAATCATTTAGGTAGACATTGTTTTGGCAGAGAAGAAGATACCCGTACTGACGGAAGT
>CAZTKF010000219.1:0-1488 GCA_964614205.1 uncultured Loktanella sp. | reverse complement strand
TCGTCATCATCACCACCGGAAACGGCAACGCCGATCAGCAGTGCGATCACAGCAGCAGGGATAACCCAACCTGGCAGGCTTGGCTCTGCTTCCATTGGCTCTGCCATCACTGGTACGGTTTCAGTGATAGCTTCGGCCAAGCCACCCGCATATGCGGATACGCCTGCGACGATCAGTGCGCCGAGTACGACCCAAAATTTCTTCATTGGTATTCTCCCAATCATTTGATGTTCCTGTTGCAGGCGACCGCAGCTTACAGCGCCTATACCAAACCTGAAAACAACACTCGGGGCCGTCAGTCAACGGAAATTGCAGGCAAACGGCGTTTAGAACGCGGTTTTGTGCCGAAATGACAACGAAATAGCCAAAACAGTGTATTACGTAAGTGTTCCCCTTTGCGGATTGGGGGCGACATTGCTTCGACACCAGTGTTTCTCGGATGGCTGGCCCGCGTGCCGCGTTTCTGGCTGCCGCTGGCTGATTTTGAGGGCGACGCATGACATCGTGCCAACTTTGCAACGCTTGTTGCGGATCTGTCAGGCGGCCTGAACAGACAGGGCAGGGTTGCACCACAAGGGCCCCTTTGGTTGAGGCAACGATTGAAGCCTTCGGGCTAAGTTTCGGTAGTTCAACGTTTTCTCTTTGGTGCCGAAAATCATGGGGGGTGTGGACAAGTTTGTGAATGAATCACCCGGTCGAAAAGCGGGGCATGACCGTCTGCGCGCGTCAACCGAATTAATCCACATTTTGTGTTAAAAATCCGTTGACCCACGAGGGCTAGATGCGTCACCTTGTGCGAACAGCGCGCCACGACACAACATGTGGTAGCTCAACGGGGACAGTTCAGCAGGCGAGTGCAGTTCATGCAGCGCTCATTCATCCTTCCTTGATCATTTATCGGGGGCGTATGGATGTAGCCTATCAGTGACGGTTCTTCACAGGTTCTGGCTGCGAATGCAGTCATATTGAGAATTCAGCCGCAACGTCGGCACACAAGATATGGGGCAGACCAATGAAAATCGAACGGAATTTTACGAAGGCAGATACCGGCGCATACGGAGAACTGGCGTTCAAAACGACGACTTCCGAGATTCGCAATCCGGACGGTACCGTCGTCTTCAAGCTGGATAACTGCGAAATTCCGGAGGGCTGGAGTCAGGTTGCGTCGGATGTCATCGCCCAGAAGTATTTCCGCAAGGCCGGCGTTCCGTCCGAACTCAAGCGGGTCAAGGAAAAAGGCGTTCCTGCTTTCATGTGGCGCTCGGTGCCTGCCGAGGGCGCGACCTTTGGCGGAGAGACATCTGCCAAGCAGGTCTTTGACCGTCTGGCCGGTGCATGGACTTACTGGGGCTGGAAAGGGGGCTATTTTTCCTCCGAGGACGATGCCCGCGCCTATTTTGACGAGATGCGCTATATGCTGGCCACCCAGCGCGCGGCGCCCAACAGCCCGCAGTGGTTCAATACCGGTCTGCACTGGGCCTACGGCAT
>CAZTKF010000218.1:0-1514 GCA_964614205.1 uncultured Loktanella sp. | reverse complement strand
CGGCGAGGTGCGCAGCCATATCACCGACCTGACGCGCGAGTTGGGGCAACTGGGCGCATGGGTGCGCCTGCACTACGTCTACCCCTACCCCCATGTGCGCGACCTGATCCCCATTATGGCAGACCCGTCAAACGGTGTGCTGCCGTACTTGGATATCCCGTTCCAGCACAGCCACCCCGATGTGCTGCGGCGCATGGCCCGCCCCGCCGCTGGGGCCAAAACGCTGGACGAGATCGCCGCTTGGCGCAGCATTTGCCCCGATATCACCCTGCGCTCGACTTTCATCGTCGGCTACCCCGGCGAGACCGAGGAAGAATTCCAGCACCTGCTGGACTGGCTGGATGAGGCGCAACTCGACCGTGTCGGCTGCTTCCAATACGAAAACGTGGCGGGTGCGCGGTCCAACGCCCTGCCCGACCATGTGGCGTCCGAAGTCAAACAGGACCGCTGGGACCGCTTCATGGCCAAGGCGCAAGCCATCTCGGCCGCGAAACTCGAAGCCAAAGTCGGCCGCACGCTCGAAGTGATCGTCGACGACATCGACGAAGACGGGATTGCGACGTGCCGGACATGGGCGGATGCGCCGGAGATCGACGGGAATTTGTTTATTGATGAGGGGGCCGAGGGGTTGGCCGTGGGGGATGTGGTCAAGGTCGCGGTTGAGGAAGCGGGGGAGTATGATTTGTGGGGGGCAATCGCGAAATAGAAACGATCCGGGGGATCGTTTCAGCGATTGACGGGCGGAGCCCAGCTTTATTCGTCTTTGTGGCTCAATACTGTTTCTTCTTCTTGCCTTGTACTAATAAGGTCCCAGTGTCTCAGACCTGAAGCATTTTGTACCATTTGACGAAACAGCGCTGACTGATCTCTGAAGCTTCGATAGCGTTCTAAAGATATTTGGTTTTCAAGCGAGTGCCCCAAACGGTCAAGAATTGCACCCTCATCCTCGTCTTGCGCATCAAGCCTGGCTTTTTTGTGCGATATCACCGGTCTTTGGTCGATCTCTGGCAACTGGTGCGCAAGTTGGTTGCGTAAGTGCCTGAGCTCATCAACTACTGAGTATGGCGGTTTATTTGCGTCCAAATCGGGCAACAGTTGATTTCGAATTTTCTTCAACCGATCCTTAGCGGATGAATCTTTCGACCATCCCTCAATGACTTGCACACCAACCGCATTTAAGAATGACTCGTTCAAGAATGCCTGCATAACCACTCCAGCAAGCACACGATCTTTCCACCCTGGTTTCGCTCCGCCTTGGCAATACACTTCAATTTGCTCATCGAGTTGTCGACATGCTGACTCGATACTTGAATGAAAAAATCGCCGTGAAAGACTAGTTGTCTTTAGAACCACTTCTTTTGCCATTGCATTCCTTACCCATGAAATAGAGCCTCTCGCCCGGCATGGCCGGGCAGCGCTCGGGCCGGGGCTCCGCCCTTATGTTGTGCTACGCATATCGAAAGGTTTGCATTGATGTATAGCCTCTGCCGTCGCGTTGCTCCCGTAGGGTGGGT
>CAZTKF010000217.1:0-1526 GCA_964614205.1 uncultured Loktanella sp. | reverse complement strand
GCTTCATCTTCAGGATCTATACTGATCAGGCTGCTCCAACGACGGTCACTATTCCAGTCGTCGTCATCATCATTTCTAAGGATAGCTGCGGTACGAAACTCCGGCATTGGCCCCATCACCTCTGTTAGCACCCGGCGGTTGGCCCTTTCACGATCGTCAGTCTCAATGATGTTTTCTTCTTCGCCCATACTGATTTGCGCGAGCAGTTGTTGTTCGTTCACGCCCATGGTCACCAGTGCAGCAACCACGCGGTTGGCGCGGCGCATCCCCAATTCCATGTTATAAGAGCTGTTTCCCACTCTGTCTGTGTGACCAGTTACAGAAAAACGGATATTCGGGTTGTCGAGGATCAAAGCTGCTTGACCCTCAATGATCTGAAGGGCAGCTGTGTCAAGCTCATCACTGTCAAATTCAAAATGAACGACTGAGACCAACTCGCTGCGGAACTTTGACGACAGCGGGCTCATCATGGACATCACTTCCGCGGGCGCTTGTCTCGAACTTATGAGGGTTGTTTCAGTGGTTCCGCACCCAGAAAAAAATGCAATTGCGGCGAAACCCAATACGGGCGTTACTTTTATATTGAACATGATACTCACCAAACTGGTTACACTTTAAACACCAGACAAAACACGTCTGACGTCCCAATCATCGCGAGGGGGCAAGGCAAATCTGAGGCAAATCCAAGGCATCAATGTTCTTTATTGTTGGTAATTATAGGCGAAAATCTGATCCACGATAGACATTGTTTCACTATGACATCCAGTTTGTGGGGTTGAGTTAGAAGCTAGTGTAAGAACATCTAATGACAGCTTCGCCCCGCTTAGCCTAAGATGGCTGATTGAGCAGTGAACGGCAGCAAGGTGCGCGACAAATCAGATCCTGCCGTGAAAAAAGAGGCTCTCATCACCTAGATGCGTATTGCAGACCAGTAGCGTGGACTATTGCCAGCGGGCCACACCCGCAATGTGCGTTTCTGTCTTTCCAGATGTATTCTGAGTATAACGGTTAAAATGGCCGCGCCCTGCAACGCCTTCGTGCTTGCCGGTTCCACCAACAAAAAACCATGTTCCCGATGAGGTGCCTTGTCCTACGTGGTCGACAGCCCAAGACTGGAGAACTTTATCACCTTCTGGGTCTGTAAACACACAATTGCCGCTGCCACGAGGTACACCGCGCAGAATTGTTGTCGAACCGAAGCATCGCGCAGTCATGCCCGCGAGTGGTGTGTCATCAAGTCCTTCGAAAGCATCAATCGTCGAGCGGCTATCTGTCACCATCAGATCACCTGAGAGCGGTTCGAAAAATTGCTGCGTCGTGCCAATACCAACTGTATCTACAGAAATCTCTTGGGCCAAGGCTGGTGCGGCCATGACGAGAAGGAGAAGAATAGCGGCATGCTTCATGGGCATTTCCAATGGATTGTTGGGTATCTGGCGACAACAGTGCGGCGCTTCTCGATTTGGCGCAAGGGATTTCACAATAGTTTTCGGCGCAGACCTAGACAAGTGCTTTTCGGACGGCAG
>CAZTKF010000216.1:0-1531 GCA_964614205.1 uncultured Loktanella sp. | reverse complement strand
TTGTCCGAATGATGCCTCGGGCGTGGACGGTTTGGAAGGGTGCTGTGTGGGACTAAGCCGACACGCGAAGGTTGACTGAACCAAGGCAGCGTTCGTATGCTCTAGCTTTTCGGCTGTGGGGGATTTCAAATATGACCGTATTCAAGGTGCTCAACCGGATCTGTGTGATTGGCGGCCTCGCGCTCCTATCGGCATGCCAAATGACTGGTGGCGAGTTTGCGACACGCGCATCGAACGAGATCAGCTTGCCCAAGTATTTCTTTACGGATGAACTTTCACCTCGTTGGTGCTCCAGAGACATTCACGGGAGGCAGCTAAACAGAACTGCCGCTCTCAGAGACTTTAATGAGCTTGAACGCAATAGCCAAAGCTTCACGACGCGACTGATGGTGAGTGTAAATGCAAATTCCGCTTCGTTCGAGCACGACCACATTACACGCCGACTAGACCACCTGCTTCATGCGGCCTCCGCCGCAGCTTCGACTGATGACCAAGCTCTTGCTGGGAACCTTGTCGCTGTAATGGTTCGCATGGCAGCCAACCAAAGATATCTGTTCGAGGATGGATTGTTGACGCGGGCCCAAGCTGATGCACAAGGGCCGTGCTATGCTGGAAACAACGACATAACAGCTGCCTGTGCAGTTCACGGACCAGAGTATGTAGCCCAAGTTCACGCAGTCTTGTACGTTGTCGGAGTCCTACTGCGGGACTACATGACGCCGGAAGAACGACAAGTAATCGACAGGTACTTCACTCAGTCCTACAATCGTTTTGTCCGCGACTTCGCCACCAATACGCGTGGGCCGGGTATATATAGCTATGCCGGACATGGAACCTCGCGGCTAGCATATGCGGTCTGGAAGGGGGATGCCAGACTGGCCGCGCGTGAAATCAGTGATCGTCGCCGGATGTTCCTACGCCTTATCGAAAGCAATGGTCTCATAGACAATAACTCCTATAGGGGTGTTCGGGGTTTCTGGTATCACACCCAAGGCGCCAACCACATACTGTCCTATGCGCTCGTCGCACGATCAATGGGTGTAGATTTCTTCGCGGATCCAAGTCTAGGTCCGCGCTTGCGGAACCTTGTCGCGCAAACCAACCGGGGAATAGTTGACTACGAAGGTTTCAAATCCATTGGGACGCGCGGAGCAAATGCGATCCTTGAACCGTCACTAGAGATCCGGCATGTCCACCCGAACGCCAACAACTTATACCTGATCGCCCAGAAAGAGTACGGAGTTCAGCTACCCCGTCAGCAGGCCCACTTCTCTGAAGCACATGGCACTCGGATAGATGTTAGCTCCGCTGGGTTCTCCGCAGGTTGTTATTACGGTGCAGATCAACCCTACTAGTTAGGATTTGAGCTCTCAACTTTCTTCAGCATGCCTGCTTTTGAGTGTTGGCGGCGGTCGCCCACCAGTGACCGCTTCGGTCTCATGCGACTAATGCCGCGCCGGGCACCAAGGTCAAAGAGGCCTCAAACCAGATCCTCCAGCACTTTCCAACTTCATCTGGACGCAGTTCACTT
>CAZTKF010000215.1:0-1536 GCA_964614205.1 uncultured Loktanella sp. | reverse complement strand
ACCACAGGACCCTGAACTCCATGAAAAAGACGCTCTTTGGCACCGCCGCAGCCGCTGTACTCTTCGCCGGCACCGTGATCGCCGAAACCGCAACCGCACCCACCGAACTGGTGCCGCAGATGTCGACGCAAGAGATCAGCGCAGACTCCGGTGATGGCACCGGCATCCTGGTGCCCGTGCTCGCCGCGATCTTCATCCTGCTCGCGCTCGGCGGCGGCAGCAAGTTCCGCAAGTAAGCGCCTACGCGTAAGCCTTTGGCGCATGGCGGGAGGCCGATTGGACCGCCTGCCCTGCGCCCACACCCCGCCCGGGGCCTCACGTTACGATTGTCCCGCGGCGCATTCCGTAAGGAGACGATCATGAAATCGAGCATCCCCGCCCTCGCCTTGTCCGGCCTCCTGGCCATCAGCAGCACCGCCGCCGTCGCGGACACGGTTCCGACGCAAGAGCTCGTGCCGCAGATGTCCACCCAGGCGATCACGTCCGACTCGCTTTTTGCCACGGCTGAACACGCGATTGTCCCCCTCCTCGCCCTGCTCTTCATCCTCGCTGCGATCAGCGGTGGTAGCATGAACTACCCGGAATAAGAGTGGCGCGCGCCGCAGTTCCGGCGCGACGCAAAAAACGCTGGCGCATCCTTGGTGATGCGCATGAAAACAAAACGCGACCCGCACCTGCGCCGTATTGGCGAGACGGTGCCACCAATAACCCGTGCCGTCCCGGCGCATCCTTGAAGGGGGACACCCATGAAAAAGACACTCGCCGGCACCGTTCTCGCCGCCACGCTCGCCACCACATCGGCCTTTGCCGATACCGCCACCGCGCCTGAGGAGCTCGTGCCGCAGATGTCCACGCAGATGCTTGCGGGGGACTCGCTGTCGGGCGAAAACGCGCACCTGATTGTGCCCCTCATGGCGGCCATCTTCATCATTGGCGCCATCATCGCGCCCGGGTACCCGAGCAAGTGATGATGCGTTCCGGCCCTTCCGGGCCGTTGGCGAGATCCCGAAACGTGGGTTCTGGCCAAAGAACAACCAGCGCCCTTCGGGCAGATACAAGAGGGACCCTTATGAAAAAGACACTCGCCGGCACCGTTCTCGCCGCCACGCTCGCCACCACATCGGCCTTCGCCGATACCGCCACCGCGCCCGAAGAGCTCGTACCGCAAATGTCCACGCAGATGCTCACCGGCGACTCGCTGTCGGAGGAAAACGCCCATCTGATCGTACCGATCCTGACGGCGGTATTTATTCTCGGCGCGATCTTCGCAGCTGGCAACCCAGCTCGGGAGGCCAGCCCCTGTGCGGCCTTCTCACTCGTGGCGTGCTAAAGCACACCCCGCCGAACTAGGATGGGACCGCACGTCCCACCCCTTCAAAGCGCTAAGGATCGGCGAACCCGCCGCCCCTTCCCCAAAAAAACCGCCCGCCTGAAATCCATCAGGCGGGCGGTTTTCTGTTCATCCGGTCACGCCGACCCCACTCAATGCGCGGTCGCGGCCTCCCCGCCAGTGCCGAGCGCTTTTTGCGCCGCGGC
>CAZTKF010000214.1:0-1555 GCA_964614205.1 uncultured Loktanella sp. | reverse complement strand
TGGTATGGGTAATCCCACAAGCGATCTGACGGCAGCTCGGCGTCTTGGACAGAAAAGAAAACAGCGACGGCACGTCATCCGCCGGCTGCATCTCCAACCCCGTCCAATCGATGCTACTGGAGCGCAGGCGCGGGGGCGTCCCCGTCTTGAGCCGCCCCATGGCGAGGCCCAGACCATCCAAGCGTTCGGCGAGCTTGATCGAGGGCTTCTCCCCCATCCGGCCACCCGATCGCCGTTCCGTTCCGATATGGATCACGCCACGGAGGAAAGTGCCCGTCGTCAACACAACGGCGCCGCAAGGAATCACGCTGTCATCGGCAAGGATGACGCCCGTCACCTCGCCATTCTCAACCGACAGATCCGCGACCTCGCCTTCGACGATCTCCAGATTGGGGATGTCTGCGATCAGGCGATCCACCGCAGCCTTGTAAAGCGCGCGGTCCGATTGCGTGCGGGGGCCGCGCACCGCAGGGCCCTTGCGGCGATTGAGCAGGCGGAACTGAATGGCAGACTGATCCGCCGCCAACCCCATGACGCCACCGAAGGCGTCGACCTCTCGCACCAGATGGCCTTTGCCAAGGCCACCGATTGCGGGGTTACAGGACATCACGCCAATCCCGGCGCGCGACAGGGTGACCAGGATCGTCCGCGCGCCCCGGCGCGCGGCGGCCGACGCGGCCTCCACGCCCGCGTGCCCACCCCCGATCACAACGACATCTGCGCGTTCATGTTTCACGTGAAACACCTCATTTCCCGATGCAGAACTCAGAAAACACCTTGCCCAACACGTCTTCAACATCGACACGACCGATCAAGGCATCAAGGGCTCGCACCCCCCTTCGCACATCCTCGGCCACGATTTCCACGTCAAAATGATCCTGGCGAAGCGCGTCCTGCGCCGTGGCGAGCGCCGTCACCGCCATTTGCAGCGCAGCGCGGTGGCGCGCATTCGTAGCGGTCCCTCGGTCGGCCAAGCGGTCTGAGACGCGTTTTGCAACCTCCGCCAAAAGATCGTCCACCCCTTCCCCCGTCACACCAGAGATATCGGCGCCCACGACCACATCCGCCTTGCCCCGCACGCGGATATCATCGTCGCGCAGAAGCTCCGTGAAGACGGCGGAGGCATCCGCATCAATCCCGATCCGCAGATCGGCCTTCAACGCCCGTTCCCGCGCGCGGGCAACGCCGATCGCCTCCACCGTATCAGAGGTCTCCCGCAACCCCGCCATATCGAGAAACGTCACCGGAAACCCTTTAAGATCAACGCTCACTTCCAGCACATCCCGCGTCGTGCCTGCGGTCTCTGAGGTGATCGCCACCTCTCGCTGCGCGATGTAGTTGAGCAGCGTCGACTTCCCGGCATTCGGCGGCCCGACTAGGGCAACCTCGATCCCGTCCTTGATCCGTTCCGCCGCGAAGGACCCCTCGATCTCGCGCGCAATCTCCGCTGTCACCTCCTGCAACAGGACCAACACATCGGCGTACAACCCGTCCGGGATCTCTTCATCGGCGAAGTCGATCGTCGCTTCCAACAGCGCCATGGCTTTCACCAACC
>CAZTKF010000213.1:0-1571 GCA_964614205.1 uncultured Loktanella sp. | reverse complement strand
AAAGTAGACGAGCCGTGGCGCGGAACGGACGCGCGGGGCAGGGGGGAGCGGTCACTATGAAATCGGTGTTTCTGTCTCGGATCTTCTGGCGGCTCTCGCCGTCGAAGGCGATGGACATCCTGCGGTCGACCGCGCTGGCGGAATGGCAGGCCTGTTTTTACCGGGGGATGGCGCCGGACGCGTCTGCCATCGACCGCAATTTCCATCGCGTGATTTCCTAACGGACTGACCGTATGACGGTGTCGTGTGAACCGGCGCAACTGGACCGATCCTTGTGCGACATGCGGGTCTTCACCTGGGCCGCGCATTATGCTCCGGTCGAGGTGTTCAGCGCACTTCAGGTGCTGACCGCGCAGGCGTTCGCCATTATTGCAGATCGTGCAGAACGGAGCGACTTCGCCACGCACCGTTTTGCGCATAACTGGCGGGTCGTTGAAGCCCCATTGCCGAACGGCAACCCGAACAAACACCGTCCGACCAATTGGGTGAAATGGCGCATCCCAGAGGACCGTCTCCTGCCCACTTTAGGCGAAAGAAACAGACCGTCAGTCATGCTCGATGGCGGAAAGGTCCGACCGACATTCGAGGGATGGCTAACTCAGAGAGCGTGACGCGCTGGATCATACGTGACAGGCACCCGTTCAGTCGTGCAATTCGGCAGGTCGCAACCAGGGGTATTCGATCCCGAACAAGATCAGGGCTGCAACGCGTTGCATGGTCTGATCGCCTGCGAAGGTGCCTTGGCTGGCCGAAACATGTTTGCGTCCCGCGATCACCTGCTCTTGCGCAAGGATATGGCGTAGACCAGCGCGTCGATGCAGGGGTTTCAAGCGATCATTGCCCATCGGATGGCGCTCATTCGGACGGACGTTTCGGACGAGAAAAACTGTCACATCATCCCCCAACGCCACATGCCGGCGCGTAATGCCTTACGTTACCTGCTGAGAACATGTCCATCCTGTGTATCCCCAGCTTTGATTCAGCCCCTCGCTGCAACCTATTGCGCGCGCTCGGAGGGAACGACTAGGGATGGCGGGCAGATCGGCGGTAGAGACGCTTCTTCAAGAACGCGATTCCAGCACTACCAATAACGCCTCAAACCGCCCGTCACCGGACGAGGACGGGTCGCCGCGCATTCCTCGTATGCGTGCGGTGTGTAGTGCGGGCCCGCCCCAAAAAGCAGCCGCCACCACGGAGGTCAATGCAAGACCCTAAACTTAGCCAATGAGGCTGCACAGATCTCTACTCACAGGACCCGTGGAGGATTGTGGAAAATTCCAAAAATTTTCAATGGGTGCAGGTCGACGTGTGCAGCGAATGTTCAGTTTCTGACCGCGTTACTTCGCGCTGCGCCGCAGCCATTTCGGTGTATTCGCCCAGACCGTAGGAATGTTACGATACAGTGAGGTCGCTTCGGCGGTGTACTTTGAGCATAGGCGATTTCCGTAAGTTCTGTTCGCCCTTTCGGCGCTGCCGTTCCCAATGGGCATTGGCCGTGACCCGGTGTTCGCGAATAATTGTCCTCTAAGTCTTGTGAAGTTGGAACTCTGGAACTTGGAATTCCGTGTTGG
>CAZTKF010000212.1:0-1630 GCA_964614205.1 uncultured Loktanella sp. | reverse complement strand
AACCGCTATCAAATATCAGTTCAGCTACTACAAATGGATACTGCGCTTTCCGATATGGTTGCCACGCATTTTCAGTGGGAAATCAGGCGTCAGAACAGGGACGATAAGCGAAGTAACGCGAGTGAACTCGTCTGTGAATTCAGCGCTAATAAACCAACCGACACTAGCGTTACAAGTGCTGTTGAGGCTATGCAAGCTATTGTGCTAGACCTGGCTCAGATCATATCCCAACAAATTATAGAGCTGGAGTCAGCCCAAACAGGCAAGTGCAACTAACTATTTAAGCATTTATTCACCAGCTCGAACACATCATTCGATAGCTTAGGCGTATCCAAGATAGATTGTAACGCTTCCTTCATCAAGGCCTGTAATGCAGGTGTATACCGTTTCCACTCTCTCAGTGGTGTCACCATACGCGATGCAATTTGCGGATTAATGGCATTTAACTCAATAATAGCATCCCTTAAAATGGCATAACCTTTACCGCTTGGATCATGAAATTTAACTGGGTTATTAATCGCAAAAATTGAGTATAAAGCGCGTACTCGGTTTGGATTTTTGATATTAAAGTCTTTGTGATTACGTAAGCGCGAAAAATCCTCAAATATAGAAGCACGATTTGCCATGGCCTGCATAGAGAACCACTTATCGACGACTAAAGGATGTTGCTTATATCGCTGGTAAAAGTCCGCGAATACTTCATCACGTTCAGGTTTGGTGCTATCCGTCAGGCTAGCGAGCGCAGCGATACGGTCAGTCATATTATCAGCTTGTTCATAATGGGCTTTGGCTCGTGAGGCGCAGCCAGTGCCATTCGTCACTGTTAATAACTCAAGTACAATATTTTGCAGCGCTCTGCGGCCCATTGCTTCTGGTGTTAGTGAGAACTCACCAATATTTGCATTGGCCTTATATAACTTCTCTAGTGCATTTTTATGTGCGCGCTTAATTGCTCTTAAAATATCTGTTCGCGCTTTATCAATTGCCGCTGGATCAATGATCGTTTGTGCTTGAGATATCACTGGGATTGCAGGCATAGCGAGCGCCCGCGCAAGCAGTGCCCTATCGACTTGCTCCGTCAAGCCCTGTTCTATCATGACGCCATAATCATCAATAAACGGCGTAATATCCGCAGCACTATCTGCCATTAATCGCTCTATTGCCCTTAGTGCCAGCGTTTGACCTGCTTCCCATTTATTGAAGCCATCTGTGTCGTGCAGCTGCAATAACCGCAAGTCATCATCACTCAAATCAGTAATTAATTTCACGGGTGCTGAAAAGCTTCTGAGGATGGATGGAATTGGCCGTGAGGTCACGTTCTCAAAGGTAAAACTTTGCTCACGCGCGTTCATTTCTAATATCCGTGTCGGATGTGTTTCTACCCCTTGCTCATTTAATAAACCGACCGCCACTGGAATCAATAAAGGGCGCTGATGAATCTCACCAGCACCATCTTTTTGCGTTTGTTTAAATGAAAGCGTCAACGTCTTGAGATTAGAATCGTAGCTGGTGCTTACTTCTAATACAGGTGTTCCTGCTTGTTTGTACCACAAAAAGAATTGCGACATATCTCGACCAGATGCATCAGCCATACATTGCACAAAATCATCACAAGTGACTGCGTGACCAT
>CAZTKF010000211.1:0-1638 GCA_964614205.1 uncultured Loktanella sp. | reverse complement strand
ACCGAAGCTTCAGCGGTGCCGATGGAAGGCTCAATCTCAACAATATCGAACAGTTTGTCGTGATTGGCACAGCGGGCAATGACACTATCACTACAGGCGACTTGAATGATGTTGTACTGGGGGGCAATGGCGACGATACAATCGATGGTCGAGGTGGTATCGACGTTCTAAGTGGGGGTGCGGGAAACGATCGCTTCCTAAATGTTGGTCTTCTTGAAGTCATTTCTGGAGGCGAAGGGCAGGATTCTGTTAGCTTCAACGCGGCCCTTGAGACGTCAGATCAAACGATTAACTTATTTACTGGACAAGGTCTTGATGGTTCCTGGACAGGTATTGAGCGTGTATCTGGGTCTCTTGGATCTGGTGATGACAGGGTTGTTGCGGGTGCGCTGATCAACGATCTGTTTGGCGGCGATGGCGAGGACTTCCTGAGTGTGGACTACTCGATTGATCGTCAACAGGAAGCTGGGCTGGTGATAGATCGAGTAAACCTGCGTCTAAATACTGATTTTGATCGCTTTGGCACGAACGACTCAGAACGTGTCTACGTCGTCGCAGAGGATGGTAGCACCACAGAAATAAGGTTTCCGCTAAATGGCTTTGAGACGTTTAGCGTCACAACCACCGAAGGCAATGATATCATCTCCACTAAAGACGGAAATGACCGGATCATCACGCTTGGTGGTGACGATGTAATCAATGCTGGTGGTGGTGACGACTTTATTCTGGCAGGTGATGGAAACGATCGTATCAGTGCAGGTAGTGGCGATGACTTCATCGATGCGGGTGACGGCGATGATTCAATAGATGGCGTTGGTGTGGGCGATACCATTTCTGGTGGTGCAGGTCGCGACTTCGTTTCAATTGATGCATCAACAGCGACCGAGAATATTGAGATCAATCTTCTTGAGGGTACTGGTGCGGGCGGCGTTTCCTGGACAGGTATTGAGCGTGTATCTGGGTCTCTTGGATCTGGTGATGACAGGGTTGTTGCGGGTGCGCTGATCAACGATCTGTTTGGCGGCGATGGCGAGGACTTCCTGAGTGTGGACTACTCGCAGGGCCTGCTAGGTACCGACGATATCATCTCGCGTGTGAGCCTACGGTTTGACAGTGACAGCAGTACCAACTCCACCTCTGTGAGGGAGGTAATCTATTACACGGACGAAGCTGGTAACAATGCAAACGAGTACAGTCGGACCATTAACTTTTTTGAGACCTTCGACATTACGGCGACGGAGGGCAATGACGTTGTTTACACCAAGATGGGCAACGACAGGATCATAACCCTGGGTGGCGATGACTTCATCGATGCGGGCGAAGGCGATGACGTCATTGATGCCGGTGCTGGCAACGACACGCTGACTGGCGGTTCTGGTGACGACGTCTTTATTCACCGCCCCGGAGATGGTGATGATGTGATTACGGACTTCCAGAAGGGGACTGGCGCTGAAGGCGGCGACAAGATTGATATAGCTGCGTACGGCATCTCATTCGACGAAATTGTGTTCGAGACTGAGGCGGGCGGGCTTCGCGTTCGGCTGGGGAGCGATAGTGTTCTTCTTCAGGGCTCGGTCCTTACAGCTCTGGAAGAGACTGATTTTGTCGGGACTAGCCAGGCGGTCGAGTATTTCGGCG
>CAZTKF010000210.1:0-1663 GCA_964614205.1 uncultured Loktanella sp. | reverse complement strand
GTCACTGCTCATGATCACCACGTATGTTATATGTTTTCCCCAAAGTACCACGAAAGGCGTGACACGCAAGATATTACGCAACAAACTTCTTTTTTCTCAGGAAATGCAGGCGATTTACCGCGGGCGGATCCCTCCGGGCAGGGGTGCGGAGGGGAAAATCTCAGTTATTTATCAGTTATATTTTGTTACGGGACAACGGGTTTTTCAAAAACGCTCTTGAATCAATGCGCTGCAGCTCTTTTTCCGGGGCAGGGCGACTCTGAACCCACGAAGAAGCGACTCCGATCCCACGCTCGACCGACTCCGATCCCCCGATGCGGTGCGGCCTTCCGCTGGACCCGGTGCCTGTGGATAACTAGGATGGGTGTCATTGAAACGACGAATCCCCAATCAAGCGGGATCGCATCACGATCCGGGGCCACCCGGTGAGACAGAGCAGGCAAGAAGGCGGGACAGATGGCGCTGACAGCAGGGCAGGGGGAGCCCCCCGAGACGCGGGATTTTTTCGTCTGCGACTTTTTCGGTGCGGTGCCGAAACACGATCTGGCCAGCATGGAACATCCGATCTTTTCGCTTTCCACCCGGCCCGACCGGCGCATCCTGAGCTATACCCATAACGCGGCGCGCATCACCGTGACCCCCAGCGTGCGGGGCCGGGCCACGATCTTCGACGCCGATATCCTGATCTTCTGCATCAGCCAGCTGATGGCGGCGCTGAACGCGGGCAAGCCCACCTCGCGGCGGGTCACGCTGACCGCGCATGATCTGCTCAAGGCGACGAACCGCGAAACTTCCGGGGACAGCTACCGCCGCCTGCGCGAGGCCTTCGAACGGCTGGCCGGCACCCGGATCACCACCAATATCACCACCGGCCCAAAGGAGGACCCCACGGAGGTCACCACCGGGTTCGGCCTGATCGAGGCCTGGGAGATCGTGCGGCGCACGCGGGCGGGGCGGATGGTCAGCGTCTCGGTCACCCTGTCGGAATGGCTCTACCGCGCGGTGCTCTCAAAATCGGTTTTGACCCTGAACAGAGACTATTTTTCCCTGCGCAAGCCGATGGAGCGGCGGCTCTACGAGCTCAGCCGCAAACATTGCGGCCGCCAGTCCGGCTGGCGTGTCTCGGTCGAGACCCTGCTGAAGAAATCCGGCTCCACCAGCCCGCGCCGGGTGTTCCGCGCGATGCTGCGCGAGATCATCAGGGCCGATACGCTGCCCGATTACGTGCTGGAAGAAGAACCGGGCGATATCATCCATATCCACCCGCGCCGGGCCGTGATCGATCCGGGCGATGCCCCGCAGCTGGCACCCGAGACGCTGGAGGAGGCACGCCGCATCGCCCCGGGGGCGGATGTCTATGCGCTGGAGGCGGAATGGCGCAGCTTTGCCGCGGCCCGCAAGACCCCGGTGCGCGCGCCGGACAAGGCCTTCCTGGGCTGGCTGCGCAAGCGGCTCTAGAGGCGGCCGACGCCGCGCTGCAGGCTGCGCAGCCCGCGATAGAGCCTGTAGGCCGCCTTTTCCAGCGGCGCCCCGGCAAATTTGGCGCGCAGGGCCATGTGGATCAGGGGCGCATGCTGTGCCCGCCACGCCTTGATGATCCGGGCCATCGTGGCGCGTTCGGTGCCGTGATAGCTGGGGATCTTGAGCACGTCCGACCAGTGCA
>CAZTKF010000209.1:0-1690 GCA_964614205.1 uncultured Loktanella sp. | reverse complement strand
CCTTGGGGCAACCACCGCGTTCTTTGCCGCGACCGTGGGGCTGGTGCAGAACGACATCAAGCGTGTGATCGCCTATTCAACCTGTTCGCAGCTGGGCTATATGTTCGTGGCGGCAGGTCTGGGCGTTTATTCGGTGGCGATGTTCCACCTGCTGACCCACGCTTTCTTCAAGGCGATGCTGTTCCTCGGGGCCGGTTCGGTCATCCACGCGATGCATCACGAGCAAGACATGCGCAACTATGGCGGTCTGCGTCATAAGATCCCCAGGACGTTCTGGATGATGATGATCGGTACGCTGGCGATAACAGGCGTCGGCATCCCGCTGCTCTATGTGGGGTTCCCGATCGGCTTTGCTGGCTTTGTATCCAAGGATGCCATTATTGAAAGCGCCTATGCTGGCACTGCGGGCGGGTATGCCTTCTGGATGCTGGTGATCGCGGCGCTGATGACAAGCTTTTATAGCTGGCGTCTGATGTTCATGACATTCTACGGCACACCGCGCGGCGATGCCCATACGCATGATCATGCGCATGAAAGCCCCAACACGATGATGGTCCCGCTTTATGTGCTCGCACTTGGTGCGGTCTTCTCGGGGATGGTCTGGTACGGGTCATTCTTCGGGGCGAACGACAAGGTCGGCAAATTCTTTGGCGTGCCATACGCAGAGGCTTCTGAACACGGCGAAGCAGCGGCAGACGCCGGACATGGTGATGATCACGGTGAAGCGGCAGCGCCTGCCGAAGAAGGAGGGCACGGCAAAGCCCATTACAACCTTGTCGGCGCACCGGGTGAAGGGGCGATCCACAACAATCCGGATAACCACGTGCTGAACGAAGCACATGAAGTGCCTGTCTGGGTCAAGCTTGCGCCTTTCTTTGCAATGCTCGCGGGTCTGGGGCTGGCCTATCAGATGTACATCCGTCGGCCTGACTGGCCCGCAAAGCTGGCCACCCAACAAGCGCCTCTGTACCAGTTCCTGTTGAATAAATGGTACTTTGACGAAATCTACGACTTTGTCTTTGTACGCCCCGCATTCGCCTTGGGCCGCATCCTGTGGAAGCAGGGTGACACCAAGACTATCGATGGCGGCATCAACGGCGTTGCCATGGGGGTCGTCCCCTTCCTGACGCGCCTCGCAGGGCGCGCGCAGTCGGGCTACATCTTTAGCTATGTCTTTGCGATGGTCCTGGGCATCGCGATCCTGCTGACTTGGATGACGCTGTTTGGGGGAGCGAACTGATGGGCAATATTCTCTCACTCACGACGTTCCTGCCGTTGCTGGGCGCGGTCATTCTGGCGCTATTCCTGCGCGGCGATGACGAGGCGGCACAGCGCAACGCCAAGTGGGTCGCGCTGGTCACCACGGCGGTCACATTCATTTGCTCGCTTTTCATTCTGGGCAACTTCAACCCCGCCGACACCGGTTTCCAGATGGTTGAAACACGCGAATGGCTCCTGGGTCTGCAATACAAGATGGGTGTCGATGGCATTTCGATCCTGTTCGTGATGCTGACGACATTCCTGATGCCTCTGGTGATTGCTGCCTGCTGGGATGTGAAGATGCGGGTCAAGGAATACATGATCGCCTTCCTGATCCTCGAGACGCTGATGCTGGGCGTGTTCCTCGCGCTGGATCTGGTGCTGTTCTACCTGTTCTTCGAGGCAGGCCTGATCCCGATGTTCCTGATCA
>CAZTKF010000208.1:0-1691 GCA_964614205.1 uncultured Loktanella sp. | reverse complement strand
AACGCTGGGTTTTTCATCTAATAATGCGTGTACGAATACGCCAGCATTTTCATCATTTTGTTTGGTGGCTACAAAGGGTCGATAACGAATCGCACCGCGACTGATACTGTCTTGTTCAGGAAAAATACGGGTAAATGCCTGGTTTACCCATGCTATAACTGGTGGCGAGGATCGGTTGTTACGCCACAACTTCAATGGTTTCAGCTTAATGCTGCCAATGCCTTGTTGCGTTACCCGTAAAAATAAGCCTACATTAGCCTTTCGAAAGCGATAGATAGACTGCATCGGGTCACCAACACAAAATAAGGTGCGGCCATCGCCTTGTTGCCAGCCACGCGTTAGGGCTTGTATTAATTTAATCTGAGAGGGGCTAGTATCTTGAAATTCATCCACCAGTAAATGCTGGATTCGGTAATCAAATTTGAGGGCTAATTCAGTTGCGTTGCCAGCCGTATCTTGCAGCGCAAATAATGCTCGCTGGGCGATTTCCACAAAATCAACTTCGCCATGCGCTTGAAAAACCAACCATAACTCACCAACCGCAATATGCAATAATTGCGCTAATGTGGCAATCATTTGCCATAGAGTGCCATCTTGTTGTGGAGAAGGTAGGTAGCGTAAACGTGAAATTGCAGCTTCAGCACCATTTATTTGTTGTAGAGAGGCAAGCAAGTCTGTTAAGGCTTCTTTATATGGTTTAGCCTCATCAGTAGCTGGTAATCCCATGTTTTTATCTAAGCGCTTGCGGATGTTGCCGCTTGATGTGAGTAAAAGCTCTGCAACGGATTGCCACTGAGCAAGTGCATCACTTGTTGGCGCTAAATAAGCATTCCAATCGATTAAGCGTGCGATGGCATGCGTAGATTCTAGTTGGCTGGCAGCAAATCGCGCTATAGGCATTAAAGTATCTTGAATACCTGTTTGCAGTATCGTTGCAGCGGCTTGAATATCAACATCAATCATTGTGGCTAATGCGTGTTCTGCATCTATTGCAGTGTGCTGATTTTGTGTATAGGGTAACCACTGATCGCGTTTAGATAACATCTCTGCAAGCAATTGCGTCAACTTATATGTGTCATTATCGAAATATTGCAAGGCAGCTTGGACAGTTGCCCCATAATCTGGATGTTCTAAATGCTCAATTGCGCGCATTGCAGCTTCTTCATAGTATTGTCTTGGGTCGTCTTTGACGGATGGCTGTGTGCCAAAACGACTGAGCAAAGGCATTTGTCTTGCGAGATTAGCATTGAGTGAATCAATCGTGTAAATACGCAAGCGAGATGGCGTATCCAGTAACTGCCAGCCAAGCATTTTTGAGCGCGCTAATACTGCTTGGCCCAGGGTAAATGTGATTTGTTTGTGTGTCTGTTCTGGTAGCGCCCCGTTTGCAGCTAATTGCAAGCTATCCATAATACGTGACTTCA
This sequence comes from uncultured Loktanella sp., assembly GCA_964614205.1. Taxonomy (GTDB): domain Bacteria; phylum Pseudomonadota; class Alphaproteobacteria; order Rhodobacterales; family Rhodobacteraceae; genus Yoonia. The sequence goes on along the minus strand of CAZTKF010000208.1, from coordinate 267 downwards.
TTTCAGAAGCGGCTTTATTGGTAAACGTAATCGCAATGATTTCTTCTGGTGCCTCCACTGTTTCTAGTAATTTAAGAAAGCGCTGTGTTAACAGCTCTGTTTTGCCTGCACCTGCTGGCGCTTCTACGATAAATGAATCGTGCGCTAACGCCTGCTCTCGATTGAGGCTATCTTCTTCTAATAGGTGAATAGACAAGTTAGACGCATGCTGCATTAGATATTGTCTTTCATTTGTTGACGTTCAAATTGTAATTGGCGTTCAGGTAG
>CAZTKF010000207.1:0-1703 GCA_964614205.1 uncultured Loktanella sp. | reverse complement strand
GCGTCTTGTTGAACAAATGCCGTTACATGGACAAGGAGTCGGGAAGCATCGGGGCCTATGATTAGCTTCAGCGCGAAGAAACAAGCGGAGAGGGCCAGTCCGATACTGCTGAGTCTAGGGCATAGTTCCGGCAGAAGCAGTTCGCCTTGCTATCGATTTTGTTCAGCCCGCTGATATTGTCATGAGATTTGCTCCTTCGAAGCATGAAACATAGTCACTAGGTGACCCTTGGCGCGAGATTAAGAATCAAAGGCGTTTGTTAGTGTGCACCTGTCCTGCAAGGCCTCCCTGACGCTAGTAGTTGCTGTGATTTGATTGCCTAGGGCTAGCGTTTCTCTTCAATTGGGAACAAATACGGATGTTCTGCATCTCACTCTTCAGATAACTTATCTGGCGACTTGCACGACGTCTTGAAGATGCGACATGCGCTTTTTGAATTCAGACTCAAACGGATGCTGCTGTGCAAAGGCAAGGCCACTCTTACTAGCTTCAATGATTACTTCACGGTCAGCAGCAAGATCCTTAACTTGATTTGAAAAAGCCTTGACATCGCCGAGAGCTACTGCCCATCCACCGTTGCTATGCTGAACCATGTCCCTCCACATTGCATTGTCATAGCCTATGACCGGAACGCCACAACCAAGTGTCTCGAGATAAGTACAGGATGGATCAGCTTGCCGATGGCAAGACAAGAATACGTCTGCCGATTCTCGGTAGAATTGAATCAGTCTTGTTTCAAAGTCTACGGCACCATGAAGGCGCACAATGCCTTCTAGACAATTCTCTTTGATGCCCTGTAGTATTTCAGTTGCTAGGCTGCCGCTACCAAAAATGTCCAGCGTAAAGGCGCAACCTGCTTTATGTAGGAGCGATGCGATAGGGATCAGATCGTGTGCACCTTTCATGGGCTCCAGACGCCCAGAGTGAACCAATCGTAGGGTTGCGCCGCTGCGCAGGTATGCATGCCTTTCCTTTTGTTCACTATCAGTCGCCATCTGGTCACTTCTTATGCGACTATCAAGATAGAGCATCGTATTGGAATTCAGCTTATTGTATGCTTTGAAAGCAGGGTATCCGTTGGACTGGATACCATCGCAGTTGCGAAATGCGATCCGCCGCTGCCTTTCGGTGTTTAGGAGCCAAATTACGGAGCGCAGTTTCCTCAATGGGTTCCTCGAAGGGTCCAATCGCAAGATACGTAGTCTGGTCGGTAGATCATACTCAATCGAATAGACAATTTTTGTTCCGTTTGCTCGCTCTGTTGGATTTGTCAGACTCAACACCTCGAACATGTCCGCAGCGGCAAAAATAAGATCATTCTCCGCGAGGTGTTCTGGAGTTATTTTTTCACTTTGGTCAATAACTCTGAGTTCAAAGCCAAGATCTCTTGGATGATATGTCGCGCCAAACGGGATATCTGTCGCTCCCCGTTTCAATAAACAGACAACTCTGTCTGACCATTCATCCACATGACGCCGCATGCCATCGACGAATTTAGTATCCAACTTGACCGACCCATCTGTCTGTTCGATGACAGGGGCCGGTGCGATCATAAGCAGTCTAGACATCTCAGTACCTATATATTGTCGAAAGGCATCTGGCCTTCCTCTAAATTGGACGACGTTGGCTCATTTCATCACATTACAAACCCGGCACAAACCGTGGTAATACCGCTGTTGTTTCCTTGAACATCTCCTGCAGCC
>CAZTKF010000206.1:0-1705 GCA_964614205.1 uncultured Loktanella sp. | reverse complement strand
ACGGCCAGCACCACAAGAATTGTAACCGACAGCCCTGTGAGGCCGCGCAGCTGTTGCTTGATTGTTCGATCGGCCATGAGGCATTTCCCGCAAATACAAGAGTCCACGGGAAAGAACGCTTTTCGGCTTACCGTATGCCTAACGCTGCGAGGCCTTTCGCAGAATACCGTTTCAAATTTTAGACGAACCCATCAGTCCTTGAAATGGCGGCTGTCCTTGATCTGGTCCCAGGCCCAGACGACCTCTTGCAGACGATCTTCGTCGCCGCGGTCGCCGCCATTCATATCGGGATGCAAATCCTTGACCAAGCTTTTGTATTGCTTGCGGATTTCTGGTTTGGTCCAGTGATCCTTCGCCTCAAGAATATCTAGCGCCTTACGCTCTTTGGGCGGCAGCTTGCGGGTGCCAGTCACCGATTTACCAGGATTGCGCGTCGCGTTCGCGCCAAGGATCTGATGAGGATCATCGACGCCCAACCGCGCCCATGCTTTGGCTTCGTCTGATCCGAACGGCTTTGTCTCACGCTCCCAGACGCGATCCTTGTCGGATTGGGCCGCCAGTTCTTCTTCCGTGGTGCCGTTAAAGAAGTTCCATTTCAGATTGTACTCGCGCACGTGGTCTTTGCAGAACCAGTAGAAATCATCGAGGTCATCGGGCGATTTAGGTGCGCGGTACTGGCCCACCTCCTGGCATCCGGGATGATCGCAGCCCCGTGTCGATGTCTCGAACGCGCCCGACATGCCGCGCCGTGTCTTCTGACGTTTCTTCTTGTCAGAGGTTACGCGAATGTCGAAACCGAAGGGATCACTGGACGTCATGCGAGCACACCTTTCTAGAGCAGGCCCGATAGCATAACGTGACCTTCGGCGGTGTGAAGAGCAAAGGAGCAGAAAGTGACAGCAGGCGGCGAAAGAGCGCGGAAAATTCGCAACGCTTTGGAGGCGGCGTTTCAACCGCGCGCGCTAGAGATCATCGACGAAAGCGAGGCCCATCGCGGGCATGCCGGCTTTCAGGAAGGTGGAGAAAGCCATTTTCGCGTTGCGATCACGGCAGACGCCTTTGCCGATATGTCACGGATTGCCCGCCATCGCGCGGTTCACGCTGCCCTTGGCAAGGACCTCATGACCGAGATCCATGCCCTTGCTCTGGACATCAACGCTTAAGCTGGGTTGCCGGCGGCGCGGCTCATTGCGTCGTTGAGCGTGACCCTTCGGGCGCCAGTGCGCACCGTATCCACAAGAGCAGGGCGCGTCACTCGGCGCGCGGTGATCTTCTTGGTTTCTTCGCGCACCTCGTCCTTGACGCCAAAGAAGGTCGTCAACTCGCGGCGAAAGATCATCACATCGCGGGTTTCTTCCTTGGATCCCAGAATCCCGGCCTTTTTCATCGAAAGCGTTTCCGTGCGCACGTAGTCCCAGCCCTCAAGCCCGAGCGCGTTCATCGTTTCGATCAATGTTACGGTTATGGCGTCTTCTCCGCGCTCTTCGCGGGACAGACGGCGTGCCGTTGTCGGCATGGCAACAGCCTTGAACTCATACTTGGTCATACACTTACCCCAGACCGCGCAAACACACACGCAGCCCCATACTAAAGCCCCCAACCACCTGTGGATAAGTCACGAGGGCGCAGATTCGATCAAGGTCAAATGTGGCAGAACCGTGTCGAAATCAGGCAAAACTGTGGTGCCGATCTGGCAACAATGGGG
>CAZTKF010000205.1:0-1744 GCA_964614205.1 uncultured Loktanella sp. | reverse complement strand
CGAGACGCTGCTCCCCGGGGATCAGACGATCGCAGCCCTGTTGCCGGACCTCGCGACTTGGGTGGCCGAGCGGGTGCCGGAGCTGGCGCGCGTGCTGGACGCGGTGCAAGAGGGCACTGCCCGCCCGGTGCCCGAACGTGCCGCGATCCCGGTGCTGCGCGATGCGTTGCGGGAAGGGCGTGGGCGCGGGGGGTGAGGCAACGGGCAGCGGTGGGGTGAGGTGGCGAAGGTCTGCTTTGAGATCAACTTTAAGGATGCAGCGCGTTGCACGTAGGGCAGAGATTGGCCTTATTTTGAGATCCATGTAACCAAAAATGGGTCACAAGAGACATTGACCCATTTTTGGTTACATGGATAGGGTGGCTCTATGAATGATAGTCAGGGAAAGCGTTCTGCAGTCATCATGGGCGATCTCGTGCGCAGCGAGAGTTCGTTGCCTCTTGATCTGCTTCATGAACTCTTTAACGAAGCGATTGGCAGTCAAAACGCTACGCACTCGAACGCTTTCCTTTCACCAATGACAATCACACTTGGCGACGAATTCCAAGGTGTTGTTAAGTCTTTAGCACAGGCTGCACAAATCGCTCGTGACATCAGGCTCCAACTTATGGCCAACAGTATAGACTGTCGTTTTGTGGTTGGTCTTGTCGAAATCAGGACCCCAATCAATCCCAACAAGGCCTGGAACATGATGGGACCAGGTTTATCCCGGGCACGGGAAAAACTGAATCAGAAAAAAGCGGATCAGTTCTACCGTTTTTCAATGTTAGACTCCCCCATAATAGAACTACTGCTTGACGCGATTGGTGCTAGTGTCAGCGCAATTGAAAGTGACTGGACGGATCAACAGCGCAAAGACATCTCAGCGCTTTTGAGCGGACTAAGTGCAGCCGAACTCGCAAACCGTCGAAATGTCTCAGTTCATAGCATTTATAAGGTACGGAGTTCCGGCAACTATGATGTGTACTCGATGCAGTGGCATGCGATTGCGGAAGCTCTTAATTCGCTGGACAAGAAGGAAGGATTGGGGTGATGGCACTTGTACATGGGATTGCCTATACAGTTATTGCCCTCGTGCTCCTTACAGTAGTGGGCAATGTGGCGTGCCGCTCGCTGTTTTCTAAGACTGGGCTCAAGAGCGAGACCTCGGAAAACACCGAACAAATACAACCTGCTGGTTGGATTATCGGTTGGCTTGAGCGCATCGTACTTGCAATCGGAATTGTAACCCAAAGCTGGGAAGTTCTAGCCGCCGTCATAGCACTCAAGACCGTCGCGCGCTTTAAAAAACTCGACGATCAAAGCTTTGCAGAATGTTTTCTGGTTGGTTCTCTTTTTAGTGTCCTTTGGACTGTGATCGTGACTAGCGCATGGCTTACCTATGATCGACATGTCGGGTTTGATATTCAGACGAAGATCGTGGGGATTCTTGAAACCACAGAGCGATCATCCGGAAACTGCGCCCAAAGCGTCGCGCTCGTCCACATTGCCGATGTCTCGGAATTGTGTAGCCGCGCGATCCATTGTGCGAATGCTGCAACTCTCTGTGTTCATCTGGCCCCCGGGTTGGAAGCAGAAGAGCAACTTCCTGCCGATTGAGCCCTGTCCCAATGCATGCGCTTGGAATTTCTGTCCTCACCCAGAAAAATTGCAAAAGCCATTGGCCCAACCGCAGCCAGGTGAAGCCACACCCCCACCCCCACCCCCTTTAGGGCTTGGCAAATCGCCGCATGCGCGATAACCC
>CAZTKF010000204.1:0-1776 GCA_964614205.1 uncultured Loktanella sp. | reverse complement strand
TCTGTGATGGCACCCATGCGCGTTTGGGCGATCTGCAGGTAGGCGATCCTTCGCCCGAGCCCAAGTCAGACACCCCGCAGGCCAAGCCAACGCCAGAGGAACCGACGGTGGCGCGGATTCACGCGCTGGCTCGGGACGGGCTGTCCAAGCTTGGCCACCACGGCGAAATGGGCGCGATGGGTGTCCCGCGTAAGGACCTTCCCCATTGGGACGATATCCAAATCCTACCGGCGCAAATGGCCCGCAAACCGCTTCTTGACGATGCAGAGGTCAAGACATCGGTCACTATCGGGCCGCGCGCGGCGACGCCCCTCCAGCTCGATATCCCGCTGTTTGTCTCTGACATGAGCTATGGTGCGCTCTCAGAGGAAGCCAAAACTGCGCTTGCCCGTGGCGCCCAGATGGCGGGCACCGGAATCTGTTCTGGCGAGGGCGGCATGCTGCCCGAAGAGCAGGCCGAGAACAGCCGCTATTTCTACGAATTGGCCTCCGCGCAATTCGGCTGGTCATTGGACCACGTGACCAAAGTGCAGGCCTTTCATTTCAAGGGAGGCCAAGGGGCCAAAACCGGAACCGGCGGTCATTTGCCCGGAGAAAAAGTGCAGGGCAAGATTGCCGAGGTCCGCGGACTTGAACCAGGACAATCGGCGGTCTCGCCCGCGACCTTCCCCGAGCTTCACACCCCAGCCGATTTCAAACGGATCGCCGAAGAGGTGCGCGAGCGGTCAGGCGGCATTCCAATCGGCTTCAAACTCTCTGCCAACCATATCGAAGACGACATTGACTTCGCGCTTGAAGCCAGCGCCGACTACATCATTCTCGATGGTCGAGGCGGTGGGACAGGTGCGGCTCCTCTGATCTTCCGCGATCATATTTCCGTCCCGACAATCCCGGCTTTGGCTCGGGCGCGTCGACATCTGGATGCCAAGACGGGCCGCGATGTGACGCTTGTCATCACTGGCGGGCTGCGGGTCGCCGAAGACTTCGCAAAGGCCATGGCGCTTGGGGCCGATGCCATCGCGGTGTCAAACTCGGCGATGCAAGCCGTGGGCTGTATCGCGGCACGTATGTGCAATTCGAACAATTGTCCGGTGGGCGTGGCAACGCAGAAACCGGAATTGCGGAAACGGTTGAACGTCCAACGTGGGGCTGAGCAACTTGCCCGCTATTTTGGGGCGTCGGTCGAACTGATGCAGGTACTGGGCCGGGCCTGCGGCCACAACAACCTATCTGACTTCACCATGCGTGACATCACCAGCTGGAAACGTGAGGTCGCGAACCTTGCTGGCATCCGTTTTGCGGGGGTTTGAGGCTTGAGCAGATTCTAGTGAATGTAGTCGAGTTCCAGCTCACGAGACGAAAGAATGAATGACTGCTTCCACTGGATTCCGCAATTCAGGTCGCAGCTGCAGCGAAGGTCGGCTTCCCGCCCAGTTACTTTTCCAGCTCGCCAAAGGGTGTTTTTGCTGGGTTAACCAAGATGAGGGTGGTGACTCACAGGTAGTTTTGTTTTGCTCAATATCGGCACCACGCAAGAGTCGATGAAACTGACCTTTTCTCATAGATTTGTTGCTATGCCGTTCGGCACAAATTTATTGGGGGGATATTCGGTGGTATGATCCTGGAATTTTTCAGGATTTTATTTAATTATCAAACACATAATAAGGCATTATGGCGGAGACGAAGGGATTCGAACCCTCGAGACGGTTTCCCGCCTACTCCCTTAGCAGGGGAGCGCCTTCGACCACTCGGCCACGTCTCCGCCGATCCGTTTAG
>CAZTKF010000203.1:0-1799 GCA_964614205.1 uncultured Loktanella sp. | reverse complement strand
TCGCGCTCTGCATCTTGCTGAGCTTCGCGACGGACAGCTTCCTGTCCCTGCAGAACCTCTTTGATCTGCTCAACAATCAATCTGTGAACATCATTTTTGCCGTGGGCCTCGTGGTTGTGCTGATCGCGGGCGGGATCGATATTTCCTTCTCGGTCGCGGCTTCGGTCGTGCAATACGTGACGGTCGTGCTCTTGATGCAGTTGGGCGGCGGGAACTGGGCGTTGGGTCTGCTTCTTGCCGGGGCCACCGGCATAGCGCTCGGCCTCGTGAATGCGCTCTTCATCCACCGGTTCCGCATCGTTTCGATCATCGTCACGATCGGGACATTCAACGTCTTCTTCGGCCTTCTGATGTACCTGTCCCGGGGACGGTCACTCTATGACATCCCTGACTGGCTCTATGACAGGATCACGATCCTGAGCATCCCTTTGGAGCGCGGCTCGGCCACACTCTACCTGCCAGTTCTGGCCATGCTGGTCATGGTCGCGTCGACCTGGTTCATTCTTTCGAAGACCGGACTCGGGCGGCAGATCTATGGCTTCGGGTCGAACCCGGATGCTGCTCGACGCTCGGGCATCAACATCGCGTGGATCCAGGCCTTCGCCTACGGTTGGCTTGGCCTTTGCGCAGGCATCGCAGGGCTTATGCAAGCGCATATCGTCCGCGAGGTGGTCCCTAACGCTCTTTATGGCCGCGAACTCGACATCCTTGCCGCCGTTGTCTTGGGCGGAGCGGTGCTGGGTGGCGGACGTGGCACTGTACTCGGTGCGGTTCTGGGTGTCGTTCTGCTGGCGTTGATCCAGAACGGATTGAACTTGCTGGGTATTACGCCGTTTGCCTTCAAGATGATTGTGGGTGCTGTGATCCTGATCGCCATCACAGCCAGCAACGCGGATCGGCTACTGCCCGAAGTCCTTAAATTGCGGAAGGATGCCTGACATGCGCGCAACACTCTCCAGCTGGTCTGGCGACAGGATCGAGTTGTCCGCGATGGTGCTGTTCCTTTTCGCTTCCATCGCGCTTTTTGGCATCCTCGCGCCACAATTCCTGTCCGGTGGCATCTTCCGCTCCATGGCCTTCCAACTGCCGGAACTCGGCCTGCTGACCCTTGCCATGTTCATCCCGATCATCGCGGGAGGCCTGAACCTTGCCGTGACGTTCACCGCCAACATCTGTGCCCTTGCGGCGGCCTTCTTCGTCAAGTCCTTCATGATGGAGGCCGGCATCACCGCCCTGCCCGTAGCCTTGCTGATCGGCATGGGCACCGGGTTCCTGATCGGCGTGGCAACGGGTGCGATGGTGGCCTATGTGGGCGCGCACCCGATCCTCGTGACACTCGGCGCGATGATCTTCCTGCGCGGTTTGGGCGAGCTTCTGACCCGTGGTGGCGACATCTCGGGCCTGCCCGACAGTTTCAAGACGCTGGGCCATGAAAGCATCCTCGGTGTACCGATCCCGATGCTGGTCTTCCTCTTGGCCGTAGCGGTCTGCCTCTACATCATGCAGTTCACCAAGCTTGGGTTCCGCATTCACATGGTCGGGTCGAACCCGAAGGCCGCGCTTTATTCGGGCATCAACGTCAACCGCGTGCTGGTCTGGGTTTATGGGCTCTCAGGCGCGTTCGCGGGGCTGGCCGGAATCATCATGCTGGCGCGGTTCAACTCCGTGCGGATCGGACATGGCGAAAGCTACCTGCTGATCACCATCCTCGCCTGTTTCCTTGCCGGCGCAAACCCGTTCGGTGGTTTCGGACGGGTCCTGCCTCTCGCCGTCGGCTTGATGAGCCTACAGGTGATCGC
>CAZTKF010000202.1:0-1831 GCA_964614205.1 uncultured Loktanella sp. | reverse complement strand
TGTCGAACGAAATACGCTCACTTGTCGCGGCTAGAGAATTTGGGGGATCTCCCAACTCAAGGATCGCATGTGTCGGTCTCTCCATCCAATGCTCCGGCCTCACGGCGTCGTCAGGCAGTCCTTCGCCGGCGGCCAGGAAGTCATCCCAATGAAGCCTAAGAAGACCAATGGTCGCGGCATCGGCTGCTAACAAACTCGCACCGCTAAACTGACCCGTGATGACTATGCCAGCTTGGCGAAACGAAGTATATTGAGATGACTCAATGCGTTCCAGTCGCGTTCCTCTGAAATCTGCTAGTGAAAGGTTTGCACCATTTAGGGTTGCTTGCCGAACATCCGCGCCGCGAAAATCTGACTGTACAAGATGCGCCCAGTGAAACTGGGCGTTTGTTAGATATGCTCCTCGAAAAATCGACTGATGCATCAGCGCGCCTTGGAATTGCGGCTCTGAAAAATAAACGCCAATAAGTGTGGCATCCGACAGGTCGGCACCTTGAAACTGGATATTCCTCCCTGTAGCGCCATTGAGGCGCGCTCCCGACAAATCAACTCCCAACAAAATGGCACCGTCCAAATCAGCATTCCGCAGGTCTGCTCCACTCAGGTCTGGTGCGGCTAACTCGGCTAGTTGAGCACTGCGATATCTTTGCCAGGATTGAACGAATTCGAGATCAAAAGCTTCGAAGTGCTCCGAGCAGGCGCCGTGAATATCCTCGGAATTGGTATCGCACCATGCTTGCCGAGCCGCACCTAGCCGAGATGAGATATCACTCTCCCGATCTGGAAAAGCGCCGCACACAGACATCGACATGTCTTCGCGGGCACACCAGTTTATTCGGAACGTTCGGCGTGCGGCACGATAGTCCAATTGCTCTGCGGCAACATCAACGGCGCGTAGATTTCGCAAGTTGATTGGGGCGAGTGATACCAAGGCTTCGTACGTTTCTTCGAACCACCTCACGATACCCGTGTTCATGGATGGAACCGGTACCAATAGCGGCCGCTCATTGACATAGCCAAACTCTGTTTTGATCGCACCTAGCGTCAGGATAGCTGCGCCTCCGACTGCGCCGATCGTTGCTCCTGCAACGCGCCACCAGATCGGACGGCTTTTCTCGTTGATCTGTTCTTTTATCGACCGCCAACTCGAATACCCGGCATAGGTCGAAAAGAGCGCTAACATGCCCAAGAGGGTTGTGAGCCATTCATCGTGCGCTGGCCAACTACGCCACCAAAAGCCAAACAGAACCAAAGGCCCCGACCACCAGACAAGCAAGAGAGTAAGCATCCTCGAAAACCAATCGAGACGTCGTCTTGTGTAGGCACTATCACCGCGCATCATCAGGATCAGATCGTTGAGCAACCAGCTCTTGAGGTGCCGCTCCAACGGTTCGCCTTTCACCAAAGGAGCGGGAATCGTGAGCGCTTCGGCCAGTTTTCGGATGTGCAGATGCAGGTAAACGTAGAGAGCGGCGCCAAGGATGGGCGCGAAGATGAAGAACGAAAATGTAGGGATGGCGACGCCAATGAGCGGCAAGGTCGTCTGACGCGTGTCGATAAAGAAATCCGCATCCGTCACTGACAAGAGCGTGACCCCAGTGAAGGCGAGGTAGGCAAGAAGCCCGAACCAATTGGCGCGCCCGACGTTCGTCAGTTCGTTGATGCGCGCGATTTGAGCGTCTTCAACGTCATGCTCCAGCACGACATGGGTGGGTTTGCGGCGGTGGTACATGCTCAGCCTCGCACCAAAGGATTGGTGGCATGTTGGCCCGTTGTCGCCGCCAGCACCACCCCCGCCAGAAGCGCCTCGAAGAGCCGCACCTCTGTCGTC
>CAZTKF010000201.1:0-1837 GCA_964614205.1 uncultured Loktanella sp. | reverse complement strand
GCTCAAGACCAAAGATTTCGTCATTCAATTCGACGGAACCGGCTTTGCCACCGTCCAGTTTGATTGCATCAGCCTTCATTGTTTTCGCCTCCCTCAGCTGGGGCATCGGTTGCGGCTTCAGCCTCTGCTGCTTCCAGTGCGGCCTGTTCTGCCTCGGCAGCAGCCTTTGCGGCGGCTTCCTCTTCAGCGGCTGCGGCGGCGGCAGCTTCTTCAGCCAGACGTTTGGCTTCATCATCAAGCGACTTGAGGCCAGCAGGGTAAATCACGTTCTCGGGGGTCGGCTTTTTGACCGCATCCTTGATGGTGACCCATCCACCCTTGGAGCCGGGAACAGCGCCTTTAACCATGATCACACCACGCTCGGCGTCAGTCTTGACGACTTGCAAGTTCTGGGTTGTGACTTTCGCCGCACCCATGTGACCGGCCATCTTCTTACCTTTAAAGACTTTGCCTGGATCCTGACACTGACCTGTGGAACCGTGCGAACGGTGTGAGATCGAAACACCGTGTGTCGCGCGCAGACCGCCAAAATTATGGCGCTTCATCGCGCCGGCAAAACCTTTACCGATGGATGTACCACAAACGTCAACATACTGACCTTCAAAGTAGTGGTTCGCTGTCAGTGTCTCACCGACATTGATCATGTTCTCTGGGGCAACACGGAATTCGGCAACCTTGCGCTTGGGTTCGACTTTGGCAGCCGCAAAGTGACCGCGCATCGCCTTGGATGTGCGCTTGGCTTTGGCGTTGCCTGCGCCCAGCTGAACAGCTGTATAGCCGTTGGTTTCAGCAGTACGCTGTGCCACAACCTGCAGGTTTTCAAGCGAAAGAACGGTGACAGGAATCTGCTTGCCGTCTTCCATGAACAGTCGGGTCATGCCGACTTTCTTTGCGATAAGTCCTGTACGGAGCATATGCGTGCCTCCTTATACAGAAATCTGGACGTCAACACCGGCAGCGAGGTCGAGCTTCATCAGCGCGTCCACGGTCTGTGGTGTTGGGTCGATGATGTCGAGAAGGCGCTTGTGCGTACGGATCTCGAACTGATCGCGGGATTTCTTGTCCACGTGAGGACCACGCAGAACAGTGAACTTCTCGATCTTGTTTGGAAGTGGGATCGGTCCACGCACAGATGCGCCTGTGCGCTTTGCTGTGCTAACGATCTCTGCAGTGCTTGCATCAAGCACCCGGAAATCAAACGCCTTGAGGCGAATACGGATGTTTTGGCTCGCTGCCATGTCATCACCCTTTGATTAGGGCCTAGATCGGAGAGGAGGACCTTGGCTCATCCAAAGCCCTCGTCGCGTCTTTTTGTCCAACGGAAAAGGGCGCGCAAAGCGCACCCCGTGTTGGATAGCGGGCGTATAGGGGGAGTCGGGGGATGTGTAAAGGGGGGAAACTCAAGAGATCTAAATCTCGGACGGACAGCGATTCATACTTTGCGGCCTGCGGGCCGCTTGAATCCCAAATTACTGTTTTGGACCGCCCAGTCGCAAGAGTTGGTAAAGGCAAATGCCCAAAGACAAGAGAGCCGCTAGCAGCCATATCGCGCCTGATTGCTCCAGGTACACGACGCCTGACTCAGCATCAAAACACCGCCCCAATTCATTGAAACAGTGGCGCCATCTGAAGTACGCGAAATAATAGAAGGAACCGAATGTGACGGACAGCCCTAGGAATATTATGGCAGCTATCTGTCTGGTCATCGCCTGTTCCCATGGATTGGCGTCAAGTCTAATGCTTCGGTAAGACAGGTCAACGACAGCTAGGTCCGATTTACCAGAGGCTGCGAGATGTTCATCAGAGGCAAAAGGCCGCCCCGGGTGGAGCGGCCTTT
>CAZTKF010000200.1:0-1865 GCA_964614205.1 uncultured Loktanella sp. | reverse complement strand
GCCAAGACGCGCGCGGGCGTGATGGAATTGGTAGACATATCGGACTTAAAATCCGGCTACGTACCTACTCCGCCCTGCATCGATCCCTGAAATACCAACCAGTACAGGCCTTTGTGCCTGTCTGTATCGCCTGAACGGACCAATGACGGTTCGCATTAGACTAGCCGATGTTGCGCGTTTGTTGCCGCAACACGAGCAAGGAGGGATCATGAAATCAAATGCACCAAGGAACTTGCTGAGGGTGCTTACGCTGCTGGCGCAACACGACAAGGACATGCCGTTGACTAGAGCGAGTGTCTTTCTGGTCGTCGCGATCAACCCTGACTGTTTGGTACGGGACATCACCAAAAGGACCGGGCTTAGCCAGTCAACTGTCGCCCGGTCCCTTGCCTTCCTCGGTGAAAAGCCCGCAAGGGGCGAGAAGGACGGGCTGCGGTGGGTGGCGATGAAGCCCGATCCTGAAGACCCACGCCGGGTGCGATGTACCCTCACCGCAAAGGGCGAAGCCCTTATGGCTCAAATCAATGATCTGATGGGGTAGGCCATGGGTATCAGACAACGAGGCAAGCGGTGGTTCGTGGACGTGACCGTCAACGGCACCCGCAAGACAGCGACGTGCAACACACGCAAGGACGCCGAGACCAAGGAGGCGGAGCTACAGTACGCCCTGCGCACAGGTAAGGAGGTCAACAGCCGACGCTCCAACGCCCGTACGTGGACGCTGCAGGAGGCTCTCGACAACTGCCTTGAGACCGCCGCCCCTGCCGGGTGGAGGGGCACCACCTACGAGAAGGTCGGCGGGCTGAACGTCCGCGATGCGATCCAGTTCATGGGGCCTGACATTGCCCTCGACCGGATCACGCACGACCTGATCGATGCGTGGTTGAATAGCTGCGAGGCAAAGGGGAATAGCAACGCCACCCTGAACCGCAAGCTGGCCGCTCTTTCCAAGGTCATGAAGCTTGCCATCAAGCGGGGTGGACTGGACACCATGCCTCCCCTGCCTGACCGCAGGAAGGAACGTGTCGGACGCATCCGCTTCCTCGCCCATGACGAGCAGCGGGAGATGATGGCGTACTGGAAGCACATCGGCCAGCATCAGGTCGCCGACTTCGTCACCGTACTGATCGAGACCGGGATGCGGAGGGGAGAACTTATGCACCTGCGCCCCGCTGATGTGGACCTGAAGACCGGAGTGATCATGGTCTACGGCAAGGACGACAAGGGCACCAAGAACGGGCGCATCCGCTCTGTCCCTATGACCATGGCCTGCCGGGACGCCATCACCCACCACCTGTCCGGTGCCCGTGTCTTCGACCTGACGGAGATGCAGATCAGGCAGCAGTGGGCGAACATGCGGGGCTACATGAACATGGACGGAGACCCTGACTTCGTCCTCCACATCTGCCGCCACACCTGCGCTTCGCGTCTGGTCAAGGCCGGTGTCTCCCTGCCTGTTGTGAAGGACTGGCTGGGACACAGCAGCATCACCACCACCATGCGGTACGCACACCTGTTCCCTCAGGACCTGATGAACGCAGCCGCAGCACTCAATACGGCGGAATGAATGAACGCGGCGCATTGCGACGGGTGGTGGGGTAGCAAGGCAATAAGGTACCACCATTGCATAGCACCGTCCTTGCTCCCCCATCGGTTTCGCTGAGGTGTGCCTGAGAGGTTCCTGTCTGCCCGGTGGGCGGGGGATCGCCTCGGGCCCCCTTCCCTCCCATGTACGCCCACCACCTTCGTCCCCAGTGCATCCCACATGCTCTCAGCTTGAGTTGAGCAGCGGGGCGGGGAAACGGTCGGGTAGCTGAGGTGTCCCCCAAGAACGCTTCAGGAAGGCGTCCCATGGGTGTGCAACC
>CAZTKF010000199.1:0-1893 GCA_964614205.1 uncultured Loktanella sp. | reverse complement strand
GTGCAAGTAGTCCGCTCATCTCAATCCTGCCTTAGTCGTTGCTGCGATCATAAAGAGTAAGCAGCGCTGGGCAACGTCGTCTTCGCAAGACTGACCACAGCATCAGTGACCTTACAATACTGGAACCACAGGCCACGATGCTTGCGATGCGCAGCGCGTTAGACTATCGCTCAACACCATGATTTCATTCGTACATAGCCTCAAGCGTCTTTTGGGTGATCGTCCAGATTTACCGGCTGTTGAAGGCGATGTATTTGTCATCGGCTCTGCTCCTGATCCATCTGTCCCAACCGACCTGCTTAAGAGCGCAACTATTTTTTCTGTTAACGGCTCGCAGGCAGCACTGGACCAATACGGCGTTTCACGCCCTCATTTCACTTTTATGCGTTCAAATATGTCGGGCCAGCGCGACGCGAATACCGCAACGCTTGATGCTCTGCGCGGACGCCAAACCGAGACCCTTGTCATCGTTGCCGCGTCAAGCAAGAACACTGATGTTCAGTTTAAGCAGCAACGCCAATCACTGTCAGATATCGGCTATGAATTCGACAATCTGTACTTCTTGCGCAAATCACACCGCTACCAGATTGCAAGCGGCGGTCGCACAAAACTGCAGTCAATGCTGGTGTCTCGTTATGGCGCATCTATGGGCATCTGCGGTATTATGAGCGGGCTGTACATGGGTGCGGACCGCGTCTTTTTTGCCGGTTTATCATTTCGTACCGCAGGCCATTCCTACAACAGTCTCGCCCTTGCTCGCCGACACGTTGAGGAAGACGCAAAAGTGCTCAAAAGGGCGCGGCAGCGTGGTGATGCCATTCTAACCTGCGACAGTGCCTTTTCCGAAGATAGCGGCATACCGCTTTATTGCGGGCAAACCCATCGCATCATTTGATGCGGGCGTCCGAGTTGTTGGCTCGCAAGTGCTGTTCAACAGCGGCGAGATCATCAAGTGTATCGACAGCCAGATTGCCGCCCGACAATTCTAGCATTTTGACGTCAAATCCAAGCTCAACGAACCGCAGAATCTCAATATCTTCTATTTCCTCTAGGTCGGTTTTCTTGCCCAAGCGCCCAAATGCGGCCAAAGCCTGAACCGGAAAGCTGTAAATACAGATCTGTTTCCAACCATTTTCGAAGGTGTCGTGCTTGTTACCCGGGATTGGCGAACGCGACATGTAGAGCAGCTTGTTGTCGTGCCCGATAACCACCTTTGGGATGGTTCTTGATCGCCATTCTCGTTCATCACGCACAGGCGCATAGCCATTCCAAAGCACATTCGGACTGGCCCGGGCATGGCTGATGACAGTTCTGATATCTTCGGGGTCTATGATCGGCTCGTCACCCTGCACATTCACAATGAACTCCAGATCGGGCATTTGGTGGGCAACTTCGCAAAGCCTGTCTGTTCCTGTCAGGCATTGCGAACTTGTCATAAGCACTTGGGCCCCGGCTTCGGTACAAACGTCTTTGATTCTTTGGTCCTCGGTGGCGATGAAAACCTTGCTTGGGTCAGCAACCGCCTGCATGGTCCGCTCCCATGTCCGCAAAACCATTTCGCGACCTGCAATCTTGAGAAGGGGCTTGCCCGGAAGCCGCGTGGATTCGTAGCGGGCGGGAATCACAACTGCATAATTGTCTGAGGCCAAGTTCACGTCCTTCCAAGAAATTAGCGAAACCGAGTTAAAAGCAATTCAGCAGACAAATCGGTGGTGCATAAAGTGATCTGGTAGATTGGAAGCTAAGGGACAGGTGACTAAAGGTAAATGCCGCAGTGTAGGGCAAGGCCAAACCGTCGCTCTGTACTCCAAATCACCATTCTAGGAACAGCTGACCCGTCTCAAACGAAAAAGGCCGCCATGTCGGCGGCCTTCCCAATTTAACACAGCTGGC
>CAZTKF010000198.1:0-1946 GCA_964614205.1 uncultured Loktanella sp. | reverse complement strand
CTGGGAACTGACCGGTTGGAACGCGGCGAATTTCCAGAATACCTGCATCAACCAGCGTCCACTGGTCAAAGTGGGCGATACGGTCCAGAAGGGACAGGTCATTGCTGACGGTCCATCCACCGATATCGGTGAACTGGCCCTTGGTAAGAACGTGGTCGTCGCGTTTATGCCATGGAACGGCTACAACTACGAAGACTCGATCCTGATCTCCGAGCGTATCGTGCGCGACGACGTCTTCACCTCGATCCACATCGAGGAATTCGAAGTCGCCGCCCGTGATACAAAGCTTGGGCCAGAGGAAATCACGCGCGATATTCCAAACGTCGGCGAGGAAGCCCTGCGCAACCTCGACGAAGCGGGTATCGTCTATATTGGTGCCGAGGTCGGCCCTGCAGATATCCTTGTGGGCAAGATCACACCAAAGGGCGAAAGCCCGATGACGCCAGAAGAAAAACTTCTGCGCGCCATCTTTGGTGAAAAAGCATCCGATGTGCGTGACACATCCTTGCGCCTGCCGCCCGGTGACTTTGGCACCGTGGTCGAGGTCCGCGTCTTTAACCGCCACGGTGTGGAAAAGGACGAGCGTGCCCTGCAGATCGAGCGCGAGGAAGTCGAACGCCTTGCCCGCGACCGTGACGACGAGTTGGCGATCCTTGATCGCAACATCTACGCGCGTCTTTGGGACATCATTAACGGCAAAAAGGCAATCAAGGGGCCCAAGGGCTTCAAGGCCAACACCATCGTGTCCGAGGAAAGCGTTGCCGATCTGACTCGCGGTCAGTGGTGGCAGCTGGCCATGGAAGACGAAGATGACGCCAAGATTGTCGAAGCGCTGAACGAACAGTACGAAATCCAGAAGAAGGCCATGGACGCCCGCTTCGAGGATAAAGTCGAGAAAGTGCGCCGCGGTGATGACCTGCCTCCGGGTGTGATGAAGATGGTCAAAGTGTTCGTGGCTGTGAAGCGCAAGCTACAGCCCGGCGATAAGATGGCCGGCCGTCACGGCAACAAAGGTGTTATTTCCAAGGTTGTTCCCATGGAAGACATGCCGTTCCTTGCGGATGGTACACCGGTTGATTTTTGTCTGAACCCGCTGGGCGTGCCGTCACGTATGAACGTCGGACAGATTCTCGAGACACACATGGGCTGGGCCGCGCGTGGTCTGGGCTTGCAGATTGACGAGGCGCTGGATGAATACCGCCGCTCTGGTGATCTGACACCTGTGCGTGATGCGATGAAGATTGTTTACGGCGATGATGTCTACGATGAAGGTATCGCTGGCATGGACGAGGACGAACTGATCGAAGCTGCTGGCAACGTGACACGCGGTGTGCCGATTGCGACACCAGTCTTTGACGGTGCAAAAGAGGCGGATGTGAACGACGCACTTGTGCGTGCCGGGTTCAGCACCTCTGGTCAGTCTGTCCTTTACGATGGCCGCACGGGTGAGCAGTTCAGCCGCCCTGTGACCGTGGGCGTGAAGTACCTGCTGAAACTGCACCACCTGGTTGACGACAAGATCCACGCACGTTCCACAGGCCCATACAGCCTTGTCACGCAGCAGCCTCTGGGTGGTAAAGCCCAGTTCGGTGGCCAGCGTTTCGGGGAAATGGAAGTCTGGGCACTGGAAGCATATGGCGCGGCTTACACCCTGCAGGAAATGCTGACTGTGAAGTCGGATGACGTGGCAGGGCGGACGAAAGTCTACGAAAGCATCGTCAAGGGCGAGGACAACTTCGAGGCCGGCGTGCCGGAATCGTTCAACGTGCTCGTGAAAGAAGTCCGGGGCCTCGGCCTCAACATGGAACTCCTGGATGC
Source organism: uncultured Loktanella sp. (assembly GCA_964614205.1). Taxonomy (GTDB): domain Bacteria; phylum Pseudomonadota; class Alphaproteobacteria; order Rhodobacterales; family Rhodobacteraceae; genus Yoonia. Next base: position 128 of record CAZTKF010000198.1, on the reverse strand, counting down.
GGAGGATGAGGAATAGTCAAAGTCTCATCGAGACTTTGCGGGCAGACTTTCGATGAAAGTCTGCCTCCCTCCCCAACGCACCCCAATTCAAGGAATTGAAGATGAACCAGGAACTGACAAACAACCCG
>CAZTKF010000197.1:0-1955 GCA_964614205.1 uncultured Loktanella sp. | reverse complement strand
CACGGCAAGATCAAGGCTTTGGCCGATGCTGCCCGTGAAGGTGGTCTGAAAATCTGATGGTGGGGGTGGGTTTCACCCACCCTACCGACACTCTGTAGCGTGGGTGAAACCCACGCTCGATGATCCGGGGGCGTTATGCCCACCGCGATTGGACAACGCCTTCGGGCAAAAATAAAGGACGCCATCAATGGCAGAACGTGAAAACCGCGGCCGCGGCCGCAACCGTGAAGAGCAGGCACCAGAGTTTGCCGACCGTCTGGTCGCAATCAACCGTGTTTCCAAAACAGTTAAAGGCGGTAAGCGCTTTGGCTTCGCAGCACTTGTTGTTGTTGGCGACCAAAAAGGCCGGGTCGGCTTTGGCAAAGGTAAAGCCAAGGAAGTTCCTGAGGCGATCCGCAAAGCCACCGAGCAAGCCAAGCGCCAGATGATCCGCGTGGCACTGCGCGATGGCCGTACGCTGCACCACGATATCGAGGGCCGTCACGGCGCTGGGAAAGTTGTGATGCGCACTGCGCCAGTGGGTACCGGTATCATCGCCGGTGGTCCAATGCGTGCCGTGTTCGAAATGCTGGGCGTGCAGGACGTTGTATCCAAGTCTATCGGTTCGCAGAACCCCTACAACATGATCCGCGCAACCATGAATGGTCTGGCGAAAGAGCAATCCCCACGCAACGTCGCACAGCGTCGTGGCAAAAAGGTTGCTGATATCCTGCCCAAGCGTGACGAAGCCCCGGCGGCTGAAGCACCTGCCGAAGCAGACGCGTAAGGAGATTTGACAGATGGCTAAGACAATCGTCGTCAAGCAGATCGGCTCCCCGATCCGCCGCCCCGCCAAACAGCGTGCAACACTCGTTGGCCTGGGCCTGAACAAAATGAACCGCACACGTGAACTGGAAGATACACCTTCCGTCCGCGGTATGGTGAACTCTATTCCCCACCTCGTCGAGATCATCGAAGAGCGCGGATAAGTGGTGTCGGGGCAGGCCCCGACCTACGGTTCGAAATTGAAACGCCTCGCAGGAAACTGCGGGGCGTTTTTTGTTGTTTGACTGAAATAGACTTAACTTAGAGTTGTGCTATCGCTCAGTCATGGTCACAGTTATGAGATGAGGTGAAGGCCAGTTGAGTGAGTGGGCATGGCGAAGAAACAAAGTTTATTGGAGCGGATGCGCCAAAATCCGCAGAAGGGCTGGACAATGCGAGATATTGAGACTCTATGCAATCAAGTCGGCCTGACGCTTAAGCCGCCATCAAGCGGGTCCCATCACAAGGTTCTGAGTGATATCTTGCACGGAGCATTAACGGTGCCATATAAGAGACCTGTTAAACCTTTCTACATTAGGCAGTTGATTGGACTCGCTGACGCGCATATCGATGCGCGCGGGAAACGAAAGCAGGAGGAAAAATGATGCAAGATGCTGATCAATATCTGATTGTTGTTTCACCTCTTTCTGAGGAAGACGGCGGTGGGTATGTCGCGCGAGTTCCAGACCTGCCAGGCTGCTTTGGTGATGGGGAGACTAGGGCTGCCGCGATTGACGACGCCGCTAGGGCGATTGCTGAGTGGGTAGATGAGTACTTAAAAATTGGACGAAATGTACCGAAACCGGGCTCAGCGGAAGAAGAGTTCAGGTCAAGCCGCGCCGCTGAGATCAAGTTCATCACTGAACTGCGTGATCGCCTGCGTGCCAAAGAGCAAGACTTTGACGACTTAGACCACCGGTTGAACAACATTGAAAGTGATGTTCAGCATCTATTGGATATTCTTGAGAATGTCGAAGCATGGGAGCGCTTCGAAATCATTACCAAGGCAACTCGTCCTAAGCAGCAGGAACTTTTTTGTTAACGTGCATGTACGTTCAAACAAGTTAGTCCTGTGTAGTCATTCTTGACGCCCCCCATCCCCCCGTCTATACGCCACCAGTCGGCAGGCATCCGCCCCGACTCAGATGTAA
>CAZTKF010000196.1:0-1956 GCA_964614205.1 uncultured Loktanella sp. | reverse complement strand
CGCGGCTGGCGGATGTGCGTCTCGGGCTGTCCTTACAAGAAGGTCTATTACAACTGGGAGAGCGGCAAGTCCGAGAAATGCACGCTGTGCTACCCCCGGATTGAAAGCGGCAATCCGACCGTGTGCTCGGAAACCTGCGTGGGCCGCATCCGGTATCTGGGCGTGATGCTCTACGATGCCGACAAGATCGACACAGCCGCGAACGCACCCAGCGAGCAAGAGCTTTATGATGCGCAACTGGATGTGTTCCTCGATCCGTTCGACCCGGTCGTGGTCGAGACGGCACACGCGGATGGCATCCCGGAGGATTGGATCAAGGCCGCACAGGAAAGCCCGATCTGGAAAATGGCTATGGAGTGGAAGGTCGCCTTCCCGCTGCACCCGGAATACCGGACGCTGCCGATGGTGTGGTACATCCCACCGCTCTCGCCAATCCAGAATGCCGCCGAAGCTGGAAAGATCGGCATGGATGGCATGATGCCCAAGGTAGAAGACCTGCGGATCCCCGTGAAGTACCTGGCGAACATGTTGACAGCGGGTGACGAAGCCCCAGTGGTCTCAGCGCTAGAGCGCATGATGGCTATGCGCGCCTACATGCGATCCAAGACCGTGGATGGTGTGATCGACGAAGCCATTGCGGCGCGTGTCGGCCTAAGTGGCCGCGTGATCGAGGACATGTACAAGATCATGGCCCTCGCGGATTACGAAGATCGTTTTGTGATCCCGACAACGCACCGTGAACAGGTCGAGGAAGCTTATGACTTGAAAGGCGGCTGCGGCTTCACCGACGGCAATGGCTGTTCGACAGGCACGTCCAAGGCGTCGCTATTCGGCAAAGGCAAGAAACCCCTTAAAATGCCGGAGGCCATGTGATGGACCGCACTTTCAAAGCCCTTTCGTTGATCCTGAGTTACCCGACGCGGGAACTGCAGCAGGCCATGCCCGACATCGGAGGTGTTTTGGCCTCTGATACCCGGCTGACCGCTGCTGCGCGTCGGGCCCTGCGCCCGCTGGTGGAGGAGCTTGGCGGACGCGATATCTATGACCTTCAAGAGACCTATGTCGGTCTCTTCGACCGGTCGCGCACGTTGTCGCTAAACCTGTTCGAGCATGTTCACGGCGAAAGCCGTGACAGGGGCGGCGCGATGGTCTCGCTGGTCGAGATGTATCGCGAGGCTGGGTTCGACCCCGTTACCTCGGAACTGCCTGATCATCTGCCCATGCTTCTGGAATTCCTGTCCACGCGTCCCTTCGTCGAGGCACAGGAAACCCTGGCGGACGCGGCTCACATTCTTGAGGCTTTGAACGCACGGCTTTGCCGTCGGGAAAGCCCATACGGAGCCGTGTTCGCCGCTTTGCTGCAGCTTTCCGGAGCAAAAGCCGACAAAGCGGCTGTCGCAGAACTGCTCGAGGAGCCGGAAATGGATCCGGATGACCTCGAGGCGCTCGACAAGGTTTGGGAGGAATCTGAGGTCCGCTTCGGTCCCGATCCCAATGCCGGATGCCCCCAAGTGCGCGATATGCTGTCGCGCATGGATCAACCCATCACCCCCGCACCGCAACACGCGGCCGAATGACGGAGGATGTCATGAACCAGTTTCTTTTCGGAACCTTCCCATACATCGCGCTGGCGATCTGCGTAATCGGGTCTATTGCGCGATATGAGCGAGACCCTTTCACTTGGAAGTCGTCTTCATCGCAGATGCTGCGCCGCAAGCAGCTCATCATCGGCTCTGTCCTGTTCCATGTCGGGGTCCTGGTGATCTTCTTTGGCCACCTTGTTGGTCTGCTGACACCGATCTGGATCTTTGACGCCATCGGCATCAGTCACGGTGCGAAACAGCTCCTGGCGGTGGTGGCCGGCGGTGTCGCGGGCGTCGCGGCGCTGATCGGGGGCATCCTGCTGTTCCATCGTCGCTGGACCGATCCCCGGATCGCGAAGAACTCCAGCTTCTG
>CAZTKF010000195.1:0-1963 GCA_964614205.1 uncultured Loktanella sp. | reverse complement strand
TGAAAATGAAGATTGGAACCCCCCTGCCTGACGATTACGTGGTCAGCCACGAAGATCTGGCCGAAACGGCCGCGACTTTGATTGCCCACACCCTGTTACCGATTTTTGCAGAAAACATGAGTGAAGATGTCGCCAAGGCCAATGTAGAAGGCATTGTCACGGAACTGGCCTACCTTTTTGATGAGGGCGAGATTGAGTTGGGCGGCAAGACCTTCCGACCGCGACTGGCCTTTGTTGATGAAAATGACGCGATCCTGCCTGGTGTTGCGCAGTTGACCACATTTCACCAGCTTGCCCAAGACCCGTTCGAGATTGCGCCAGAGGCAGGCATCACATTCGAAGAACCTGAATTCGCAGAAGAATAGGTTTCCCTTGTCGGGGGGACTGGTCTTTGGCCCAGTCCGGTTCTAGTTTGTGGCGGAGTAAAGGACCGCACCATGAACAAACCCTCCGACAACCCTGCCGATCCCTTCAAAAAGGCTTTGGCCGAAGCGACCAAGGTCATGGCGGATGACCCCGAACTGGCGGTCACCTATTCGGTTGACCCGGCAGGACAGACCTCCGATACCATCCGCTTGCCGCAGGTTTCGCGCCGGATGACCCGTGAAGAGGTCCTGCTGGCGCGCGGCACGGCGGATGCATTTGCCCTGCGGCACAAATTCCATGATCCCAAGGTATCGGCGCGCTACATGCCGCAAGGCCAGATGGCGCAAGACCTTTACGAGGCAATGGAAACCGCGCGGATCGAGGCGGTGGGTGCCACATATATGCCCGGCACAGCCGGAAATATCGACGCAAAGATCGGCGCCGAGGCAATGCGCAAGGGCTATGACCAGATCACGCAAGCCTCGGATGCGCCCTTGGCTGTCGCAGCGGGTTATCTGATCCGCCATCTGGCAACAGGTCGCGATCTGCCAAAAGGCGCTGAAAACGTGATGGAACTGTGGCGCGGCTTCATCGAGGATCATTGCGGTGGCACACTTGAAAACCTCTCCGAAACCCTGAACGACCAACAGGCCTTTGCGAAATTCGCGCGGCAGTTGATCAGCGACATGGGGTATGGCGACCAGCTTGGCGACGATCCCGACAGTCTTGATGATGATCAGGAAGACGAAGCCGAAGAGGGCAGTGATGATCAGGATGAGCCTGATAGCACCGGCGAAGACGATAGCGAAGGCGAAGAGGCCGAAGGTACGCCAGAGCAAAGTCAGGAAGACAGTCAGGATGCCAGTCAGGCACAAGTCAGCACGGACGATGAGGCTGACGCGGAGATGGGCGAAGAGGCGGAAATGCCCGAAGGCGAAGCACCGCTCGAACCGCCCGCCCCGCAGCCTATTTCGGACGCAGACCCTGACTACCGCGTGTTCACCACCGAATTTGACGAAGAAATCGCAGCCGAGGACCTGGCCGAGCCTGTCGAGCTGGAACGCCTGCGTGCGTATCTTGATCAACAGCTTGAGCCCCTCAAGGGCGCTGTTTCGCGATTAGCCAACAAATTGCAGCGCCGTTTGCAGGCCCAGCAAAACCGGTCGTGGGAGTTTGACCGCGAAGAGGGTATTCTTGACGCAGGCCGACTGGCCCGCGTTGTTGCCTCACCCACCACTCCGCTTTCGTTCAAGGTCGAGAAAGACACTGATTTCCGCGATACCGTTGTAACGCTTCTTCTGGACAATTCCGGTTCGATGCGCGGCCGCCCGATTTCGATTGCGGCGATTTGCGCTGACGTGATGGCCCGCACGCTGGAACGCTGCGACGTAAAGGTCGAGATTTTGGGCTTTACCACCAAGGCATGGAAAGGTGGCCAGTCGCGCGAAAAATGGTTGGCCGAAGGCCGCGAAGCGACACCGGGCCGCCTGAATGACCTGCGTCATATCATCTACAAATCTGCGGATGCGCCTTGGCGCCGCACCCGTCCCAATCTGGGGCTGATGATGAAAGAGGGCCTACTGAAAGAAAACATCGA
>CAZTKF010000194.1:0-1983 GCA_964614205.1 uncultured Loktanella sp. | reverse complement strand
GTGTAGGTCTGACCATCGGTGAGCGTGGCGCCGCCTGTGACATCCAGAACGATCGCTGCGCCCGATTGGATATCCGCCGTGGTATCCGCGTCGATGCGGCCACTCGTTGTCTCCGACAGCCCGAATTGCGTGGTCGATCCGCTGCTCGCCACGTAGCTGCCGAAGGACAGCACATCGCCATCGGCCACGGTGACCAATCCGTTATTCGTGACCAGCCCGTCCACCGTCGCCCCATCGCCGGCATCAAGCGTGCCATCGACCGTAAGCGTGCCGGTCACGGTGCCTGCGAGTTCAAGCAATCCATCGAGGTCGACAGCACCAACCGTGCCGCTGACGGTGGCCGTGCGTCCCGCAGCAACCTCGAGCGTGCCGGTCACCGTGCCCGCGATGGAGGCCGACCCGCGGTCGAGATCGACATTCCCCGTCACCGTCCCGCCGCTATCGACCACAAATGCGCCGCCGGTCGCGGTCCCGACACCGATATCGACATCGCCTTGAATATTGCCGCCGTTTTGCACGGTGAGGGTGCCGCCGGTGACGTCGACGCCCGCGCCAGCGTTCGAAAACTGGAGTGTATCCGCAACAAAACCAACTCCGCCTGCGATGGAATATCCACTTTGCACGATCGAAGTACCGTCGAAGGTTGTACTACCATCGTTTTGAGTGATCCCGCCGACTACTATCTGGCCCCTATATGTCAGAGTCCCGGATGTGATGATGCTTCCTCTGAGACCGCCATTCATATCGCCCGTTGCACCGGCAGCGATGGTCAGATCACCGTCCAGGAAGTTATCAACTCGAACCGTTCCAGACTGCAGGTCCACGTTTGCGATCGTGGTACCGTTTGCAACATACGTGCCGCCGTTCACTGTAATTCCATTGGAAGCCGTCAGTTGACCGCCGCCGCCTGGCTGCAAAGTACCACCGGTAACAGTCACACTTCCCGTGATTTCGGCGGCAGCCGCAATCGTCGTCGTTCCGCCGGACACCAGAAGATCGCCGTCGATATCGGCGGAGATCGTGCTTGTCCCGCCGCTCGTCGTGACACTGCCGGTCACCGTGGCGTTCTGGCTGTAGGTTCCGCCGAATACCGTCAGCGTCCCCGCGCCGACATCTGTCGCCGCGTTCACCGTCAGCGTTCCTGTACCGCTGACCGTTGTGTTATCGCCGGTATCATCGTTGTCGATTGATGTGGCGCCATTGATCACAGCAGTGCCTGCGGAAACGGACAATCCACCATCAATGGTGCCACCGTTCAATGTGAGCGCCGTGGCACTCGTCGACGTCGATGTGACCGTCCCACCAACCGCGCCGGTGACTGTCGCACTCGATGTGCCGTTTACGATCAGGTCACCGCCAATACCTCCTGAAAAAGAGAGCGTCGCATCGGACACCGTGACGCCTTCGAGGATCGACGCGACAATCAACCCGGTGCCGCCGCCGTTGATCACGCCGTCCACATCGAGGTCCCCACCATCAATCGTGACGGTGCTGCTTGAAAACGTCAGGTTCGTCGCGCGAATGCCCCCGGCATCGACCGTAATCGTCCGCCCGTCAGCCGCTGCGCCGAAAATCGCGTCGCCACCGATGGTGAAGGTCGAGCCCGGCGTCCAGTTGCCTGTCGTCGTATCCCAGTCATCGTTGACCGCGCCGGTAAACGTCTGCTGCGCCTGCGCCGCGACGGGAACGCAAAGAACACCCACCGCGGTAACGAAGACGATCTGGACCGCCCGACCGAAGCGACAGTGACGCGCGATGGACTGGAGGCGGAGGCCAATCTGGCGGGGCGTTGCGGCAGGAAAACGGTGCGGCATGGCTCGGCAATCACGTAAACGAAGACGTCGCGCGAAAGACTAACCGCTCACCACGCTTCGGGGAACGCGCCACACCAGGTTTTTCCGCCGCCGATGCGGAAAAAACACAAGTTTTGCAGGCTTCACCGGGCCACGCGGCGTACACGCTACCGCGATCCGGACCCATACG
>CAZTKF010000193.1:0-1994 GCA_964614205.1 uncultured Loktanella sp. | reverse complement strand
CGGGTCACATCCTGCAAAATGACCTCGAGTGCCTCGACCTCCAGCGCAATTGCGCCGTCGCCTGCAAGGGTCAATTCCAGTCGCCCCGTACCGTCTTCACCGGCAGTAAACGCCATCGCCAGCAGCGAATACACCATATCGGGATCAGATTTGTCGACACCCTGACTCTGTACTTTCATCACGTCTTCGACGGCCAGAACCGCCTGCACACGTTCATAACTGCGTTTGCGCGCTGCGGCTTTCGGGGCGTCTTCCCAGCGGAAACGGTTGAGAAGAATGGCAAAGCGTCGCGTCTTGCGGTCCCACCGCATTTCCGAGGCGGGAAAGACGGCATCCTGAACCAGTGCCGCCATCACCGACAAATCCTCGGTGTCGAGCGCTTTCAGGCGCAACGGTGCGTCACGTCCATCCTCAAATGTGGCATCTTGTGTCATGCTGAAACCCGCTCGATCTTTGCGCCGACGCCGCTGAGCTTTTCTTCGATATGCTCATAGCCACGGTCAAGGTGATAAATCCGGCTAACCGTGGTTTCGCCTTCTGCGGCAAGGCCCGCAAGGATCAACGAGACCGAGGCCCGAAGATCGGTCGCCATTACGGGCGCACCTTTCAGGCGATCGACACCACGCACAGTGGCGACGCCACCATGCACGTCGATGTCCGCGCCCATGCGGATCAGTTCGGGGGCATGCATAAAGCGGTTCTCGAAAATCTTCTCTTCCAGAACCGATGTCCCCGCCGCGGTGCAGAGCATTGCCATCATCTGCGCCTGTAGATCGGTCGGAAAACCGGGGAACACCTCGGTCGTGACGTCAACCGCTTTGGCACGTTCACTGCGGCGCTTGACCTTCAGGCCGTCGGCCGTTTCCGTTATCTCCACGCCCGCAGCGTCCAGTTTCTCGGCAAAAGACCCGACAAGATCGAGGCGGCCCCCCAGACACTCGACCTCGCCCCCGGCGAAAACGGGGGCAAGCATATAGGTCCCCAATTCAATGCGATCCGTGACGACAGGGTGTGTCGCGGCCCCCAGACGGTCAACGCCCTCGATTGTAATCGTGCTAGTGCCTTCGCCGCCGATCTGCGCGCCCATGCGGCGCAGACAATGGGCAAGGTCAACAATCTCGGGCTCGCGCGCGGCATTTTCGATCACGGTCGTGCCTTTGGCCAAGGTCGCGGCCATCAGCACATTCTCGGTCGCACCGACAGAGGCAAAGCGCAGCGGCACCTTCGCGCCCTTGAGCCCGCCCTTGGCCTTGGCGTGCAGATAGCCGTCCTTCAATTCGATCTCGGCGCCCATCGCCTCCAGGGCGGTCACGTGGATATCCATCGGGCGGGCGCCGATGGCGCAGCCGCCGGGCAGGGACACGACGGCCTGATGATGGCGGGCAAGCAGGGGGCCCAAGACAAGGTTGGACGCACGCATCTTGCGCACAATCTCGTAGTCGGCCGTGGTCGATGTCATCGCGTGGCTGGACAGGACCTGCACCTTACCATCCTGCATCGAGGTCACTTCGACCCCGAGAGATTGCAGAAGCGCCGTCATGGTCTTGATGTCGGACAGGCGGGGTGCATTCGTCAGCGTCAGTGGCTCTTCGGACAAAAGCGTCGCGGGCATCAGCGTCAGCGCGGCATTCTTGGCCCCCGCAATTGCGATCTTGCCATTCAAAGGGGTACCACCCGTGACCACAATTGAATCCATGGCTGCCTACTCTTTCTTTTCTTTCGTTGGGCCTGCTGCCCGCGCGCGCGCCTGCGCCTTGCGTTTGGCCATATTGGCCTTCAATGCCGCCTTCAACCGGTCTTCGCGGGTTTTGGCAGTCTTGTCGGTTTTGTGCTTGGCATCTTTGTCGCTCATGTGCGCGGTCATAGCAATACGCGCAAAAACCGTCCAGAGAGGGCTTGCACCAAAGGGCGATTGCGTCTAATCCCCCGCATCATCGGATGCTGTGGTAGCTCAGTGGCAGAGCACACCCTTGGTAAGGGTGAGGTCGAGAGTT
>CAZTKF010000192.1:0-2049 GCA_964614205.1 uncultured Loktanella sp. | reverse complement strand
TCAGGAAGCCTGTCCGGTCGACGCGATTGTCGAGGGGCCGAATTTCGAGTTCTCGACCGAAACGCGGGAAGAGCTTTACTACGACAAGGAAAAGCTCCTGGAAAACGGTGAGCGTTGGGAAGCTGAAATCGCGCGCAACCTTGAGATGGATGCGCCTTACCGATGAACGATTCCAACCCCTTCGAAGCGCTGTTCAAGCAGGCCCAGGAACTGACCAAAGCGTTCCCGGCGGTCGATGCCTTTTCGCCTAAAGTATTCGAGGCGATGATGGGCACGATGCCCAAGGACATGATGGAAATGATGTTCGGCAATGCCGTCAACAAGGGCGGGCTGGATGCCAAAACCCGGCTTTTGCTGACCATCGCGGGCATGACCACGCAGGGCGCGCAGGTGGATACTGTCTTTCGCCAGACGGTGCGGCACGCACTTGAGGCGGGCGCGACCGAGCAGCACATCAAGGAAACCATTGCCCAGACCAGCGTCTTTGCCGGGCTACCCGCGATGACGCGGGCGCTTGATCTGGCCGGTCAGGTCTTTGACGAAAACACGGGTGACGCATGACGGTTTTTGCCTTTTACCTTTTTGCCATTAGCGTGATTACGGGCGGCTTGTTCACCGTCATCAGCCGCAACCCGGTGCATTCGGTTCTCTGGCTGATCCTGGCGTTCCTGTCCTCGGCAGGGCTTTTCGTGCTTCTTGGCGCTGAGTTTGTCGCGATGCTGCTGATCATTGTCTACGTGGGCGCGGTCGCGGTGCTGTTCCTGTTCGTGGTGATGATGCTGGATGTCGATTTTGCCGAACTGAAGGCGGAAATGGCCAAATACATGCCATTGGCGCTGCTGATCGGCGTGGTCATCCTGATGCAATTCGTGATGGTGTTTGGCAGCTGGGAAAGCAATGCAGCGGCCGAAGGATTGCGCACGCAGGTAACGGATCCGACGCGGTTCAACACCGAAGCGCTGGGGCTGATCCTTTATGACCAGTATTTCCTGATCTTCCAGCTTGCAGGTCTGATCCTGCTGGTTGCGATGGTGGGTGCGATTGTCCTGACCCTGCGCCACCGCGTGGATGTGAAGCGGCAGAATGTGGTCGCTCAGATGATGCGTGATCCTGCCACGGCGATGGAGCTGAAAGACGTGAAACCGGGGCAGGGCCTGTGACATGGACGGTGACCTGATTGCAATACTGGTTGCCGTGGCTGTTGCGGTGTTGGCGGCCTTTGGCTACTTCACGCGGAAAAACAAATAGGGGCGGCGCGTTGGCCGACGTGCCGGGCAACCCCGGGAATGAAATGAAGACGGGGACCACCCCCAGAGGGACGACATGATCGGACTTGAACATTACCTGACGGTGGCGGCGACGCTCTTCGTCATCGGCATCTTCGGGCTATTCCTGAACCGCAAGAACGTGATCATTTTATTGATGAGCATCGAACTGATGCTGCTCGCGGTGAACATCAACCTTGTCGCCTTTTCCAGTTTCCTTGGTGATTTGGTCGGGCAGGTCTTTACCCTCTTCGTGTTGACCGTTGCCGCTGCGGAGGCCGCGATTGGCCTTGCGATCCTTGTCTGCTTCTTCCGCAACCGCGGGACGATCGCGGTCGAAGACGTCAACGTGATGAAGGGGTAAAAGCATGGAAACCACCATCCTTTTTGCCCCGCTGGTGGGCGCGATCATCGCGGGCTTCGGCTGGAAGATCATTGGTGAAACGGCGGCGCAGTGGATCGCCACCGGCCTGCTGTTCCTCGCCATGGTCCTAAGCTGGGTCGTCTTCCTGACATTCGACGGCACGACCGAGCAAATCCAAATCCTGCGCTTTATAGAAAGCGGCACGCTCAGCACTGACTGGTCTATCCGGCTGGACCGGCTGACAGCGATCATGCTGATCGTGATCACCACCGTATCGGCCCTCGTGCACCTCTACAGCTTTGGCTACATGGCGCATGACGAGAACTTCAAGGAAGGCGAGAACTACAAGGCGCGCTTCTTTGCCTACCTGAGCTTCTTCACCTTCGCGATGTTGATGCTGGTGACCGCCGACAACCTTGT
>CAZTKF010000191.1:0-2066 GCA_964614205.1 uncultured Loktanella sp. | reverse complement strand
CGAAGCCCACACGCGGAAGCGTGGAGCGGCGGCTGGAGGGGAAACGGCGAAGGGCAGCGGTGAAGGCGGGGCGGGGGAAGGTGGAGTGAGGTGCTTGCGGGGGAGGGTCTAGAAATGCCAGACTTCTCAGAGGCCTAGTGAGGGGGTTTCGATTTGTTTGAAAGAGTTGAACTCACCAACTTCAAGAAATTCAAGAAGGCAGAATTTTTGTTCAGGCCAAAAGGTTTGTCACTCCTTGCAGGCGGCAACAATTCTGGAAAATCGACCCTCCTCCAGTCGCTTGCTGTTTGGGATTTTTGCTTGACGGTTCTCGAAAATGAAAGAGGTCACGATGCCTTACTGCCAAGTTACGGTGGCCAAGGCATCGGCCTATCCGATGATGAATTTTCTCCGGTCCAGATCCCAGCGCTAAATCATCTCTGGACGAATCTAACTAATCAAGTCCCTGGGAAAGACGGGTATTCTCTGTCGGTGAAGCCAACTTGGAAGAACTCCGACGGGAATGATCGATTTGTTGAAATCAGCCTTGCGCTTGCAAATGACCGACTTTTCATCAAAGCATCGGATAGTAATCTCGGCGAACACGAAGAGTTACCTCGTGTAGCGTATGTCCCGCCATTTGCGGGAATTTCGTCTCGAGAGCAGAGAATGAGCGTCGCCCAGCGGCGCGCGATGATAGGTAGTGGCTTAGTTGGGGCAATAATCAGGAACGTTTTGCTAGATCTTGAGGAGCAAAACGCTAGCGAGCGTGCTCGGCTAAAATCGGGGCGAGCAAAGATCAAGAGCTCAGACTTAAAGATACTTCGGGAAAAGGATCCATGGGAAATCCTTCAGTCGGCTTTAGGTCGCTATTTTCAAACCTCAATTACCATGGAGCCATTCAATGATCTGTATCATAACTACATCCGAGCGCGACTTGTTAAGGGGGAATGGGATAAAACTCGAATCAGGAAATTTCCAAAGTTCAAACCACGCGACCTTATGGCCGAAGGCAGCGGTTTTTTGCAATGGTTGAGTGTATTTGCGTTGTCACTTGATCCGTCAGTAAAAGTAGTTTTGCTTGACGAGCCAGATGCTCATCTTCACTCAAGCATGCAGAGTCTTTTGGTGGATGAGCTTCGAACCATTGCAGATAGCCAAGAAAAACAGATACTCTTGGCAACTCATAGTACAGAGATTTTGCGATGGGCTGATCACTCCAGTATTCTTGGATTCAAGAAAAACGGTGCTAAGTATTTACCGAACGATGATAGCAGAATAGCTTTGTTCGCTGGACTTGGCAGCGATTTCTCACCTCGCCTTGACAGACTCCGTAGATCAAATTCGCTCGTAATTGTTGAGGCAGATAGTGACGCGAGATTTCTATTTGCTTTTTCAAAGGCTCTTGGAGAAGAGCTTGATCGCGAAATCGTTTTTTGGCCTTGGACGGGAAGCTCGAAAGAACGACGCCAACTATATCGGCAACTGAAGGTGGAAATCCCTGGTATTAAGGCGGTTAGCATCCGCGATCGTGATGATTTAGAGCAAAATCAAGTCGATGCTGATACGTTGCGCGACAAATCGATAATGATACCACAGGGTGAAAAATTGAAACTTTGTGTCTGGCAGCGTCGTCACATCGAGAACTATCTGCTATGCCCGGCTGCGATAGCGCGTGCCGCGAATACCACCGAAGCCGCTGTGCGTGAACACTTGATGCACGAACACAGCATAGTGGTTCCATCAAACTTCACTAGCAAATTCGTAGTCCAAGCCATCAAGGATGTGCGGGGTAAGGAGCTAGTCGAGACCCTACCAAACTCGATATGCAATCATTTCGGAATCACTAAGTTTGATATATGCTCGGTTATGCAACCAAATGAGGTGTGCGAAGATATAAGAACGTTTCTGGAGCACCTAAGAAATCTTCGTTTACTCTAAACCACCACCTCCACCCGTTCCTGCGCGCCCACCCCAAACACCCGCTTATACCTTGCGATCTCCCCCTCAGGCCCCATCGCCTTCTCCGGGTTGTCGCTCAGTTTCACCGTCGCGCGCCCGTTCGCCTTCACAGCCTTGCACACCAG
>CAZTKF010000190.1:0-2114 GCA_964614205.1 uncultured Loktanella sp. | reverse complement strand
ACCACCGACACGAGGATTTTCAATCCACTGCTCTACCCCTGAGCTACCCGGGCATCGGGACGGGGGGTGCAAACCACCGCGTCGGGTAGCGCGGTTTTAGACGCGGGGAATGGGGGTGTCCAGAGGGAACTGCTTGAAAAACCGGCTCTTAGTGCGGTTTCTGCAAATCTGCCTTCTGCAACGCGTCTTCCAGCTCTTCCGCGTCCTCGGGGGCATCTGCGGGAATCGCATATCCGCCCGTGAACCACTTTGCCAGATCAATGTCCGCGCAGCGTTTCGAACAAAAGGGCCGAAAGGCTGTCTCTGTCGGCTTTTCACAGATCGGGCAGGCCATCAGATGCCTTTCAACAGGTGCTTGGGGAAGGGCGGGCGTTCGCGCTTGCGTTGCATCTCGAACAGGCCCATGGGTGTCCAGCCCACGAGCGAGGTTTCAATCGGGTCTGCCCTAAAGGCCGCGCGCAGCGACTGTTCCACCTGCTTGCGGTGCGCCTTGGACATCGACACGAAATCAATGGCGATTTGCCCCGCAAGCCCGCGCAACCGCAGGGCGCGGGGCAGGGCGCGGGCGGCGGCTAGGTTAACCTTGAGCGCTGCCGCCGGCGATGTGTCATTGCCAGTATTCACATCGACTGCAACCAGTGCGCGGGTGGCTTCGACAAACATAAAGCCTTCGCCAAGTGTAACTCTGGGTTGCGCCAGAGCGTCCATCTGGTCCAGCACACCCATCCGGGCGAAAGATCCCGCTTGTGTCACAACCTCTGCCGCGCCCGTCCATTCCCGCCATGCAACCGTGTGGGGGCCATCTCCCTCTGTCAGCGCTTCGGGTGTCGTGCCTTCGGCATCCGCCAGCACCGCGTCGGCCAAAGCTGTCATTTCCAGAATGTCTTCGGCGATCTCGGCCGCGTCCGCGCCTTCGCAGGACGACCGGAGGATCAACCCGTGGGGGCTGTCAAAGACCTCATGTGCGGTTGCCAGCAGATCATCGCGCACATCCTCATCCGTGATCTGGCGCGAGATATTGAGCCCCGGTTTGCCGGGTGTCACGATCGCATAGCGACTTTTGAACAAGACGCGGTCGGTCACGGGGATGGCTTTGCCGTCTTCGGCAATGCCTGTCACCTGTACCAATAGGGGTTGACCCGGGCGCAGCCCCTTGCCGTGCCGCAGGAATGCAGTTTCGCCCTCGGGCAAGCGCATCATCATTCCGCCCTGACCCTTGATCGGGCGATCGCAGACGGCGCGGAAAATTGCACCGGGTCGCGGCGCATCATCATGGTCAATGAGGATATCGTCCAGCCTGCCATCAACCAGATAGGCGGCGGCTTCAGTCTTGCCGATATGGTCAAGGATGATGGTGCGCCCCTTCATGCGAATTCTCCATAAAGCACCATACCTGCAGCGGTCAGCAGACCCGCTGCTTCGGTCAAGGGCAGGCCGACGATGCCGGTATACGATCCGTTGATCCACGGAATGAACGCGCCTGCTGGCCCTTGAATGGCATAGCCGCCGGCCTTGCCGCGCCAGTCATCCGAGGCAAGATAGGCGTTCACTTCCGCATCGGAAAGCTGTTTGAAGGCGACCGTACTTTGCACATCCTTGGTCCAGGTCCTATCACCGCGTTTCACCGCCAAGGCGGTAATAACCTTGTGGCGCCGCCCCGACAGGGCAAACAGGAACTGTGCCGCTTCGGCCGCGTCCGCAGGTTTGCCCATGATCCGGCGGCCCAATGCGACAGTGGTATCCGCGCAGAGTACGACTTCATCGTCGCCCGCTGGTACGGCCGCTACCTTTTCGGCAGCAATCCGTTTGACATAGTCGCGCGGCAATTCGCCTTTGCGCACATCTTCATCAATATCAGGGGGGCGGATCGCCGCAGCGGTCAGCCCAAGCTGCGCCAATAGCTCCAGTCTCCGCGGAGAGCCGGAGCCGAGGATCAATTTCAAGTCAGGATTTGGGGGAAGGGTGGTCATACGATCCCCGCAGGAAACAAGCGTTTCGCCTTATTTGAAGCGATAGTTAATCCGACCCTTGGTCAGATCATAGGGTGTCATTTCGACTTGCACCTTGTCGCCAGCCAGAACACGGATGCGGTTCTTGCGCATCTTGCCTGCCGT
>CAZTKF010000189.1:0-2192 GCA_964614205.1 uncultured Loktanella sp. | reverse complement strand
GCGGCAGTGCGGGGCGGTATGAGGGGCGCGATCGCACCCATCGTGGGGATCGTTGCGGGGACACTGGCGCTGGTTCTTGCCGTGCAACTTGGGCTGAATGTCGTTTTGGCGCAGTGGCCGTCGGCCGTGCATGTTTTCCGTTTTTTGGCGGCTGGACTGCTCCTCTACCTTGGAGTTCGGATTGCGCTGAGCGGATGGTTCACTGCAAGTCCCGACTCGGAAGAAGACAGACACGGACAGCCCGCAGGCAATCTGAAGCTGTTCGCAGCAATGCTCGCACTACAGGTCGTTAATCCGAAGACGTGGGTCTTGGCGGCCACCGTTGGGACGACATATGCCTCCCAAGAAGGAGGTTCCCTAGTGACGCTCGCGGCGCTGACAGTTGGTGTCCCGAGTCTTTGCCTTGCAATCTGGGCCGTCTGCGGTCTGGCGCTTGCACCCTTGATGAAACGCACGGTCCCACGTCGTATCTTTGTCGTTGGCGCGGGCGGCATACTGATAGGGTTTGCGGTGCTGCTACCAATATCCGGCATGTAGACCGTTTTTGGTAACCAGCTATCCCCGTGCCATTTCAGATGTCGGCCGTTTGATACGCTCGACCCCAAGAACTCATTCCACCTGGCATGCTATGTGAGGCTGATATCCGGCAGCGAAAACTGCCCGTGCAGCCATTCGATAACCTTCCGGACAGGTTTGCGAGGCTCGCTTTGCGCTGGCGTCACCAGCCATATGGAATTCTCCAGCGGGATGGCCTTGCCTTCCTCGACAATAACCAAGGTGCCCATTTCCAGACTTTCCGCCGCGAGAGAACGTCGCGTGAGCGCGACGCCCATACCGCGCTCGGCTGCCCTGAGAACCAGGTCGCCCGACGTATAGCGGGGGCCAGTGTCATAGGATTGCGGCAAGCCGCCAAAGCTTTCCTGCCACCTGTCCCAGCCAGAATTGGGGTCACGGTCATGTAGTAGCTGGCACTTTGAAAGTTGAAACCGTCCACGGATCGACTGCTGGTATCTAGGTGAAACAACGGTGATGAGTGCGTCATCGGCAAGCGGTTCGCATGAAAAGCCGTCCCATGGACCATTGCCCAACCGTACGGCGAGGTCGGAATGCAACTGTCCTGCCCGTGCGACCCGTTGATCAATCGTTACGGAGAGTTCGATCCAAGGCAGTTTTTCCTCGAAGTCGCCCAGTCGGGGAAACAGCCACCGCGTGGCAAAGCTGGGTGTTGTTTCAAGAACAACGGACGATCGGCCTTTGATCCGCCTGACACTGTCGAGGGTCCGGTCCAGATCCTTGATGGCCTTCAGCGCGGCCCTCCCAACCTTTTCGCCTTCGTCGGTGAAGGTCAGGACGCGCCGCCCATCGACGCGCTCGACAAGGTCAACTTCAAGGAATCCCTCCAACTCACTCAGTGACCGGCTGACTGCGGAGTGTGCAACGCCAAGCACCCGTGATGCGGCGCGCACACCACCGGTTTCATAGATCGCTGCATAAGCACGGAGCAGGTTGAGTGGGGCTTTTTGCATGGTCTCTATTTCAGACCACAATAAGGCATGAGTAGTCCAGACAAGTCTTCCCGGTTGGTTAGGTTCTAAGAGCCGAAATCAGGGGGTAACCGATGATCGACTTACGCGAACGCTTCAGCCCAAAGGCCTTTGATCAGACCATTCTGGAAATGCGTGACATCACTGCAATCATGGAGGCGGCCGCTTGGGCCCCGTCCGCATATAACGAACAACCATGGCGATTTCACGTTGCTCTGCGCCAAGATGAGGCGGCTTTTGAAAGCTTTCTGCGCGTCCTGACCGAGAGCAATCAGACTTGGGCAAAGGATGCCTCTGCTTTGGTTTTTAGTGTCGCTCGCCGCGAACGCGTTCGGGATGGCCTGAAGAATGATTATGCATTCTACGATACTGGACAGGCGGTTACCCATTTGACCGTTGAGGCGCTGAATCGGGGGCTTCAGTTGCATCAAATGCAGGGCTTCGTGGTGGCGGAGTGTCGGCGGTTGCTAAACCTTCCAAGCGGCGTCGATCCCGTTACGGCCATCGCCATCGGGCGTCCCGGCCCTGGTCAGAGCCATGACTTGCCGCATCGTATTCGAAAGAATCTTAGTGAGGTCTTTGTCGTTCATGGTGAGCCAGTTTCGTAGGGCAAAAACGCCTCGAACAAGACAGGATCGCAGGACTGAA
>CAZTKF010000188.1:0-2195 GCA_964614205.1 uncultured Loktanella sp. | reverse complement strand
CACCTCCGAAATTCAGGAAAGGGCCATCCCGTTCGCCGGGGTGGCCCTTTTTCGTAGGGGTTTTGCGGTGTGCACAAGGCGTACACAAGTTGTATGTACAGGTGTTTGGGTGGAAGTCGTGGGGCGGGGCCTGCCCCGCCATGTCACACGGTGCCCCAACAATTGGCGGGGCAAGCCCGATCCTAACAGTGTTTGGTTCTAAATTGAGTTTTGCCAATCTGAGGACTCATCTGGTGAGAGAGGGTTAAGTACATCCGAACTCTGGCAAAAAAAGCCCGCTCTAGGCGGGCTATGGTGATTTATTGTGAAGCTTCACTCAGTTAAAGGTAAATTTACCTGCAAGAAATTCCTGAGATGATTTGGACTGCTCATCGATAAGCCTTTGAATTTCCTGACGCTCTTCTTCCAGATCGCGACTTTGCTTTTCATATCGATTGCTAGTGGTTGATTGCATTTCCTTATTTCCATCCATTTTCGACCTCCCATGATTCTTGACAATGAATCACTCTGACTCTCAGCACAACAACAGAGTTGACCATATTGACCAATGCGGTCATTTTGTGTCGTCAACAACATATAGAGGCGAGGTATGGTAGGACGTCTAGAGTTAGTATTTGGCCTAGTGGGTCCCATCGGTTGCCCAATCAAGGAAGCTGGCAAGGCTCTCGAAACATCGCTGGCACGAGTTGGATATTCTGCATCACACATTTCAATCAGTGAGTCGATGGCTGAGCTTCTGAAAGCAAGGGGTGAAACAGCACCATCTGACGGCGCATCAGAACTTGAGAACAAGATCAAGGCCGGCAATCTTGTAAGGATGTCTTACAAAAGCAATGCTGTTCTAGCAGGAGACGCAATCCAGAAAATTCGCAATCTGCGCGGGGCCCTCATTCATGAAACTGATCCCGAAATTATCAAGAAGGCCCGTGGTACACCACGCGACAATCATGCATTTATAATAAACCAACTAAAGAGACCTGAAGAAGTCGAGCTACTCACACGAGTATTTGGAAAACGATTTGTTCAAGTTTCAGTTGTCACGCCATTGTCGAAGAGAATAGACGCACTGAATTCCCGCCTTATGGCGGAGCAAAGCGGCTGGACTCTGGAGCAGTGTGAGGATCACACAAAGCTATTGGTAAGAACTGACCAAGATGAGTCAGACAAGGAGGATAGAGGACAGCGAATCTCTAAAATATTTCACCTTGGTGACGTATTCCTAGACGGGAGAACCGATCAACGTCTCGCAGACACGAGTAATAGATTTGTAGATGCCTTTTTTGGGAAGAATTCGATTGGCCCGACTCGGGATGAATACGGGAGTTATGTCGCCAAGGGCAACTCTTTACGTTCCGTTGATCTCTCAAGACAGGTTGGTGCCGCCATCTTTAACAAAGATGGTGATCTGATTGCATCAGGCTGCAATGACGTTCCTAAGCCCCTAGGCGGAATCTATTGGGACGAAGACACTGAAAAGCAACGTGATATTGATATCGGAGGCGAAGCAAACAAACGGGAAGTAAATAGGATAGTCTTTGATTTTCTTGATACCCTCGGGGGCCTTGGTCTTCTCCCAGAAGGTGATAAGCCGTCGAAAATCCTAGAGAAACCTGAGAACAAGAATGCGATCTTAGAATCTCTAATTGGCGGCATCACAGAGTATGGAAGGATGGTGCATGCAGAAATGAACGCATTGGCGGACGCAGCACGTCTCGGTTTATCAATCAAGAACGCTACGATTTACGTGACAACATATCCATGTCACAATTGCGCCAAACACTTGGTAGCTGCTGGTGTTAGCCGGATTGTATTCATTGAACCCTACCCGAAGAGCAAAGCTGAAGTGCTATTCAGAAACATAATTGAACAGGATAATAATCAGTCACAAATAGTCTCAATCGAACACTTCTATGGAATTTCTCCGCGACGCTTCAGAGATATTTTTGAGAAAGGCAAAAGGCAGTCAAAGAGTGGAAAGATCGATGAGTGGTATCTTGACAGAAGGGAACCGCGACTTGGGCCATTTGCAATTACGTCTACGGAACAAGAAGTGCACGCTATTAAGGAAACTGTACTCCGCGATGTCTAGTCGCCGCCCCCTCCCCTACCCACCCCCCCCCCCCCCCGGTTTGCGCACCCCCCCCACCCCCCACACCGACAAAACAAGCCTATAAACCATCACAACCCGATTGCCC
>CAZTKF010000187.1:0-2196 GCA_964614205.1 uncultured Loktanella sp. | reverse complement strand
TTTCTGTTAGTCCGTGAAGATGCGTCATTACTGCGTCCGCGTCGGATCGGGCTGCCACTGCGGGAAGTCGAACTCCGCCCGCATGTTGTGGATCCGGTTCGGGAAGAACGTCGGGTTTGTGTCGAGGTTCAGGCTGCCGGTGTACAGATCCCGCGTGATCGAGGCGAGCATCCCTTCGCCCACCAGCGTCATGTGCATCGACATGCCATCGAACATCACAGCTTCACCGATCGGGCCATAGGGCATGACGGGGTGCAGATCGAGCTTGCCGCCCCGCTCAAAGTCAGTGTGATCCACGACTTGCGCCCCTTGCAGTCCGGCCACCGGGATAACCTGCGGAGACCGGCTGTCATTGGTCACAAACAGCATGGTCTGGCCCTGCATGTTGAACGAGATCATGTCGAGGGGCTGACCGTTGCCGTAGTCCATGATTGTGTTGGCAGAGATCTTGGCGCCGTCTTGAATGTCCTCCAAGGGGACCAGCACGATGGGGCTGCAGGTGTAGGCGGCGACAAGCTGCGGTTTGCCATCGATCTCCTGCACGGACATAGCTCGGATCGGCGCGCGGCTTTCGTATTGATCGTGGGTGATGTGATACATCTCAACGTTCGTGATGCCTTGCGATCCGTCGAACGGATACGGCATGCGGCGCAGGGAAGACAGGAAGTTGTCGGTGGCGACGCCAGCGACAAAGAGTTCGCCCTCGTAGTACTCCATGTCCATGATGGCGAGAGTTCGGAGGGGAATCTCACCTTTCGCGAGATCGCGCGGCAACGGCACGGTTCCCGGACCCGCGCCGCGCGGCCGGAACGTGGTCTCGCCTTCGGGGAATGCCATCAGGTCTTGTTTTTGGAATTCAAGGGACGCGAGGTCGACAAGGTTGACCTGCTGATCCTGCGTGACGTGGATCAGAGCGGGCTGAGACACGGAGTTGCCAAGTCGCGTCACCGATATGTAGAGGTCATGGCTCACCGGATGCGATGCCATATCGTTCAGTTCGATGGCGCTTTTGCCAACACCCAGTAGTTCAGCGATCTTTGCGTCGATATTGGCGATCGAACTAGGCATGATCTGCTCTGGCCCAGCCTCTGCCGGCATCTCGAACGCGTAGATGGCACCGTTGTGGTTATCACCGACAAAGAGCGTGCCGTCTTCGGTGAACTCAAGCGCGCCGGCAAATCGGATGTCTAGGCTCGTCTCTGCCACTGCGGCGGTGCCAATCGTCAGCGCGGCCGCAAGCGAAATAGTGAAATTGGTCCTCATAGTGTAAGTCTCCTACGTTTCGTTGAGGTGTGATGGGGTTTGTCTCGTCGTGTCGAAGATCAAAGCGCTGATCATTGCGGCAAGGACTGAGATCGGCATCAGCATGAAGCTGAGATCAAAGAGCGGTTTCGGGATTGGCATCTGAGTGCTCATGATTATGAACACCGGGAAGAACAGCACCCAGCTCAATGCGTGCACGCCGAGCCAGAAATAGACAGAGATCGACAGCAGCCGAAGCTGTCTGGCGCTGCGCTGTTTTTTGCGGGCCATCCGCTTGGCAAACAGCCAGAAGACGACAACCGGAAGCCCGATGGAGATGGGCGTGCCGATGCCCGCGCCAAAAAGAAAGACGCCCACATTGAAGGCGATGAACAGGTATGGGGTGCTGTCTGGACGGAGGAACCGCAAGGAATACGCGATAAGCCCGATCGAGATAAGGCAAGCGGCCAGGCCCTGCACCAAAAACGGCATGCCTCTGAAGACAGTGAAGACCGGCCCGCCTTTCGCCAACTCATAGTAAGTCGGGTTGGGCCAATCTTTTGGGAAAGCTGTCACAATGGTCGCGTCGACCAAACGGGCTCCCTGCAGCAAAGCAGCGCCACCGTGGATCACTCCGACAATGCCGACGATGGTGCCAAATACGACCACGCTCAGATGGGTCTTCTCTAGAGAGTCCAGTGCCTTCTCCGTCATTCTTGCCGCTTCCCTTAAGTTGTCAGTTCCGGCTTGGTGTTGCAGAAGACTTGCCCATGAATTACAGTGAATCAAATGAAACAACTTCAATGATAGTGAATGAGATTCACAAATGGACTCAGCCGCCCTCTCTCGGATCGACCTCAACCTGCTCGTTGTTCTGGACGTTCTGCTGCGTGAGCGCAGCGTCAGTCGCACCGCCACCAAACTGAACCTCACCTCTTCGGCCATCAGCCATGC
>CAZTKF010000186.1:0-2258 GCA_964614205.1 uncultured Loktanella sp. | reverse complement strand
AGATACCGCAGTCGCCATGGGCAAGCTGATCTAGGCCCCACACCATATGCTTCTGGAAAGCCGGCCCTTTGGGCCGGCTTCTTTTTTGGGCTAAGTGCAAGGCGTTGCCACAGAATCTTGCTGATGCTAGCCTTCTTGGGACAAAGCTGATCAAGGTAATCTGCGTGCAATACAGAGATGACATTGATGGACTGCGCGCCATTGCTGTGATCTTGATCTTATTCTTCCATCTCAGGTTGTCCAACGTACCAGGCGGCTTTGTCGGAGTTGATGTTTTCTTTGTCATCAGTGGTTTTCTGATTACCGGCCATATCCTGCGTGAAATGGCAGAAGAGCGGTTCACCTTCCGTGACTTCTATTTGCGACGCCTGCGGCGGCTTGGTCCCGCACTTTTGGTGACTGTTGGCCTGACGTTGCTTGCAGGCTGGTTTATTCTGCCGCCGACGCTTTACCAGACGACGGCGCAAGCCGCGCTCGCAACGCTCTTGTCGGTCAGCAACGTCCTGTTCTGGCAGCAGACCGGATACTTCGATATTGCCGCTGCCTATAAACCGCTGCTGCACACTTGGTCGCTCGCGGTTGAGGAACAGTTCTATCTCGTTTGGCCCACCGCCTTAGTGATCGGGGTCCGCTTGCTGTCAAAGGCGGGACTCCTGTCTGCGATCGTCACGCTCAGCGCGGTCAGCCTCGGTCTCAGCCAAATGCTTTTGTCGCAATCTGCATCAGCGTCCTTCTATCTCACGCCTTTCCGCATCTTCGCATTCGGCGCGGGGGCGATCCTTGCAGTCACCGGCTGGCAGGCGCGCAGCACAACCACCGCCAACATTGCATCACTCTTTGGTCTTTTGCTGATCTTCTATGTGGCCGGAACGTTGCAGGACACGGCCCCCTTTCCAGGTATCAATGGGGCAATCCCCGCGGCAGGAACAGCGCTGATGATCTATGCCGGTCCGTCGGCTGTGATGAACCGCGTGATGGCATTGGCTCCGATCCGGTATATCGGCCGGATCAGCTACTCGGTCTATCTCTTACACTGGCCCCTGATTGTCTATTACATCTTCCTCTACGGTCAGGCACAGACGACCTTAGAAATCCTGCGCCTGATCGCTCTGACGCTCATGGCTGGCGCAATGATGTATCACATTGTCGAAAGACCATTCCGCCAGAAGCAAAATGGCAACTTCGCTATCGCGACGCGAAAACTTGGTTTGGGCAGCCTTGCCACGGCGCTGGCCCTCGCGCTAGCTAGTTGGCAGATTAACGCAGAACGCGGCTATCCGGCCCGCTATTCACCCCAGATACGCGACCTGCTTGCCGCCTTGAACACGGCCATCAGCGAACGGACAGAGGCGACAGGGGAATTCGACTGCAATGCGACAGAGAACTCCAAAGAAGTCTATTTCGACGTTTTTGCAGATTGCCTGCCAAGGGACACGGATGCCCTGATTGCCGTTCTTGGCGACAGCCATGCCGCCGATGTCTACATGGGCCTGCGCGCTACTTTCCCCGACCACAACATCGTTCAGCTAACGGGCAATGGATGCAATCTTGCCCAGTCCCCCGATGAGAAAGTCTTTTGCGCGCCTTTCTTCGAGTTTTGGGAAACGTGGCTGGCCGAGAACGCTGACCACATCATTGCCGTCATCTACTCACAGAGCGTTGGTTCGCTCGTCTCGAGAGGGGCCGGCGGGATCGAGCGCCCCGATGCCGCCAGCATCGACAGGCTGGCGCACCGGATAGAGCGTTTCCGGATCCCAGAGGTACCGTTCATATTCTGGGGTCCCCGCCCCGGACTCCAGCCGACCATCGATATCGCGATTGCCAGAAGTGATGATCTGAGTGCCCTGCGCAATTACTATGCAGAAGCTGATTTCGGTGCTGACTTCCTACTCGACAGAGAGCTTGAAACATTTTTCGGTGGTTCGGCATACAACTATGTCTCAAGCGCGCGGGCTCTGTGCACGCCCCATTGCCCGACGCTAACCACCAATGATGAACTCTTCGTTGTCGATTATGGCCACTGGACATTGGCGGGTGCACGTCAGGCCGTGCATACGGTCGTCGGCAGCGACCCTGTTCTTGAAACGCTCTTCAGAAAATGAGCTCATATCTTAATCGCGTACAAATCCCGCCATGCAGGTATCGCATAGCCGCTAGCGCTAACTGTCAGTTGTTCTGCGCTGCAGCATTGCTACATGTGGGGCACGAAACCAAAACGCGATGACTTAGCAAAGGAGCACGCAAATGACCGTATTGAA
>CAZTKF010000185.1:0-2268 GCA_964614205.1 uncultured Loktanella sp. | reverse complement strand
AACGCATTTGCCTTTGGCGGCCTGAATGCGGTCTTGGCGCTGCGCAAGCACTAGGATGCCTGTGGGAGCGTTTGTCGCAACACGTTGCGAATTGCCTTGAGATTGCGCTCGAAGAAGGCAGCAAACACCAAACCGACAGTTAATGCACCGATCAGCAAGGCTACATAGCGCCCTGTCACGGGCTCGGGCAGGATTGCATCCAGCAAGTGCAAAGCTGGATAATGCGTCACATAGACCGAAAAACTGGCCCCTGCGGCCCAGCGGACTTGCGGGACATCAACGGTGCTGGACCGCAGTAATCGCGCCATGCCAAGAAGATGCGCGGTGGTCAGTATGCCAATCAGCGCATTCCATATAAATTCGTCGGAAAAACCAAGCACTTGTCGGGCGTCGGTGACACCCAGTGCGCCCGCCGTGAAGGCACGCAAAGCAGCTGGCACACCAGCGGCGATGAACAGGGCGTAGAGAAACGGTCCGCCTATCGCAAGCGTCCAAGCCAGCGTGACCGACTTTGGCACAAGTCTACCTGACCTGACGCAATACCAGACAGATACACCCAGCAACCAAGCAGGCATCAAAAGCAGGATAGGGATACCGACAAGAGCAACCAGTGCCGCCAACACGATCACAAGCCGCACCCCGCGCAAGAAAATGGCAGCGCCAAACAGTGCATAATATGCAGCTTCGTAGCTGAGTGACCAGAGCGGCCCGTTGGTTCCCAGACGGAGACGGTCAAAAAGCATGAATTCATTGCTGAAGGTCATCCCGCGCAGCATGTGCTCGTCAAATGGGTGGGGGTGGTAGAACGTGGCCGGGTAGGCGCCGGGATCAATGCCCACACCGAGGCTGTCGAAGGCATAGGTCAGAACAAGCGCAGGCAGCAACACCGACCACAACCGTGTCAGGCGGTTGAACGCGAATGTGCTGCCATCCTTGTCGCGCCCCGCGGCATAGGCAATGACCAGCCCCGATATGACAAAGAACACAATCACCGCATCGCTTCCCAGGTTCCAATCGCGGATCAGTTGAAAATCACCGTTTGTGAAACGCGGATAAGCCCAATGTGACAGTACGACCACGATAGTCGCGAGAACACGCAACACATCGAGCCAAAGCGAAAAGCCCCGGTTCATTCGAGCTCTCTGTCGGCACGTGACATCCGTGCTTTCCCGCTTTTCCAGCTGTCAAGGAATGGCAGAAACAGGGCCGCAAGAAGCGTAGGGTGTGGTTGCTCTATGAGCTCGCCTTGCCCGTCAGCAATGCCGAACTCAAGAATCTCATGCTCCTTCGGGATATAGAGCGTGCCAAACATCCAATCCCAGAAAGCAAAGACCTCGCCATAGTTCTTGTTGTGATGACGCACGGCGCTGGAGTGGTGTATCTGGTGCTGGGCCGGAGAGATAAAAATATGTTCCCACAGCGGCCCGTAACTGAGCCAGATGTGACTGTGGCGCAGATTGGACCCGAGGATGTTGAAAGCAACGTAGCCCACATTCGCAGAACCGATCGTGATCAGGCTGATTTCACCGATCAGCGCGAAGAGCATTACACCTTGCACCACCCCGACAACGATGCTGAAGATGATGTCCCGTATGAGCAGAAATACCGGATGGTTCCGATACGCCGTCAGCGGTGTCAGGACCTCGGCGGAATGATGCACTGCATGAAACGGCCACAGCATGCGGTTTTCGTGATGAATATAATGCGCCCAGTATTTGCAGAAATCGAGCGTGAGGATCATGATCACGGTCGCCAGTGCACTGCGCCAGAAGGTGATGTCTTTGGGCAGGTCGGGGGTGCCAAACCAGCCTGCCAGGGTGGTCATGGTGCTATGCGACATCGCCGTCGTAAAACCTACAGCGGCAAAAAAACCCAACACACCGATGACCGTGTTGAAAAGGAAAATCTTGATGTCAACTAGATTGGACTTATGCAGGTACACGCTTGCCGGAAAGACCCAGCTAAGAAATGTCTTGGGCCGCCCGCGATAGAGCCACAAACCGAAAACCAAAACGAGCGTGGCAGTTAGATACATCAGGGCCATGCGGGATTGCCAGCTGAGGAAGAACCCCAGCATGGTGTATCCCAGTTCGTTCAGAAACTCAGCCATTTTGGCCTCTAGTGTTGTGTCAGGCGAACTCTAGCAGGCAATTTGGAAAAATTAATGACGAAACTGCGATCTTGTCCCGGACAGGACCGGGTGCGATCACTCGGTCCCGATCGCCGTCGATGCGGTGAATCCGGCGGTAAATCCGGTCAGCGAGACAT
>CAZTKF010000184.1:0-2310 GCA_964614205.1 uncultured Loktanella sp. | reverse complement strand
AATGGCCACGGCTGTCCGCGAACTGACGCGGTGTGATTTCGATGACACCTGTCAGCTTGGTTTGGTGTATCATTACATCAAGCGCCTTGGGTTAAAGGATATATTTGGACCAACTTTTCTTAGTTCGTCATTGCTAAGGAAACCATGCGTTGTTTTGGGAAACAACAGGAATTATGCGTGTATGATAAGCCTTGATCATGCTTGAGTCCCTACTAGGGAGGAGTTTAACTAAGATATGTTTTGTATCTGTGCAAATTGGAGCAGTCGAAATTGGGGCTAGATGGAAGTAATGCAATCGGGAGGCGCACCTGTGAACACTCCGTTGCCCTACTGACGTTCGTTCTCCAGGCACATCACTGTATCATCCTCGAAGACTGGATTAATTTCTTTGATCACCCCATAGAGGAGATGGTCGTTCATGTTGGTAGTGATGAGGCGGTGATATCGCAAGTCCACGAGATCTGTGAAAGACATGATATCAAACTGCGACATCTGGGTGTGACAACGGCGCGAGAGACAACTGAGGATGAGGCCAGACTATTGGCCACGCAATTTGATGCTGTAACTTCCGACTTCGCTTGTGTGATCCGGCTTGATACTCTCCCATACCGTCAAGAAGGCTTGCGTTGGCAGGATAGAGCGATGGAGTTGTTGCATGCGAGCGGTGCCTTTTTTTTGACTGGCGGGGCTTTGCCATTCCGTGCCGATCGGCCAACTATCGATGATAGATACCGGATGACGCAACGGATCAGCAATTGCTTCATGATTATACGCCCTCAAGTCTGGAAGGAACTTCAGGTATTTGATGACGCCACAAAGGCGAAATACGGGCGTTTCCTCGTAGAGGGTGCTGTTGAAGACAATCTGGCCAAAAGAAATCTTTGGGGTGTGCGGTTGTTGAACAGCTCCGAGCTTCGAGTGTTCCACTGCCAAGAATGGAGTTTACGGCTTCTTCTGGTGCGTGACAAGTTTCGTCAGGGCAAGCATATCCAGCGTTATCTTGAAGGCTTTCAGGACGATCGCTTTGGTGCAAATGCGCAGAATTATCTAGAGCCCAAACCTCCCACCATGAGACGTATCCGAATTCTCTTGGGGAGGTGGCGGCTACAGTTGTTTGGAGATGAAAGGCGATAGCTTAACGTCATCGCTGTTGAACTTGAAATCATCACTTTGCCCTTACTGGATTTGGCGTTAAAGCAGGAGGTATGTTCGATTTGCGAGCATTTGGAGAGCATGGATGACTGCTAGCAAGATGCCGTTCAATAAGCCGTCACTTGTTGGCAATGAGATAGCTCATTTGCATGAAGCAATTCATCGGGGCCAGTTGTCGGGTGATGGTTATTTCACAAAGCTCTGCAACTCCAAGATTGCTGAGATGACGGGCGCGGGTTCTGCTCTTCTTACTCACTCCTGTACCGCCGCACTCGAGATGGCGGCGATCCTCTGCGACCTGCAACAAGGGGATGAGGTGATCATGCCCTCTTTCACCTTCGTTTCAACTGCCAACGCGGTCGTAATGCGCGGAGCGGTGCCTGTTTTTGTAGACATCGACCCCTTCACGCTCAACATTGATCCAACCAAGACAGCTCAGGCCGTCACGGAGAGAACCAAAGCGATCTTTGCAGTTCATTATGCCGGGTTTCCAGCGGACATGGATGCGCTCGCTGAAATCGCCCGAGATAATGAGTTGCTTTTAGTTGAAGATGCGGCACAGGCTCTTGGGTCAACTTACAAAGGGCGGCCGGCTGGTAGTCTAGGTGACATAGCAGCATTCAGTTTTCATGAGACCAAGAATATTATTTCTGGCGAAGGTGGGGCACTTACGCTGATGCGTCCGGATTTAGTTGAACGCGCAGAGATTATACGAGAGAAAGGCACCAACCGTTCAAGGTTCCTGCGTGGCCAAGTCGACAAATACACATGGGTCGACATTGGGTCTTCCTTCCTTCCTGGTGAGTTGGTTGCGGCATTTCTTTATGGTCAATTAGAGCAGGCCGAAAGGATAAAGAGGCAGCGGTTGGCTCTCTTTGATATCTACAACGAAGCGTTCGCGGATTTAGCTGTGGCAGGTCGGGTCCGGCTGCCCGTTGCACCGGCCGATACTAATGGCAACGGACATATGTTCTATCTGTTGCTCCGAGATGGTGAGGACCGTGACGCGTTCATAGCGCATATGCGCGCAGCGGGCATCACCACGCCCTTTCACTATGTGCCACTTCATTCCGCACCAGCCGGTCAGAAATACGCGCGCTTTGAGGGCAATGGTCTCCCTGTGACGGATGATATATCTGCAAGACTGGTACGGCTTCC
>CAZTKF010000183.1:0-2368 GCA_964614205.1 uncultured Loktanella sp. | reverse complement strand
GGCTGGCTGTCGCAACCATCGCCGCACTCATCTTCTTTCAGGAGGGCTTCAACGCGCTGCTGTCCGCTTGGCAGCTACCCGAATACAGTCACGGACCGCTTATCCCGGTTCTGTCACTCTTGCTGTTTTTGCGACAGCTAAAGGGCGTTCCGATCAGCCATGCCCCTGTCACTGATCGCGGCCCAGGTATTGCGCTTCTGCTTTTTGCGGTGGTCTTTGGCGCATTGGGCAAGCTGAGCCAGATCGACGAAGTCGTCACCTACGCGATCATTGTCTGGATCTGGGCGCTCTTGCTGATCTCTTGGGGGTGGCAGCAGGGCAGACATTTCTGGCCACCCGTCGTGCATCTGGTCTACATGCTGCCACTGCCAGGGGTGATTTACTACAAAGTCTCGACTTCGCTGCAGATCTTTTCGTCCGAGCTAGGGGTCTGGCTACTGCAACTGATCAGTGTTCCGGTCTTTCTTGAAGGCAACATCATTGATCTGGGCGTCTATAAGCTACACGTCGCCGAAGCCTGTTCCGGACTGCGCTACCTGTTCCCGATCATGTCGTTTTCCTACATCTTTGCAGTGTTGTTCAAAGGCACGATCTGGCACAAAGCTGTCCTGCTGCTGGCCGCAGTTCCAATTACCATCGCGATGAACTCTGTCAGAATCGCTTTTGCCGGCTGGTTGGTGAACTATGTCGGGCTGGAGTATCTGCAAGGCTTCACGCACTTCTTTGAAGGCTGGATCATCTTCATCATCTGCGTTGTGCTTCTGTTTATTCTCGCGTGGGCCATGCTGCGCTTCTCGGGTTCGCGGATGGGTCTTGTTGATGCGCTCGACCTCGACACATCCGGCTGGCTGCAACAAGCGGCCCGTGTGCGATATATTGCACCGTCCCGTGCACTGATCTTTTCCGCGGTTCTTTTGGGTCTTGGTGCTACTTTTTGGGAAGCGCGCGCCCAAACCGGAACGACGCGTGTCGACCGCGAACCCTTTGTACTATTCC
Source organism: uncultured Loktanella sp. (assembly GCA_964614205.1). GTDB lineage: Bacteria > Pseudomonadota > Alphaproteobacteria > Rhodobacterales > Rhodobacteraceae > Yoonia. The sequence continues at coordinate 1,372 of CAZTKF010000183.1, read as the reverse complement.
CTTCAAGCCTCGGCGCATGGATCGGCGGCATACCCGAAGCACTGACGCCGGACATTGAAGCAGAGCTTGGGGCAGACGACTATCTGTCGGTACAATTTGCCACCGCTGCCAAAGAGGTTCCGGTGCAGTTGTTTATCGCGTGGTACTACGACCAGACGAACGGCGGCACCCATTCGCCCGAGATATGCCTTCCGGGCGCCGGCTGGGAAATTGCCAGGCTGGATCGTGTCGATATCGCCCCGCAAATGGGCTTTGCCGAGCCCTACAATCTGAACAGGGCGATCATCCAAAAAGAGCAAACCCGGATGCTTGTCTATTATTGGTTCGAACAGCATGGCCGGCACACGGCCTGGGACTTTGCCGCAAAGATGTATTTGCTTTGGGACAGCATCACCATTGGCCGCACCGATGGCGCATTGGTACGGCTGACCACGCCAATCCTTCCCGAAGAAACAGAGGCTGAAGCCGAAGCACGGCTGCAGGAGATGTTCAAGGAAACAACAGCGATATTACCGCGGTTTGTGCCGGGACTTTGAGGCCCTTGCTACATGAGTCTCGCATAACCAGGCAGGCTTGCCACACCTCTTAGCCAGCTTCGCCTGCCGCTTACTGCCGAGATGTTAGGTACCTCGCCTGCCGACATACAGAACGATCGACTCTGGCTATTCCGAAGTTACTCCGCCGCCAAAAAATACGCCGTCTCCAAGCACTTGCTTGACTGTGGCTTCTGTTACGCTGTGCTTTTCCTCGGTGTATGCATAGAGCAAGGAAAAATCACAGATTTGGTTGATCAATCTTGGAACACCGCGCGTCACCGCATGTATCTTGCTGCAGGCTCGGGGCGTGAATATCTCGTCTTTTGCGCCCGCCACCCTGAGGCGGTGGCGAATATAATCTGCAACCTCGTCGCGATCCAATGCTGGCAAATGAAAGCTCGAGGCCACACGTTGCGCGAACTGTGTCAGGTTGGGGTGACGCACATGATCTCGCAACTCGGGCTGCCCAACCAAGACCAACTGCAATAGCTCATCCTTGTTGGCATTGATGTTAGTGAACATCCGCAATTCTTCCAGAGACTCCCTGCTGAGGTTTTGAGCCTCGTCAAAGATCAGTACAACACGTCGGCCCTTTGCGTAGGTCGCGATCAGAAATTCTTCGAACTGCCCGAATAGCGCTACGTAGTCCGCGTTCGGCGGCACGGGCTGATTCAACGATTGCAGGACCCAACGCAGCAATTCATCCCGAGTACCATGCGCATTCGATATCAAACCAACCAGAAGGTCTTCCCCAAGCGAATTGAGCAACTGATGCAAAAGAGTGGTTTTTCCCGCCCCGACCTCTCCGGTGATCAACGTGATGGGCGAGCGTGTGA
>CAZTKF010000182.1:0-2420 GCA_964614205.1 uncultured Loktanella sp. | reverse complement strand
GGCGCGGTTGGCACATCATCGGATGGCCCCAGCGGTTGCCAGTGTTCCAGACAGGCCTCTGGCACGCCATCGTCGTGCCCTGCGGCCTTGGCATAATACCGCCCCATCAACCCCTGCAATTCGGGGAATTCATAGACCATCTCGGACGCCAGATCGGCCTTGGCGATGCGGGCCGCCTCTTCCGCCAGATCGGGCTTAGCGCCCACATGGGGTGCGATTTCGCGGGCAAGGGCCGCGATGCGCTCAATCCGCTCGGCCTGTGAGCCGAGTTTCGCGTGGAAGGTGACGTTGGCGAGTTGATCGGTCCACGCCTTCATCCCCTGCCGTTCGACCGTGCGCAGATCGTTTTCCCAAAAGAATTTCGCATCCGACAGACGCGCTGACAGCACCTTCTGGTTGCCCGCCAGAATGGTGGCACCTTGATCGGCGGTTTCCATGTTGGCGACGGTCACGAAACGTTCGATCCGGCCTGTCTTGGGGTTGCGCACGGAAAAGAACTTCTGGTGCTCTTTCATCGAGGTTTGCAGCACCTCGGGCGGCAGGCCAAGGAAGGCGTCGTCAATCCGGCCCAGCAGGACCACAGGCCATTCCACCAGCCCCGCAACCTCGGCCAGCAGACTGCGGTCCTCGACCACCTCAAGCCCCAGCGCAAAGGCCTGATGGGTGGCGTCATGCCAGATCGCCTCGGCGCGCTCGTCTGCCCGCAAGATGACCTTGGCGCGCTTCAACTTCGCCTCGTAATCATGGAAATTCGTGACGGAAAATGCATCAGGCGCGAGGAAACGGTGCCCGCGCGTGGCGTTGCCCGATGTGATGCCGTCCACATCCAGCGGCACGACCTGCGCGCCTGCCTCGTCACTGAGGATGCACAGGATGGAATGCAGCGGGCGCACCCATTTCAGCGGGCCATCGCCCCAGCGCATGGACTTGGGCCAAGGGAAATTGCGCACTGTCTGTTCCAGCACTTCGGCGATGATATCCGCCGCCTTCCGCCCCGGTTTTTCGATCACAGCGAAATAGGTCTGCCCCTTCTTGTCGTCGCGCACTTCAAGGTCTTCGCGGGCCACGCCTGCACTGCGCAGGAACCCCTCAATCGCCTGATCCGGCGCACCCACTTTGGGCCCTTTGCGCTCTTCGCGGACCGCCTTGCTCTCGGCAGTAAGCCCCTCGATCGACAGTGTCAGGCGGCGCGGTGTCGAAAACGCCGCAGCACCCGCATAGGTCAATCCGGCCTCAACCAGACCGTCCGTCACCATCTTACGGAGGTCTTCGGCGGCGCGGGTTTGCATCCGCGCGGGGATTTCCTCGGAGAAGAGTTCAATCAGAAGATCAGGCATCACTCGGTGCTTTCTGGAATTGGGGGACAGTCTTCGGGCGGGCGGTTGCCGTCAAAGACAACTTCGCCACATTCATTGATCTGGTGCCACGCATAACCGCGCCCGTCAGGGTAGATGGCGACGATCCGGTCGATGCCATATGCGATGTTTTCAACGCCCATAAAGGCAATCGCTTCGGTCTGCAGGTCGGCGCCGATCTGGGCTGCGTCAAAGCAATCAAACCACGTGGGTGCGACCCGTGGTTCGGCGTTCTCGACGATCTGAAAGGTCTCTGACAGCATTGCCTGACTGAGCGGGGTTTCAAAGCAGGCCCGATAACGCAGCGGGCTGCTGATCGCGTCGATGCCTTGGAAGTTCTGCACGACAATCGGTTCGGCCTCACCGGTGCTGACAGAGGTCAATTGCACAGCATCCGGGCCCGCGGGCACGTCGTGATAATAGGCATAGACCTGCTGGTAATAGAGCAGGCCGCCACCAATCGCTGCCATCAAGAGCATTGCCACGATGATGATCCTTGCAATCACGCCGCCGCCCCGCCAGCCTCGGTCTGGACGAAAGCATCGGCGCAGGCCTTGGCCAATGCCCGCACACGGCCGATATAGGCCTGCCGTTCGGTGACAGAAATCACGCCCCGCGCGTCGAGCAGGTTGAAGACGTGGCTTGCCTTGATGCATTGGTCATAGGCGGGGTGCGCCATGATGATCCGGCTGCCTGTCTTGGGGTCTTCGGCGGGCGCGTCCAGTATCCGCTGGCACTCGGCCTCGGCATCGATGAAATGCTGCAAGAGCACATCGGTATCCGCTACATCAAAATTCCAGCGCGAATACTCCTGTTCCGTCTGCTTGAACACATCCCCGTATTTGAGCGCGATCGGCGCGTTGGGATCGTTGAAGGGCATGTCCATCACGTGATCGACGCCCAGCACATACATGGCCAGTCGCTCCAGCCCGTAGGTCAGTTCGCCCGAGACAGGCTTGCAGTCATGCCCGCCGACCTGCTGGAAATAGGTGAACTGGCTGACTTCCATCCCGTCGCACCAGACTTCCCAGCCAAGACCCCATGCGCCCAGCGTCGGACTTTCCC
>CAZTKF010000181.1:0-2510 GCA_964614205.1 uncultured Loktanella sp. | reverse complement strand
CGGCTTTTTGACCGTCTGACATTTCCTGCAACGACTGTACCGCAGTGCCTTGAAATACAATTGGGTGACACGACGCTGTCATGTGCGGTCCAGCCAGAAATGTCAGAGCTTTTTGCTGGACAGAACTGCCTGTATTCGATCCAGAAGGATCAGGAACTGACGTGGATACGCGATTGGGCGGAGTTTCACGTGCAAGAACAGGGTGCCACAGCGGTCTTGCTTTGTGACAATGCAAGCACCCGATACCGACCTTCGGATGTGTTGAATACGCTCGGTCGTGTCACCGGCCTTAAAACCATCGCCGTTGTGAACGTTCCGTTCTCATGGGGACCGGCCAAAGGGATATCAAAGCGGCATGGGCGCACAAAATTCCTCCAAGTCGCAATGATGAATGCAATGCGTGATCGATTTCTGCGCAAAGCCCGTGCTGTCCTGAACTGCGACGTAGATGAACTCTTCTTCCGGAGAGGGCCTGCAAACTGTTTTGATCAGGCAGCTGGTCCGATAGGTTTTGTGGCCATGAACGGGGAATGGCGCTTTGCCGCGTCAACCGGCCAGCCGGTGCGCCACGTTGACCACTGGATGATATCCCAAAGTCCACCGCCATGTGCGCCAAAGTATTGCGCCGCACCAGCGCATGGATTGGGTCGTCTGACTTGGGGAATTCATGGATTAGAGCCGATCAGCCGTCGGCTAATTCCCGTTTCCAAGAAGTTTCAGATGATTCACTGCCGCAATATTTCAAACTCGTGGAAGGTCGACCGGACAAGCAGCGGCACAACCGACTTGACCGCAGACGAGGGCCTTCGCCGGAAACTTCATACGATTTTCACGGCACAATCGTAATCCTACCCTCTTCCGCCCAGCGGCGAACAATCACTGCTTCTTTGGCGTAGTTGTGCGGCGTCTTATACCCTTCCGGATTATAGTAGGTGGCTGTTGCCCCGAAGTCGAACCCATAAAGGGTGATCGAATCAGCCGCGTTCAATCTGACCAGCCAGCTGATTGCCATGAACCCTGATGACGGCCGCCGCCCGATCATTTGCCGGTCCGCGAACCAGTAGCGAAACGGATAAAAAAGGGTCCTGCCGACATTCCGCGCCTCCCAGAAATGATAATGGCGCATTTTGGGGATCAGCATCAAAAGCACATCCGGCGAAAACCGCGCGATGGTTTCTGCCTCGCTCAACTCGGGCGTCAAACCGACGAAATCAGTGCGACTGCCTTGCGCAACAGCATTCACGACAAAACCCTTGTTCAAACGCAGCACCAGATCATTGCGATCAATTTCAGCGCCATAGGACTTGGCAAGCAGGCTTTGCGCATTGCCCACGATCGCAATTTTCTTGCCGGCAATCCTGCTGCGCATCTTAGCGTTATTGGCGCGGGTCAGCTTCAGGAACCAGCCACGCGGGGCCTGCACCAGATACCTGCGCGCAAAGCGCCTAAGACTTCGCTCGTCTTTCACTTCTAGTTTGCTCTTTATGATTGTAGCGGGTTAGGGAAATGAATGGCTAACAACATGATACACGGGTACGATAAACATGGGAACAGATGTGATGCGCAACTGTATTTGCATAAAGTGGGGTCAGACTGCGTACACTGCTGATGATGTGAATCGACTGCATTCCGGCCTCAAATTACACAGTCGTCTACCAATCAAATTGTATTGTGTCACCGACAGTACCAAGGGAATCTCTCCCGAAGTATGCTGTATTCCACTTGAAAACGAGCCATTCGAGAAAGCAATGCAAGAGGCGGCCAGCCGGGCGACCAAGACAAACGGTGCGCTCAGAAAAATCGGTGTCTTCCGCCCAGATCTCATTCCGGGCCTTCTTGGCCCCCTCCTGTTTCTTGATCTTGATGTCGTCATCACCGGCGATATCGACCCGCTCTTCGACTTTCAGACTGGCAAGGTGTGCATGGCACCGCCCTTCTCGAGGCGGACCAGCCCTCCAACACTTGGTGAAGGATCAGTCATTCGCTTTGATCCTTCACAACATGGATTTCTCTATCGCGAAATGGCCAATGACCCTGAAGCGATGGTAGATTTTTGCGGCGGCTCCGAGCAGAGCTACACATCAAGAGTGGCAAACAAATACGATATGCTTGCCAATTACCCGAAGCCGCTTGTCGTGAGCTTCAAACGGAATTGCTGTTGGCCCTATCCTTTGAACAAATGGCTCGCACCACGACGACCTCAAGGAGCGGCCATCGTGTGCTTCCACGGCCACCCGAAGGCGGCAGAGGCAGTCTTGGGTTACGACAAAGATCACAAATCCAAAGCACTGCCCGCAAAATGGCTTACAAAAGCCTGGGAAGAAAGCACACCAAAGACATGACAACTGCGCTGGGATCACGGCAAGGAGCCTCAATCGTAACAAAGGGTTGCCACTCGGTATTCATGATCCGGGTTTTTGGTGCATGGTGACAAAGTGGACTTGCGCAGCTTCAAATGAGAACATAACATGAACAAATGCCGCGTCTTACACTCTCTCAGAAGCTCGCAA
>CAZTKF010000180.1:0-2513 GCA_964614205.1 uncultured Loktanella sp. | reverse complement strand
TCCCACAGCACTTCCTGGGTCGTCAGGGCATGCCACGCCGCTACATCGACTATCCCGAGGCATTCGCCTTCTGGAACTACGTGTCCAGCTGGGGTGCATTCCTGTCCTTTGCATCGTTTGTATTCTTCATCGGCGTTCTGGCCTGGACCCTGCTGCGCGGCAAGGTCGTTACCGAGAACAACCCTTGGAACGAATACGCCGACACGCTGGAATGGACACTGCCAAGCCCACCACCGGAGCACACGTTCGAGACACTGCCAAAGCAGTCTGACTGGGACAAACGGCACGCGCACTAGCGTCAGGCGTGACTGAAACGAAAACAGAGGCCCTGCCAAACGGTGGGGCCTTTTGTTGCTGCGTGATCGCTGCCAAGACGCTGGCTAGGGACATGCCGCAAGAGTTTTTGCCCAGGTCTGGCGCATCATGCAGCCAGAGTGTTTGACGCCGCGCGCCGCCGTATTAAAACCTCTTCATGCCTTACGAATGGACACCCGAACGCCCGCAAGATGCCGCCCGCTGGCGGTTGAGCCTCTGGCCCTATCGCTCGCTTTTGCGCAAGGACTTTGTCCTGTTTATCGGTGGCACAGCAGCACTGGTCTCATTGCCCTTGCTGACACTTCTGGGACAGGCCGTTCTTTGGGGGCTTCTGCCATTCTTCGGCCTGATGCTCGCAGGGATCTGGTACGCGCTGCACATCAGCTATCGGCGTGGTGAGATTCTTGAAGAACTGACCGTCGATGAGGCCCACGCCCATCTGACCCGCCACAACCCCAAGGGCGATGTGCAGGAATGGGAGGCAAACCGCTATTGGGTGACCGTGCATCTGCACCCCAAGGGCGGGCCTGTCGAAAACTATCTGACACTCCGAGGCGGTGATCGCGAAGTCGAGATTGGCGCGTTTCTGGATGCCGAAGAACGGCTGGCCCTTTATGATGATCTCAGGCGCGCCCTGCGAGCATGACAGGGCCAGGTCAGGTGGCGCCTAGCCCAAGCGGTCTTTGACCATAGGGCCAGCTTTGCCAAAGTCCATGCGGCCCGTGTACTTGGCTTTCAACGCACCCATGACTTTCCCCATGTCACGAATGCTCTCGGCGCCGACTTCTGCAATTGCCGCATCAACCGCCGAGGCGGCTTCTTCCTCGGTGAGTTGTTTGGGCAGGAACTCCTCGATGATCTTGATCTCGGCCAGTTCTTTCTCGGCCAGTTCAAGCCGCCCACCCTCTTCATAGGCACGGGCGCTTTCCTGACGCTGTTTCACCATCCGGCCCAAGATCGCCAGAATATCATCATTGCTTACACCGGCCTCGTCGTCGCCGGATCCGCGGGCTGCGATATCCTTGTCCTTGATCGCCGCATTGATCAGCCGGAGCGTTGATAGGCGATCTGCTTCTTTCGAACGCATCGCATCCTTGAGGGCCGCACTGACCCGTTCGCGCATGTCCATAAATGTGTCCCGTACATTTGTCGTCAAACGAACGCCAAACATAGTGCGCCCGCGCCCAAGTGACAAGCACCATCGCCGCAACGTCACCCCTTGTTTGCAAGGCCGCAATCCGCCCTTGACCACGGCCCCCGCCCTGCGTAAACCCTGCACAATTTGGCATTTGGGGAGATCGACGATGACGCAGAAACCAACGGCTTGTCTGGCCCTTGCGGATGGAACGATCTTCTATGGTATGGGTTTTGGCGCGACCGGTGAAACGGTGGCAGAGCTCTGCTTTAACACCGCCATGACAGGCTATCAGGAAATCATGACCGATCCGTCCTATGCAGGACAGGTGGTTACCTTTACGTTCCCTCATATCGGCAATACCGGCGTCAACCCCGAAGACGACGAGACCGCCGATCCTGTCGCCGAGGGCATGGTGGTCAAATGGGACCCGACGCAGTCTTCCAACTGGCGCGCAACCGACGAGTTGACAAGCTGGCTGGCCAAGCGCAACCGCATCGGCATGGGTGGCGTAGATACCCGCCGTCTGACCCGCGCCATCCGGCAGCAAGGCGCGCCGCATGTGGCGCTGGCCCATGACCCCGATGGCAATTTCGACATCGCCGCACTGGTGCAGAAGGCGCGCGGTTTTCAGGGGCTTGAGGGTCTTGATCTGGCCAAGGACGTGACCTGTGCGCAGTCCTATAGCTGGAATGAAATGCGGTGGGCATGGCCTGAAGGCTACAAGCCGCAGACCGATCCCAAGCACAAGGTCGTCGCAATCGACTTTGGCGCCAAACGCAATATCCTGCGCTGCCTTGCCAGCGCGGGCTGTGACGTGACCGTCTTGCCCGCCACCGCAACAGCCGAAGAGGTGCTGGCACTGAACCCCGATGGGGTGTTCCTGTCCAACGGCCCTGGCGATCCGGCAGCGACCGGCAAATACGCCGTTCCCATGATCAAAGGTGTGCTGGAGGCCGATCTGCCCGTATTTGGCATCTGTCTGGGACACCAGATGCTCGCCCTGGCCGTCGGTGCCAAGACGCTCAAGAGGAACCACGGCCACCACGGGGCAAACCACCCC
>CAZTKF010000179.1:0-2548 GCA_964614205.1 uncultured Loktanella sp. | reverse complement strand
ACAGACACCAGCACCTGAAGCTGGCGCGTCTACCAATTCCGCCACCTGGGCAGGTCACGTAAGGCTGCGATTTACGCGCGGTTTGCGGGGCTGTCAACGCGATTCGAAGACAAAAAGCCTTTGCTTGACCAATTCGTCGGGATTGCGCCTTGTCTGGGGTGGGGACGGCAGGTAAACCCCTTGTCAGCTACTTATTCAAAGGCTCAGGGATGTCTCAGCTTGTCACTATCTTCGGCGGTTCCGGTTTCGTCGGACGCTATATTGCGCGGCGTATGGCAAAAGAGGGGTGGCGCGTCCGCGTTGCTGTCCGCAATGTCAACGAAGCCATGTTCGTGCGTCCCTATGGTGTCGTTGGTCAGGTTGAGCCTGTGTTCTGCAACATCCGGGATGATGCCAGCGTCGCTGCCGTGACAGAGGGTGCTGATGCCGTTGTAAATTGTGTTGGCGTTCTTGATGAAGTTGGCAAGAACACATTCGCTGCCGTGCAGGCCGAGGGCGCTGAGCGGATTGCCCGGATTGCGGCTGCACATGGGGTGGCGCGCATGGTGCATATTTCGGCCATCGGTGCCGACGCCGAAGCCGAAAGTGTATACGCGAAAACCAAAGCGGAAGGTGAGGCTGGCGTTTTGCAGCATATGCCGGATGCCATGATCCTGCGCCCTTCGATCATCTTTGGTCCAGAGGACCAGTTCTTTAACCGGTTCGCCGGCATGTCCCGCCTTGGGCCGGTGTTGCCTGTGATCGGTGCCGATACGCGTTTTCAACCTGTCTATGTCGATGATGTGGCTGCTGCTGCTGTCAAGGGCGTCCTTGGCGAAGCTGAAGGCGGCGTCTACGAGCTTGGCGGCCCCGATGTGCATAGTTTCCGCGAGCTGATGCAACTGATGCTGGGTGTGATCCATCGCCGTCGCATGATCGTGAATACGCCATTCTGGCTGGCACGTTTGATGGCGTCGGTCTTTGGGCTTGGTCGTGCATTGACATTGGGGTTGGTGAAAGGCCCCGTGACCAAAGATCAGGTGATCAATCTGGCACTTGATAATGTGGTATCCGAGGGTGCCCGCAGCTTTGATGCTTTGGGGATGCAGCCAACGGCGATGGAAGCTGTCCTGCCTGATTATCTGTGGCGGTTCCGCCCTTCTGGGCAATACGACGCGATCAAAGCATCGGCCAAAAACCTCAAGATCTAGGTGTAGGCTATCCACAGGAGGATAACGCCCAACCCGATCCGGTAGATCACATAGGGTGTGAAGCTGACGGACCGCAGCAGGCGCATCATCAGCGTCAGTGCCAGCAATGCGGCGCCAAATGACATCACGATCACAATAGCGATGTCGCGCATTTCTCCGGTGTCTCCGGTGCTGATCACATCAAGGCCGAGCAGCGCTGCAGAAGCAATGATCGTCGGGATCGACATCAGCATGGCAAGTCTTGCTGCATCAGTGCGCGTATAGCCCAGCATCCGTCCAGCAGTGATTGTGATGCCTGAGCGCGAAGTGCCGGGGATCAGGGCGACGGCCTGCCATAGGCCCATCTTCAGGGCATCTTTCAGGGTCCAGCCTGCAGCGGTTTTTTCAGTCGGGCCCGTCTGGTCGGCCCAATATAATACGACGCCAAAGATGATCATGGCCCAGCCGATGACTGCAATCCCGCGCATCGCGTCCGAGAGCCCTGTCAATTTCAGGATCAGGCCGATGACGATGACCGGGACTGTCGCAATGATCAGGCAAAGTGCAAGAAAGGCGCCCTGGGTGTCGATTTTGCCACGCAAAAGACGCAGCAACCCGCCAAGTGCCAACCTCACGTCAGGCCAGAAATAGAGAATGACCGCGGCAAGCGTGCCGACATGGGCGGCCACGTCGATAACCTGCCCCTGATCGTCCAGTCCAGACAGGGACGGCAGAAGGATCAGATGTCCGGAAGACGACACTGGCAGGAATTCGGTGATTCCCTGAATCAGTGCGATGAGAAGCAGATGAAATGTCGTCATTGATCCGGTCTTTGATTCGTCAGCCACAACCTAACCTGCCTGAATCTCGAGGAAAGAGGGTATATAGGTCGCAAACCGGACCTAATTTCCCCCGAGGGCAGGCATCCTTTATTGCCTTGCGGCAATTTTTCTTACATATAGGTCAGCAATACTGCCTTTTCATTTGGCACAGACCATCATAAAAGGCATTTCGCTCTGGAATACGGGAGGGTGGCGCATGGCTGGCCAGAAAATGTTGAAGTTCACGAACATTGATCGGGAAATGCCCGAGAAACGTCCGCCGAATTTGCGCAAGGAAGACTTTGGCGAGATTTACGCTGAGTACGCACGCGACAAGGCTGCCGAGCAAGCCAGCCGGTGCAGTCAGTGTGGTGTGCCCTACTGCCAAACCCATTGCCCCTTGCACAATAACATCCCCGATTGGCTGCGCCTGACCGCCGAAGGCCGTCTGGAAGAAGCCTATGAGATTTCTCAGGCCACGAACACTTTCCCTGAAATCTGCGGCCGCATTTGCCCGCAGGACCGCCTGTGCGAAGGCAACTGCGTGATCGAGCAATC
>CAZTKF010000178.1:0-2575 GCA_964614205.1 uncultured Loktanella sp. | reverse complement strand
TGCCGCCATCGGCCAAAACGTACCCAGAAGTCGCCGTCGCATGTCCATCGGCGGCCGCCGATGCCGCGGAGAGCGCGAAGATTGCAGTTGCGGTAGAGAGATATCTCATGGTGTGCCTCACCCTTTTTCTGGAACCGATCCGGCGCACATCGCCCGATCTCGGGAGAAGCCACGTGTGAAAGGCCGGAAAGGTTTCAGGAAAAATGTAAGAAAGGTTTGAGGGATTTTTCGTCTCACATCGAGCTGATGCACTCCAGCTTACCGATAAGCTGATCCTAAACGCACACTTTTTGCGTATTGCGCAATAAGCCTTGACGACGCTTAGTGTGTAGCGCACATTAAGTAGCGGGATATGGGTGGACTCATGAAAAGTGGACCTTTCATCAATCTTGTGGCCGACGCGCTGGGCGTCGAGCGAGGGACGACCAGATTGGTTGCTCGGACGTTGCGTGAAGCCGGCTGGCTGACGTCGGGACCTAGAGGCGTGAATGCGCCTGACATGCAAGCTCAAGACGCTTCGCGACTCATTATCGCGATGCTGACCGGCGCAAGCCCCAGTCAGGCTTTACGATCATTTGAAACCTTTCGTGCGCTGATTCTTTCTACCAAAGAACGGCGCGCGGAGCTTGAAGAAAGACTTTCCACAGATCGGGTCGATACTTTGGATGAGTGTGTATCGCGTTTCATTGGCCTCATGGCCGACGACCATAATTCGGCGGGAGTGCGCGGCGCCGGATCCAATATCGTCAACTTCGAGCTTACAGTAAACGAAACGAGCCGCATCGCCACCATGTGTATTGGAGGCCGACGGTTCGGCTTCTCTGATTTCACGTTGCCGTCTAACGAGAAGCACGACATCGGACCCTCTGGGCCGACACCATCGTATTCATCGGGTCCTTCGCTAAAAACGGCTCAAAGAACGACGACCGGCATTCAAACAACCCGCAGCCTGACTTTCACAGAGATCGATTTGATCGCAAAAGGCTTAGCGGGACGTCTTTCAAACCCTAGTACTTCAATAACAACCATTAGGGCTTTCACTAAGCAGGGCAGTAAAAATGATTAATGCCGCCCGCAGTATCCATTTCCCAATAGGGCGAATGCCGCGCCGTTCAGCGGCATCAATTAGGTGTAGTTCATCGCCCGAGCTTTGGGGTGGCACAAAACGAAAGGACGAGGAGGGAAAAATGTACTTTCACAAAGTGATCATCTGGGGTGGAAATGCCACGTCCTAGTATTCCCTCCCCAAAAGACGTAATAGCGATTGCCAAGGGCCTAAAATCAGAAGGTATTGATGAAGGCTCGATTAAGCTTGCTGATGGCACAGAAATCAAGTGGGGCCAAAGCACTAAGCACAGTCAGGCCGATAGCCAACTACAGAAGTGGAAGGATCAACGGAATGCAGCTTCCTAAAGGTGTGCATCGCGTCCGCCGCAAGCTTTCAAATGGCAAGAGCCGTTTTCACTTTTACGCCGGGCGTGGACGCGGTGCGAAGAAGTTTTGGGTTGATGAGAAGCGAATTCCATCTGATCCGGATTTTTTTCTTGCGTACGCAGAGAGCATTGAGCGAACGAAAACGACCTTGCAGATGGTCCCAAGTCTAGTCGACGAGTTTTTGGACAGTGCCGCGATGCCCAAGGCCAAGCGATCAATAGCCGACCTGCGAAAGTGGATGCTGCGATTTGCTGACCATTTTTTCGACGCCCCCGCGGTGATTTTCGCGGAACGAGGATCGCGCGCGGAAGTGAATGCATGGCGTGCAAAATGGAAACACTCGCCCAAACAGCATGATATGGCTGGCACCCATGCCGTTCGTTTCCTCAACTGGGCCGTGGAGGAGGGCAAACTAAAAGAGCACCACTGCCACAGGCTCCCCAAGCTATATGCGGTGGACCGCTCCGGCATCGTTTGGACGTCTTCGGATAGGCAGGCAATCGAAACCTTGGCTCCGGATTGGGTGCGCCGCATTCTATGCGTTGCCTGCGAAACCGGTTTGCGCCCTGGTGACCTCATTAAGCTCACCAGGGGAGCAGTTGAACACACCCCGGCGGGTCGGCGACTCAGGGTTCGCACACAAAAGCGTGGGCGAGTGGCTCATATCCCGATTACTCCTGAACTCGCAAAAGTGATCGACGCGACACCCCGCGATCGCGTTTTGATCCTTACCAATGCGACGGGCAAACAACTCACCGAACATCGCGCATCTGAGGGACTGCGCCAGTGGAGGGACAAGGCCGGCTTAAGCCGCAAATTACGTCTGCAGGACTGCCGTGGAACAGCCGCGACACGGTTGCTCCAAGCGGGCCTAAGCCTTTCCGAAATTGCAAATCACATGGGCTGGTCTCTAAGACACGCTGCGAATGTCATTGAGCATTACGCCCGCGTCTCGCCGGACGAAACGGATGCGGTGCTGGTGAAGTTGGCTCACGCGAGAAGGGACGGAAAGTGAACGAAACTGTAAACGCTACTGTAAACCAGCCATCGCGCGTAGCCTCACTTCCAACCCAAGCGCCTGAAAACAAATGGAGGCGAGTACCGGAATCGAACCGGTGTACACGGATTTGCAATCCGCTGC
>CAZTKF010000177.1:0-2577 GCA_964614205.1 uncultured Loktanella sp. | reverse complement strand
CCGAGAATCTTGGAAATGCCTTTCATGGCTTCCTCCCTGTGTTTGCCCGTCCTCCCGGGCGATTATGGGTGCACAACATGCTGCGCAACCGGTTGTGCATGGATTGCACAATCGGTTGTGCGATGTCAACATGGCGCAGTTGTAAAAAATTGACGATGACCCGAAATGCCGGAGACTACAAAAAAAACAACGATTTACGATCTCGCTGAACTAGCGGGGACGTCTGCAGGGACTGTCAGTGCTGTTATCAACGGCAATTGGAAGAAGCGCAGAATCAGCGAGCGACTTGCCAAACGGGTTCTCGATCTGGCGGAAGAACATGGCTTTGCACTTAACATGCAGGCTCGTGCCCTGAGCCGGGAAAAGTCAGGTATCATCGGAATGATCGTCCCGATGTATGACAACCGCTATTTCAGCTCCATCGCGCAGGGCTTCGAGGCTCGGGCGCGCGAGGCAGGATATTTTCCGATCGTAACCTGCACCCGCCGGGATCCTGAACTAGAAGTCGCTGCGGCGCGCGCCATGCTAGGCTACCAGGTAGAGTTGCTCGTTTGCACGGGGGCAACGGACCCAGACCGCATTCACGATTTGTGTGCAGCAGCCGCCGTGCCGACCCTGAACCTCGATCTACCTGGGGGCAAGGCGACTTCGATTATTTCAGATAACTTTGCCGGAGCTTTTGAATTGACCAACCGCTTGATTTCCTCTTGCGGTCGTACAGATCCATCAGCGCTATTCATCGGCGGGCGAGCTTCGGATCATAATACTAAAGAACGCATAAGAGGCTTTCATGAAGCCTTCCGGCTACATGGATTAGATGTGCCAAAGGAAAATGTCCTCTCGTGCGGTTATGCAGCAGAAAAGGCACATGTCGCGTATAGAAGTTGGATCAACGCGAACGAAGCGCACCCAGACTTGTTGTTTGTCAACTCAACGATCTCTTTGGAGGGATTGTTACCTCTTATCGACCCCACCACCAACAAAGAAGTACACTCGCCCGTCGTAGGATGTTTCGACTGGGATCCCTTTGCAGCGCGGATAAGCCCTAGCATGATTATGGTCCGACAAGATGTTGCCCATATGCTAAAGGCGCTGTTTGAAGAAATCGAGAAGCCGTCGGAGAATATTCGACTGATGCAAATACCGACGATCATTCCGCCGCATTCGAAGGAGAGTCGGCTCTGATGTAAAGCCAGCAAGTACTTTGGTTTCGGAGGAGTATTTGTCCTAACGCTTGGCTTCGACAAGGCATCCGGGCATCATCGCCCTGATCTGGACCCGCTTGGTAGACTCGCGCCTCTGTTAGGCAAGTTAGTAATTGACCTGCTCGAACCCGTAGTTGCCGCCATAGTCTCGCCAATCGACGAATACTGATCGATGGAAGATATCGGGACAATGATCTCCCCATCGTTCGAGTCCGTCATGAGCGGTGGGAAGGGCAGTGATTGAGGATCTCTGCCAAGCGAAGTCTCCTTGGGTGCCATAGGTGCCAAGAACCACCGTTGCGCTCCGGTTGCAGTCACCATCGCGACCGGATTCATTTTGGCGCGCGTAACGGACATCAAAAACTCGAATGGAGCGTACGAAGTTGAACTCTGGCCCGCTGATGTCGATATCCGCACGATCTTGGACGAGTCGGAAATCGCTGTCTCTGGGGTCAAGGCCCGAACTGGCTTCCGGAGAGCGCAAACCTGCCTCGGTTGGCGCACCCGCAGCAAGGTCAAAGAATGAAGACGATTGACTGGGCCTTAGCCTGTTGTTGTGAAAGAACGCTTCGAAGATACGATCTGCACTGTTGGGTGGTGGAACGGTCTTATAGTTTGCGCCCATGGGACAACGCCAGATTTGCAGCGGCGGCTCGACCGGCCAAGGTGTAATGCGTCGAATGAATTCAGCTCGCGCCCGCGTACAAGGAGCTGACGCGGGCCAACCACCAGACAGACAGAGCAAGATTGCGCAGTCGATGGGGTAGGTTTGCGAACGCACGGGGCTAGGAAGTGAGAAAAGTGTTGAAATGAAAAGACTTAAGCCAAAAATGAAACGAGTAGTGTAGCTGGTCATCAGATCTCCAAAGGTAGAGTACGTTCTCTTGATACGACAATAATATATCAGTGTCACGATAATATGTCTTTGGCACGTCGAAGCGACAAACGAACTTCTAGGTCTTGTCTTGGGTGGACGATAGAGAAGCCAAGAAGTCCAAGACCCGGTTGTTCTTTGTGGACCGTGAGAGTGCCGGAAGATTCCAACCAGGTGACCAAACAATCGATGAAGTGTCGTCCGCACAAGTTCGCCAAAGTATCGAGAGGTCCATTGTGTCCCAAATATAGACCCAGCCAGTGGTCTTGGCGTTTTCATCCAATAACTGTGCGATCGGCGTCGCTTCACTCTTTCCGCTCATTGTCGGTACTACGAATCCAAGCCCGTCAAGAAGATTGTGTTTCAGCCTTTGAGGCAACTTGTTGTGAATAGCCTTCGGCTATACTCGACCTCCGAACTCAGTTCGGCGCTGGGGTCGGTCGTAGAGGGCCGTGATTGCGCAGATCGTGGTGAAAAAGAGCAGCCTCAGCAAAAAAT
>CAZTKF010000176.1:0-2614 GCA_964614205.1 uncultured Loktanella sp. | reverse complement strand
TCTTGTCCCGCATAGCAGACTTTGGTCATGTGCGCGGTCAACGACTGCTCCCGGCCCAAAGCCGCCATTGGATTTCTCGCTTCCTGCTGCGCTGTAGCATTGCAAAACTGTTCTACCAGCTAAGCGTCAACTGATCGGTCCCGCGCCTCAAAGCGTGATGCGGTACCGAGCGAAACCGTCAGGGCCTTCTCCAGCAGGCGCAATCGCAACACCCTTGACGTCGTCAATGAAGTCCACCGCCGCCGGACCAGTGTCAAACAGGACGGTCGTCCCATCCATGGGCGCGAAGGTCCAATTGGAATCTGCTGACGGGCTGACAGTCCCCTGTTCGACAATGAAGCGCACGATAACATCGCGGTTGGTATCTGGGCCCTCGAATACGGTTGTGGCCGGTGACGCACCGGGGAAGCTGCCGCCGCCGCCAGCGCGATAATTATTCGTGGCCACGATAAATTCCTGTTCAGGGTCGATAGGTTGGCCCTGATAGGTCAGGTTCACGATCCGGTGGGCATCAGGGTTCACAACCTCACCGTCATTATTGTATCGCGATGCTTGGCTGAGGTCGATCTGGTAGCTGACCCCGTCGATGACGTCGAAGTTGTAGGACGGGAAGTCGGGATTCAGCAGCACTTGATCAGCTTGTCCGGGAGTGATCTGGTTGAACATCCCCGCACTGCGCTCCAGCCATTCGCGCACGGTGGCCCCGTCGATGCGCACAGCGCGCACGGTATTGGGGTAAAGATAGAGGTCAGCCACATTCTTGATCGCGATCGGACCGGCGGGAACGTCGGTGTAGTATTCTGGACCGCCACGCCCACCAGCCTTGAACGGGGCAGCAGCAGACAGAATTGGCAGACCCTCATTCTCGGTGCCCGCCATCAGTTGTTCGATATACCAGGTCTGCGCGTTCGACACGATCTGCACCGACGGGTCATCGGCAACGAGGGCAAAGTAGGAATGGAGCGGCGCATCGGTCTGCCCGACCTCGGCGCGGACATAAGCCAGTGTCGCCTCATGATCGGCCTCGACCGACGCCAGAACCGCCGGATCGCTTTCCACCAACGCAGTGATCGACCGGTCCTCCTCACGCCGATAAATCGGACGGGCCTCAGCGGTATGAGTGGCGATGCGCCAGCTATTGCCATCGCGCTCCAACATCAGATCAACAAGACCCATATGCGAGCCCCAAAACCCTGCCATCACCGCAGGTTTACCCATGATCGTGCCTGCCTGCGTATCGACACCAGGGGTGTCGGCATAGTCTGGACCAGGGAACACCCGATGGTGGTGACCTGTCAGAACCACATCAATGCCATCAACGCCAGCAAGCGGGATCGAAGCGTTTTCCATCATGTCCGTATGCGCTGCATCGCCGATGCCGGAATGGCTGAGCGCGATAATGATCTCGGCCCCATCTTCGCGCATTTGCGGGACATAGGCCTGTGCGGCGGCGACAATATCACGAACCTGCACATTGCCCTCAAGATGACGGCGGTCCCAAGTCATGATTTGCGGCGGCACAAAGCCGATAACGCCGATCCGAATAGGGTAACTTTCACCCGCGCCGTCGGTCAGCATCCGATCCAGCATCACATAAGGCGGAACCAGCGTTGTGTCGTCAGGTGCGCTGCCCGCCATTTCTTTTGCGACGTTGGCACAGACCACAGGAAAGCTTGCCCCCGCTACTGAATTCATCAAAAACGGCAGCCCGTAATTGAATTCGTGGTTGCCAAGTGTTGACGCATCAAAGCCCAGCGTATTCATCGCGGCAATCATCGGATGTATATCGCCTTCGGACATCCCGCGCTCATAGGCCATATAGTCGCCCATTGGATTACCTTGCAGAAAATCGCCGTTATCAAGCAGGATCGCGTTTGTCGCTTCGGCGCGGATGCCATTGATCAGTGATGCGGTCCGGGCAATGCCCACGGTATCAACGGGCCGGTCACCATAATAGTCGTAAGGATAGACATGCACATGCACATCCGTCGTTTCCATAATACGCAGATGCGCCTGCCCGGCTTGCGCCTGTGCAGCAAACGGGTGCATGGCGATAAAGCCCGCAGTTGTGGCAAGAAACGTCCGGCGATCCAGAATAATAGGCATAGCTTCCTCCGGTCTTGAATCCATCCGGGAGAATGCCCGGACCGGCGGGTCTATGCGAATTGACGTGTCTGCAAATCCCTGACGAAAAATGGACGTCGGAATCCCCAAGCGACCAGCCTACTTTTTCATGTTGGCCTAGGTCCGGATTCCAATCAAGTGCTTTGCGAATTTGAGCCGGGCTGCCAACAAATAGAGGAACTCTGGCACGGGCTTTGACACGCGACCTGAAACTTGCATCGGAATGCAAAGGGGCAGGGAGTTTGGCGGGATAACCGCGTACGGAACAGTGATCTTCTCACATTTGATGGAAATCACACGGACGTCCAAAGGCCGTCGTACTGCAATGGGGGGGCTGAGAGTCCAAGCAGCGGACTAACGCATTCTCAGCAAGGCTGAATATTCTGCTCTGCTACGAACGGTGCCTCCCGCGCTAAGTGTGGGTTGCCACTTTCGGCCAAGAGCCGTTATGCAACGGGCGGTGCGGTTGCTGGCGTCGCAGGCCGTTTTC
>CAZTKF010000175.1:0-2617 GCA_964614205.1 uncultured Loktanella sp. | reverse complement strand
CGGGCGGCTTCCGTCATGGAGCCGGTGATCATCAGCGCTCGAAAAGCTTCGATCTGGCGATGAGTGGGACGCAACTTGACCTCTCGATGACTTAGACATGAGTTTAGGTTATTTGTTAGTAACCTTTAATTCCTTGACTTTATTTATGCTGTCAAGTGCGATGTGTCGAACCGAGCGTGGCTTAGCCGGGTGCAATGGAACGAGCGGCGGTCGGGTGACCCGTGTGTCGAAAACCGGATCCGGCGCACCAATCTGAAGGAGAAGTCGATATGACGCAAAGAATTGGAGAGAAGGTTCGCGAGGTGGCGCGCCCGTCGCGCAGAAGCGTGATCCGCGGAGGTATGGCGGCCGCGGCCGGCCTCGCGGCAGGGCCGCTTATCATGACGCCGGGAAGGGCCCAGGCGTCGTCGGTCCTACGTGTTGCCGACGATGGCGGTCAGACGCATGAAGGGCGCCTTGAGTATTACATCCGTCCCTACATGGAGGAGACGGGTGTCGAGGTACAATCCTTCCTCGGCGCGCGGGGCCTCGCTCGGATGAGTGCGATGGTGCAAACGGGAAACCTCGAATTCGACATCACCAACGACACCGCGACGACGCTCTTGGCCGCTGCTCGCGAAGGACTTCTTGAAGAGATCGATTATTCCCGCCTGCAACGTGATCGGTTCGTGACCCAGGACTGGGCTTGGGACCATACCGTTGCCTTTCAGAGCGTGACTGGCGGTCTCGGCTACAACACGGACACCGTGCCTGCCGACCGCGTGCCTCAGACCTGGGCCGACTTTTTTGATACAGAGGCATTCCCGGGTCGGCGTGGCCTGCTTGCGCGGCCCACTGAAGCGCTCGAGATCGCGCTCGTCGCAGATGGCGTGTCCCCGGACGACCTCTATCCGTTGGATATAGACCGGGCCTTCGCATATCTCGACAGCGTCAAGGACAAGATCGACCTCTGGGTGCCCGAGACCCCGAAAACAATCGAGCATCTTATGACCGGTGAACTCGATTACTGCTATACTTTCAGCGGGCGCGTTGCGATCGCGCGGGGGCAGGATTTCCCTGTAGGGTTCGCGTCACACCTGCCCGTGGTGCAGCCGCAGAACTTCTCGATCCTCAAGGGCGTGCCAAATTACGATCTGTGTATTCAGTTCATCGACTGGTGGCTCACGAATGTAGACGCGAATGTTGGCTACTATTCGCAATTCCTTGGCAACGGACCGATTGATCGCCCGAGCTTTGAAGGCCTGCCGGAAGATGTTCGCGCACTGCTGCCCGACTGGGACAACTCGAACAACATTCGGCTCGATCCGGAGTACTGGGGCGAAAATCTGGAAGACGTTTCCTCCCGCTTCCAGCTTTGGCTGCTCTCGTAGCCAGCGGATGGCAGCGGAGTCTCTGCTCCGCTGCCGCAAGACTAGGGTGCAAAATGCCGTTTATTCTTCCTTTCGTGGCGATCCTCGCCATCGTGTTCATTGTTCCGCTCGGTTTCATCGTTTCAACAAGCGTCACTGACGCCGACACCGGGCTCTTGACGCTTGAATACTACACGCGGTTTCTGGAAAATCCCGTCTATATCAAGGTCCTCTGGAACACGATCGAGATATCGCTTGCCTCCACGGCGGTCACTCTGCTGATCGGCTATCCATTGGCATACTACCTGGCCAAGCTCTCGCCGATAAACAGGATTTATGCGTCCCTATTCCTCTTGCTGCCCTTCTACACATCAATTCTCGTCAAAAGCTTTGGCTTCGCAGTGATCTTGGGTCGCAACGGTTTCCTGAACACAATCATCGCAGCGGTCTTCGGTGAAGGTGCTCAGCTGGAACTTCTCTACAATCGCATCGGGGTGGTTCTTGGCATTGTCCACGACATGCTGCCGTTCCTGGTATTTCCGCTTCTGGTAAGCTTTCTGGCGCAGAACCCCGCGCTGCACCGCGCAGCAGAGGTAATGGGTGCGAGCAGGACACGGATCTTCTGGACCATCATATTCCCGCTCAGCCTTCCCGGCGCAGTCGCTGGCACGTTTCTCGTCGTGATGAGGTGCCTTGGGCAATACGCCGTCCCGCAGATCCTTGGTGGACGGCAGGATATGATGATGTCCAATCTGATCCACTTCCACCTTCACCACGTGCTTGACTTCAATATGGCGGCGGTCATCGCCATCGTCTTGCTCGGGCTCGCAGCTGTAATGCTGTTCGCGCTCTCACGGGTGCGTGGCAGTCAGCTCTTCGGGGAGGCCTAAGATGGCGAACGTATCTATCCCTCAGGGGAGCCCTCTCGGTGGTTCACCCAACTCGTGGCCGATCACGATCTTTGCGTGGTTGGCTCTCATCTTTCTGCTCATGCCGAGCCTAATCGTCATTCCGATGTCCTTTGGTGGCGAAAATGAGCTATATTTTCCGCCACGCCAGTTTTCGTTCTATCTCTACGAACAGTATTTTACGGAATCGACATGGATGCAGGTCACGGCGCAGAGTGTGCTAGTGGCCGCTGTCTCTGCGACCTTCTCGATCGCTTTCGGATCGATGACGGCCTACGGCATCTCGCGCTCCAATTTTCCAGGCAAGAAGATCCTGACCTTCTTTATCCTCAGCCCGATGTTCGTCCCGCTCGTGGTCGT
>CAZTKF010000174.1:0-2721 GCA_964614205.1 uncultured Loktanella sp. | reverse complement strand
TTCTCGCTGTTTTCGGACAGCCTTTCCGGGTACGTTGATGACCCTGTTGTAAACATCACAATCACGGTGCTTTTCATTCTGAGCGGGCTCGGATTCGTCGTCCTCGCGGATTTGAACCGTCAGCGCGGATGGCGGAAACTCACACTTCACAGCAAACTAATGCTCTCGGGCACGCTGGTTTTGATCCTGTTTGCGTGGGTCATGTTCGCATTGCTGGAGTGGAACAATCCGGCCACGCTCGGTGGACTTGAGAGTGGTGGTGCACGCATTCTGGCAAGCTGGTTTCAAGCAGTGACACCACGCACTGCAGGCTTCAACACTCTCGACTACGCGCAAATGGAAAACAGCACGACGGTGATGACCTTGATGCTGATGCTCGTCGGTGGCGGACCGTCCTCCACGGCCGGTGGCATCAAGGTGACGACACTGATCGTCCTGGCATTGGCGACGGTTGCGTTTTTCCGCAGACAAGAACGTCTTAACATATTCGGTCGCAGTCTGGGGATGTCAGAAGTCATGAAGGTGCTAGCCTTGACCGCACTTTCGATTTTCCTCATAGCAGTCGGCCTTTTCCTGACATCAATCACTTACGACGGCGACTTTCTCGATCTCCTTTTCGAAGTTTGCTCGGCTTTCGGGACCGTTGGCTTGTCGAGAGGCGCCACCGGCGAACTCGATGAATTCGGTCGCGCGATGATCATTCTGATCATGTTTGCAGGTCGTCTGGGACCTCTGACACTTGCATTCTTTCTTGCTACGCAAAGCAAACCCAAGGTCGGATATCCGGAAGGAAAAGTCTTCCTGGGCTAGCGTTGCGACGAGCACAGTCGCCAGTGGTGAAATGGCGGCGAATGGCGCTTAGTTCCCAGGCTGAAGTGCAGACTTCGCCAGCTTCTGCACTCGCAGGGAATGGCCGGTTCGGTGAAGCTTCACTGCGGCGTCGACGATCGGGTTGAATGCCTCTTTGGGGCGGTGCGCGACCAGCTCTTGCGTTCATGCTGATCAGACGCTGCGCTGCCTTCAAGGTCCCAGGAGAGCTCGTTTTGGCCGATGGTGCGGGATGCACGAAAGGCTACTTTTGGGAAAGCTTAGCAAAGCCCCCAATTGGCCAGATAAATTTCGAGCAGCGGATTTTGATAGAGTACGAAGAGCCCTGTCAGCAGCAAAAGAAACGCTGCCCCTGCGATGACCTGAAGGACTGTCGTAGAGATCATACTGTAGCCCTCCGCTCTGCTAGTGTACGTTCCGTGATAGGCCAATTCAGGACTGCCGCCAGAATGCTCAGACCAATCGCAATGCCCCAGGCGAAATCGTAACTGCCCGTGCGGTCGTAAAGCCAGCCGCCCATCCAGCCGCCGGCAAATGACCCAAGTTGGTGCGCAAAGAAGACAATGCCCGCCAGCATCGACATGTGCTTGATGCCGAAAACGGCGGCGACAGTGCCATTCGTCAAGGGTACGGTGGAGAGCCAGAACAACCCCATGATGGCACCGAAGATGTAGGCTGAGTTTGCAGTCACCGGCATTAGAACGAATGCCGCGATCGCCGCCGCACGGCCCAAGTAAATCCAGGATAGCAGCATGGGCTTTCGTAGACGCCCGCCCCAAAGCCCTGCGTAGTAGGTGCCCGCGATATTCACCAATCCGATCAGTGCCAAAACGATCGTTGCCACACCGCTGCCCACACCTTCATCGGCAAGAAATGCGGGAAGGTGGACGGCGATGAACACAACCTGAAAGCCACAGGCAAAAAACCCTAGCGACAGAAGCCAGAAGTCCCTTTGTCCGAACGCATCCCGCAACGCTTGGCTAAAGGACACGTCCTCATCTGTGCTGGCAACGGGCGCAGGCAGGCTGCGGATACCGAAGGCAAGCGGGAAGATTGCAAGCGCCAGCATGGACAGCACGACCAAGGCAGTTTGCCATTCGAAAGCCATGATCAGCCCAAGCGAGAGCGGCAACATCGCAAATTGCCCAAAAGACCCTACCGACATGGTGATCCCCATCGCAAGCGACCGCTGTTCCGGGGCAACAAGACGACTGATCGCAGCGAAGATCACTGGGAAGGTCGTACCGGACAGGCCAAGCCCGATCAGGATGCCCGCGCCAAGAATGAACACGGCCTCGCCACCAACGACGCTCATCGTCCAAAGGCCAGCGCCGTACAGGACAGCACCAATCGCGACAATCGGCTTGGCCCCAAACCGATCCGCAAGCATCCCGGTAAATGGCTGGCTCGCACCCCAGACCAGATTTTGCAGTGCGATGGCAAAGGCAAAGGTCTCGCGCCCCCAGCCCTGATCCATGCTCACAGGTTGCAAAAACAGCCCGAACGCGTGTCGCACGCCAAGCGAGATCAAAAGAATTAGCGAGCCGCAGATCAGCGCGATACCCGCCCCATGCCATTTGCTTAAAGGTTCCGTCGTCATGTGCCGTCTCCTTTTGCCGGGTCGGATTGTGTGGTGATACGGTCCAAAACGGACAAAACATCCGGGCCGATGATTTTGGAGAAGTCACGTTGAGCCTGTTGCCACAGCGGCACCGCCTGCCGCAGCTTTTCCTGCCCCATCTCGGTCAGCGACACACGACGCGCGCGTGCGTCTTTGCCGGTTTCAAATTCTACAAGAGACTGCTTTTGCAGAACGCGCAGATTGCGCCCGAGCGTACTGCGATCCAGCCCAACGGCGTCGGCCAATTCGGTAATCGAGACTGATTTCGCGGC
>CAZTKF010000173.1:0-2795 GCA_964614205.1 uncultured Loktanella sp. | reverse complement strand
GGATCATCAACGAGGTGCAGGGGATCAACCGCGTCACCTATGACATCACCAGCAAACCCCCCGGAACGATCGAGTGGGAATAAGGGCGCAGGGGCGGGACCGCAGGCGTTAACCAACTTTTAAGACTTCTGAAAGAGAGTTGAACAAACCTCTTGGAAGAGCGCCCCCCGTGCAACCGACCCTGTCCAGACCAACGGCCCGCCCTTTGCGTGAAGGGCTTGCTTCCAGCCAGATTCTGCGCGCGGTTGCGTTGCCGCTCTTGCGCCGGATCGACAGGCCCGTCACGATCACCAATCCGTTCTCTGGCCTGCCATTCCATCTGCTCAGCTATACGCATAAGGGATACTGGTTTTACGGCAAACATCGCGAAACCACGACGATGGAGCGGTTCACACAATTGACCCGCCGCGCGGATATCGTGTTCGAGGTGGGGGGCCATATCGGGTTTCTTGCCCAGTTCTTTGCCCGACAGGTCGGTCATGCCGGTCAGGTCCATGTCTTTGAGCCCGGCCAACAGAACCAGACATTCCTGCGCAAGAATATCGCCCGCTGCACGCAATGTGTGCACATCAACGCGGCGGTCAGCGACAAGGTCGGCAAAGCGGTCTTCTATGAAGAAAACCTTGGCGGGTTCATGAATTCCCTCGACGCCGATTTCGCAGCATCCAGCCGGAACGCCAGCGCACAAGGCAGAGACCTTGAACTGCAGGCCCGCCGGGTCAACACGACAACGCTGGATGCCTATGCGACGGCGCATAACGTCTGGCCCGGTGTCATCAAGATCGATGTTGAAGGTGCAGAACTGGCGGTGCTGCGGGGCGCTGCGCAGGTGTTGTGCGCCGCCCGCTGTGCCATGATCGAAGTGTCGCGCCACCATGAGCAGGTGTTCGCCATTCTCACTGGCCATGGCTTTGCCTTATCACAACCGGATGGCACACCGATCACGCATCCGATGCAGATGAACGGCAACGTCTTTGCAGCCCGTCCCGCAGCTAACGGATCAACGCATCCAGCAGCAGATCGGCTGTAAACTCGCCCGGCGCGCAGGCCGCAAGATCCCCCTGTTGTCCACGCGCAAACCAGTCAGCGCGCGCGCCCAGTCCGATCGCGACCTTTGGCCCCATACGAAGCGGGTCACGTCCCCAATGACTGTCGGTCATGGGCTCTGCCGCAAACAGATCATTCAAATCCGTTTCGGGCAGTCCGGCGCGGGCAAGGATGAAACCTGCGATACACTCAACCTGCCGCGTCACAAGGCCGCGCAACATGGCCTCTTCCGAACGGCGCTGGCGGATTTGACCCAGTGCAAAATCAGCAACGCCATGCCGGACTTGCACGGCATGGCCAAAGACATGGGCAAGCAGATAAGCTGTCTCGGGACGGTTAATGCCCTCACGTGTCAGGTAAATCCGGTTGTTGGTCGTGCAATAGACCGCATGGGGGTTGACCGTTTCGTCTGCCCCGCACTGCCCTGCGATCCGGTCCACCCAACTGACGGACGGCAGGCCATCAAAAGCCTCTTGCGCTGCTTGGACCACCTGATCCACCGGATCGGCCGCCGCCACCTGCCCTGCGATCAGGAACGCCAAAACCCATCTGAACACGCTGCACCTCAATTCTGCTTTTTCCACACAACCATATCTCTTCAGGGGTTGCAAAAGCACATCCCGCAATGACAACTGCCCGCATGAGCAATGTCCTTATCGCAGCCGCCTGGATGATTGGCGCAATCTCGTCTTTTACGCTGATGGCTGTCGCCGGACGCACAGTCAGCGTGGAGCTTGATACCTTCGAGATCATGCTGTTCCGCAGCCTAACCGGCATTGTCATTGTGGTCGGCATTGCCACCGCCAAAGGAAAACTGTCGCAAATCGGCCGGAGCCGGCTGGGTTTGCATGCGACCCGCAACATCTTTCACTTTGCTGGCCAGAACCTGTGGTTTTATGCGATCACCGTGATCCCGCTGGCGCAGGTCTTTGCGCTCGAGTTCACCACCCCGATCTGGGTGATCCTCCTGTCGCCGCTGATCCTTGGTGAACGGATCACGTCTGTCGGGCTTGTCAGTGCGGCAATCGGCTTTCTGGGTATTCTGATTGTTGCCCGCCCCGACCCTGCGAACATCAGCTGGGGCCTTATGGCTGCCGCCGGATGTGCGGTATTTTTTGCCCTGACTGCGATCTTCACCCGCAAACTGACCCAGACCGAGACAATCACGACGATTCTGTTCTATCTCACGGTAATGCAAGCCGTCTTCGGGTTGGTCTGCGCGGGCATCGACGGCGATCTTGCTGTCCCATCCGCAACGGCGCTGCCTTGGGTCGTGTTGATCGGTTGTGCCGGGCTCATGGCGCATTTCTGCCTGACCAAAGCCCTGAGCATCGCGCCGGCAAGCATTGTCATGCCGATCGATTTCGTGCGCCTGCCGACAATCGCGATTGTCGGCATGGTGCTTTATCACGAACCCATCGAAATATGGATCTTCGTCGGTGCGGCCCTGATTTTTGCAGCTAATTACCTGAACATCAGCGCAGCAGTCCGCAGCGCACGTGTCTGACCGGTCCGGCGCGCCACAAGTAAGCGGCGATAAGCGATCATTGCATTTTTGTGACGCAGCGGCGCGGCGTTTTAAATGACGTGGCGTCACAAATTGACGCAAAGCTTAAGCACTCCTTAGGGTCTGTTGCATAGATTTTGTTCATGACAGGGATGAGGACATGAAGAACGTA
This sequence comes from uncultured Loktanella sp., assembly GCA_964614205.1. Lineage (GTDB taxonomy): Bacteria > Pseudomonadota > Alphaproteobacteria > Rhodobacterales > Rhodobacteraceae > Yoonia. Next base: position 69 of record CAZTKF010000173.1, on the reverse strand, counting down.
ATGACAGCAGGGGCAGCCCTGCTGCTGACAACCAGTATCGCCAGCGCGGGGGGACTTGACCGGTCTGGA
>CAZTKF010000172.1:0-2809 GCA_964614205.1 uncultured Loktanella sp. | reverse complement strand
GTGCACACCTGTAATTGGGACGATCCCCGCGCTCTGGGCTTCTACCAAAAAGCAGGGTTTACCCCCTATCAAACCGCAGTCGAGGTATTCCCTGATCCGCGCCTGCACGGCCATCATTCTCCAGACACAGCACCCCACGTCCCATGCCTGACATGACCGCTGACGAGATCATTACCCAACTCGACCTCGCCCCGCATCCTGAAGGCGGGTATTACCGCCAAACCTGGGTCGCGGAGAATGAGGGTCGCGCCACGGGCACTTGCATCTATTTCCTGCTGAAAGCCGGACAGGCGAGCCATTGGCATGCGGTCGATGCGGTGGAAATCTGGCACTACTACGCAGGCGCGCCGCTGGTACTGTCATTGGCCCCCACCCTTGACGGGCCAGCGACCGACCACATGCTGGGCCCCGATTTTGACGCAGGAGAGACACCGCAAATCATCGTGCCAGAAGGGCACTGGCAAATGGCGGCCACGTCCGGTGACTGGACACTGGTCGGTTGCACTGTCAGCCCGGGTTTCCGGTTTGACGGTTTCACACTTGCCGCTCCCGGCGTGAACATCCCGCGCTAGAGCAAAAAGGGCCCGCGGCAGCCCTCCGCCGTGTCGCAGATCACCGGTGAATGCCCCGTATACACCGCCCAAGAACAGAGCGATTGACGCAGCCAATAGCAACGCCGCCCCGCAACTGGCTGCAAAAGAAAAAAGGGAGGACCGAAGTCCCCCCGTAGTCTCGCTGATCAAGCTCACTCATTATATACCGCTCGGTTTTTTGCCTGCGGCCTGATCCGCGCCGGAGCGAGCGCACCCGCTCCGAAGCTCAGCTATCCGCGAAGGAATTTCGGCGAAATTCCTTCAGCGCGCATAAGATTTTTCGTTCGAAAAATCTTAGCTACATCCCGATGTCCCGCCACAGGTGTTGCACTTCATGCAGGTCCCGTTGCGCACCAGCGTATAATTGCCGCATTCACCGCAAGGATCCCCTTCGTAACCCTGCATCTTCGCCTTGTCGCGGGCAGAGATGGTCGTGGCGGTACCGGTTGCGACCACGCTCTCACTGACAATTGTCTCGAGCGTCGCCACGGGATCCGCACTGGTGTCGAGCGCCGTTGCCCCCATTCCGCCTTGCAGCACAACGAGATCCTGCGGCATGCGCTTGCGCAGATAGCCGGTCGAGGAAATCTGCTTGAGCACCTCCAAAGACCGCGAGGCGGCGCTTTCGGTCGGGGCCTGCACATTGGACACCCCTTCTTCTTCACCGCGGCCAATATCGTCAAAAGAGGCACCCTCTGGCTTGACGTGCGCCAGATCGGTGCGGTCGAGATACGACACGGCCAGTTCGCGGAAGATATAGTCAAGGATCGAGGTCGCATTCTTGATGCTGTCGTTGCCCTGCACCATGCCTGCGGGTTCGAACTTGGTGAATGTGAAGGCATCCACGAATTCTTCAAGCGGGACACCGTACTGCAGACCGACCGACACCGCGATGGCAAAGTTGTTCATCATGGCACGGAAGCCCGCGCCTTCCTTGTGCATATCGATGAAGATTTCGCCCAATGACCCGTCTTCATACTCGCCCGTGCGCAGATAGACCTTGTGCCCACCGACGATGGCTTTTTGGGTATAGCCCTTCCGGCGTTGCGGCATCTTTTCGCGTTCGCGGTTGCGCACCTCTTGCACGATGATCTTCTCGACGATCTTTTCGGCCAGAACGGCGGCTTTCTCGTGGTGGTTGCCGCTTTCCAGCACTTCCTGTGCGTCCTCGTCATCTTCCACCAAGGCCGCAGCCAGAGGCTGGGACAGTTTGGAGCCGTCGCGGTAAAGCGCATTCGCCTTCACACCCAGCGACCATGACAACTCATAGGCCTTCTGGCAGTCCTCGATTGTCGCGTCATTCGGCATATTGATCGTCTTGGAGATCGCACCCGAGATAAACGACTGTGCCGCGGCCATCATGTAGATATGGCTGTCAACACTCAGATAACGCTGGCCTTTCTTGCCACAGGGGTTGGCGCAATCAAAGACGTTGTAATGCTCTTCCTTCAGGAATGGCGCGCCTTCCAGCGTCATGGTTCCGCAAACGTGGTCGTTGGCGGCATCAATGTCCTGCTTGGAATAGCCAAGGTGGCGCAGCAGATCGAAGGTCGGGTCATTCAGCTTGTCGGCCGGAATGCCTAGCGTTTTGGTGCAGAACTCTTCGCCCAGTGTCCACTGATTGAAGACAAAGCGGATATCAAAGGCCGAGGCCAGTGCGCCTTCGATCTTGTCCAGTTCCGCCTGCCCGAACCCATGACCGATCAGCGAAGTATGGTTGATCGCAGGCGCCTGCCCGATGGAGCCGTGACCGACCGCATAGGCAATGATCTCTTCAATCTGGGCCGAGCCATAGCCCAGCTTTTCAAGGGCTGCGGGTACCGACTGGTTGATGATCTTGAAGTAGCCGCCGCCGGCCAGCTTCTTGAACTTCACCAGCGCAAAGTCAGGTTCGATCCCTGTCGTATCGCAATCCATGACCAGACCGATGGTGCCGGTAGGCGCGATGACAGAAACCTGCGCGTTGCGGTAGCCGTGCTTCTTGCCCAGCTTCAGCGCCTCGTCCCAACTGCCGACTGCCAGTGCAATCAGGCGTTGGTCGGGGCAGTTGGCGTGATCGAGTGGCACAGGCTTCACTTCCAGTGCATCATAGCCGTCTGTCTTGCCCAAGGCAGCTTGACGGTGGTTCTTGATGACGCGCAGCATGTGCTTGCTGTTTTTCTTGTAGCCGGGGAATGCGCCCAGCTCGCCCGCCATTTCTGCGGAAGTGGCATAGG
>CAZTKF010000171.1:0-3203 GCA_964614205.1 uncultured Loktanella sp. | reverse complement strand
TCACACGCTCGCCCATCACGTTGATCACCGGAGAGGTCGGGGCGGGAAAAACCACGCTTTTGCATCAGTTGTTGAAGTCACTAGGTGATGAACTTGAAGTCGGCTTGATTTCAAATGCGCATGGTACCCGCGATGAGCTGCTTCGTTGGGTTTTGCTGTCGCTAGATCAGCCCGTGCCGCCGAACGCGGACTATGTAGCGCTATTCGGGCAGTTCGAAGAATTTCTGATTGCGACCTACGCAAAGGGCCGCCGTGTCGTACTTATTTTCGACGAGGCTCAGAACCTGAGCAGAAAGTCACTTGAAGAATTGCGGATGTTCACCAACATCAATGCCAACAAGGACGAGTTGCTGCAATTGGTGCTGGTTGGGCAACCCGAGTTGCGAGATAATGTGCGTCACCCGCAACTGACACAGTTTGCACAGCGCGTCGCGTCAAGCTTCCACTTACCGACCCTAAATAGCGAAGCTGCCGAGAATTATATCCATCACCGAATGAAAGTTGCGGGAGCGACCGAAAGGATATTTACTTCTGAAGCCTGCCGAGTGATCCACGCTGAGACGCGTGGCGTGCCGCGATTGATCAATCAGCTTTGTGATTTTTCACTGCTTTACGCTTACACAGAAGAGAGGGAAAAAGTGTCTGTTGCGACCGTAAGACAAGTGCTACGCGATGGTGTGTTCTTTGGTGGTGGCGTGTCGGTTGAGGAGCCAGAAAATGGCGGGACTTAGCCCTGATAGCCTAGGTTGGTGTTAGACAATGCATCTCAAGTTTTATTTGGCGGTTTTTTGGAGAAGGTTTCCCTATTTCCTGATCTTGCTGTCGCTGGGAACCGCTGTCGGTCTGACAGTAGCGCTGACACAGAAGCCGATCTACGTGGCAGAAGCGCGGCTGGTCGTGGAATCCCAGCAAATACCTGACGAACTGGCTGCGTCTACGGTACGCACAGATGCAACCGAGCAACTTCAGATTATCCAACAGCGCATTTTCACGCGCGACAATCTTCTGGAGATTGCCAGTCAATTTGATGTTTTCGGGGATACTGACGGAACAGTGGACCAGCTCAGATCTGATGAAAAGGTCAGCGATCTCTCTGAGCGTATCAATGTGGATCTCGGAGGACGTTCGGACGTTGTGATCGTCACCGTGAGTTTTGATGACCCATCCCCCGAACTTGCAGCAGCCGTGGCAAACGAAATTGTCACGCTGATATTGCAGGAAAACGTTAAAATGCGCACGACAGTATCTGGGCAGACACTGGATTTCTTTGCGCAGGAAACTGAGCAGCTGGAACAGGAGTTGTCTCAGATGCGTGCACAGATTCTGGCTTTTCAAGAGGCCAACCTCGAGGCGTTGCCCGATAGCTTGGAGTTTCGACGGTCACAACAGGCAGCAGCACAAGAACGCATTCTGGAGCTCGACCGAGAGCGGATTCAATTGCGTGAAAGACGAGACCGCCTGATACAACTGTTTGAGCGCACCGGTCAGGTTGGGCTTGGCCTGAATTCGCGTACGCCTGAAGAGATTGAACTCCAAGAATTACTAGATGAATTGACGAGAGCTTCTGCATTGCTTTCGGACGATAACCCCCGTGTCCTCGTCCTTCAGTCGCAAGTTGCGGCGCTTGAAAAAATCGTTTCAGCACAGCAGGCGGCACTTTCTTCTGGCGCGATTGACCCGGAAGGCGCATCACTCACCCCTTTCGAATTGCAGTTAGCAGACCTTGAAGGTCAGATCGCATTTATTGATGATCAAAAAGAGTTGATTAATGCCTCGCTCGAGGAATTATCAGCATCAATCGCTGCGACTCCGGGAAATGCCTTGACCTTGGCAACGCTTGAACGGAATTTTGAGAATTTGCGCGCGCAGTATGATCGTGCTGTTCAGAACCGCGCAGCGGCGGAGGTTGGAGACACGATTGAGGCTCTATCAAAGGGCCAACGCATTTCTGTAATTGAACAAGCGATTCCGCCGGCACAGCCAACAAGGCCGAACAGAAAGCTAATTGCGGCGACGGGTGTCGCGGCTGGCCTCGGTTTGGGATTTGGATTGATTGTCTTACTTGAGATTCTGAATGATTCTGTTCGCCGACCAGTCGACATTATCGACGGTCTCAAAATTACACCAATCATGACTATGCCGTATTTGCGGACACGCGGCCAGATTTGGCGAAGGCGCCTGCTTATCCTTTTGGCTTTGGGCGTTCTATTTTTCGGCGTACCTGCTGCTCTTTGGTATATTGACACCAATATACGGCCTCTACAGCCTATATTCGATGAAGTGCTGCAGCGCATTGGGCTGGATTGAGGAAGGGCGACATACGAAATGGATAAAGTACAAGCCGCAATCGCGAAGGCGCGTGCAGCCCGCAATGAACTTGCTACCGAAGGGACGGATCAAACACAATTGCCTCGCGGACGTCAGCGTGTGGTCGAGGCGCGCTCGCGTGCACTGGAGAAGGGCAATTCTTCATCTTCTCTTGATCGCTCTGCAATCTGGCAACCACTGGCAACATTTGCGCCCGTAGCCAAGCTGATGGCGCGGCAGAGAATTGTGACCTTTGACACCGGGGCGCAGAGTTCTCCCGGTGTGGTCGCCTTCGACATGCTACGAACGAAGATCTTGCAGCAAATGAGGGCGAATGGCTGGAAACGACTTGCAATCACCTCACCTGGTTCGGAATGTGGGAAAACGACAGTCGCCATGAACCTGGCGTTTTCGTTATCCCGGCAGCCGGAAACCTATACCATTGTTGCTGAGATGGACATGCGTCGGCCGTCAATGGCCAAGACGTTCGGACTTTCTGGTCATACAAGTTTTTCGGCGGTTATTGAAGGTAAGGCAGATTTTGCAGACATGGCCATGCGACCGCGCCCCAACCTTGCATTTGGATTGAATTACGCAAAGACACGTAACCCTTCCGAGCTGCTGCAAAGCTCCATGGTTGGCCGCGTTCTGGCTGGTATTGAAGAGCGGTTCGCACCTAATCTGACGATTTTCGATATGCCTCCTATGCTGCAAAGTGATGATACGATGGGTTTCATGGGGCAGGTAGACTGTGTCCTGCTCGTAGCTGCTGCTGAGTCCACTTCATTGGGTGAAATTGATATCTGCGAGCGCGATCTGGCAACCCAGACCAATGTCATGGGCGTCTTGTTGAACAAATGCCGTTACATGGACAAGGAGTCGGGAAGCATCGGGGC
>CAZTKF010000170.1:0-3310 GCA_964614205.1 uncultured Loktanella sp. | reverse complement strand
CCGTAGTCTGTCTTGGCATAGCGATCTGCAAGTGCGGTCAATTCTGCATCATCAATCCAACCGGCAGCATAGGCGATCTCTTCGGGGCAGCCGGTTTGCATCCCCTGACGACTTTGCAGGGTACGCACGAAATTGGCCGCATCGAGCAGGCTGCCATGGGTGCCGGTATCAAGCCAAGCAAAACCGCGGCCCATTGTTTCGACGCTGAGCCGACCCTCGGCCAGATAGCTTTCAAGCAGGGACACGATCTCAAGCTCGCCGCGCGCGCTTGGCTGGATGCCGCGCGCACGTTCCGGCGCAGTGCCATCAAGAAAATAAAGGCCGGTCACGGCATATTGCGATGGAGGCACATCAGGCTTTTCGACAATCTGCGTCACGCGCCCCGCATCATCCATGCCCACCACACCATAGCGCTCAGGGTCCGCGACGCGATACCCAAAGACTGTCCCGCCGTCAGCCTGAGCATCGGCACTGGAAAGCAACTCAGGCAGACCGTGGCCAAAGAAGATATTATCGCCCAACACCATCGCCGAGGGACCACCGTCAAGGAACTCTTCGGCAATCAGATACGCCTGAGCCAGACCATCAGGACTGGGCTGGGTCATCCACGTGATCTGCACACCCCACTGGGATCCGTCACCAAGAAGGTTCCGGAACTGCACCTGATCCTGCGGGGTCGTAATGATGCCGATCTCGCGGATACCCGTCAGCATCAGCACAGACAACGGATAATAGATCATCGGCTTGTCGTAGATTGGCATCAACTGCTTGGACAACCCTTGGGTGATCGGCCAAAGCCGTGTTCCTGTGCCGCCAGCAAGTATCAAACCTTTACGTGTACTCATACCTTCGCCCTACTTCACCATTTTGGTCAGATCATGACGATGTCAGTATTTTTTCAAGGGAACTGTGCCAATCAGGGCGCTTCAGGCCAAAAATTGTTTCAGTCGTGCCGCAATCAAGTCGTGAATTGGCGGGGCGTTTGGCCGGTGCGGGGTAGTCAGCGCTGGGGATATCAGTGACGGTGACATCGCGACCTGCCATATCAAAGATCACCCGGGCAAAACCGGCCCATGAGATGTCCGGCGTGCCACTGTAGTGATAGATGCCACTGGTTGCTGATTTGTCTGCCAGCGCTCTGGCGATAATCAGGCAGGCGTCGGCAATCGCGCAAGCGGGGGTCGGCCCGCCCACCTGATCGCCGACAATGGACAGGGCATCGCGGGTTTCGGACAAGCGCAGCATTGTGGTGACAAAGTTCTGACCTTCACCGTCAAACACCCAAGCCGTGCGCAAAATCGCATAGACCCCACCGGCCGCGATGACGCCCTTTTCACCCGCCAGTTTCGTGCGCCCATAAGCGCCAAGCGGACCGGTCGGGTCGTCAGGGCGCCACGGGCGTTCGCCCGCCCCGTCAAAGACATAATCTGTCGAGATGTGCACCAAAGGCACGCCTTTCGCGGCACAGGCCTGCGCCATTGCCGCTGGTGCGTCTGCGTTGACCACTTTCGCTTCGGCTTCCTGCGTCTCTGCGGCATCGACACCCGTCCAAGCTGCAGCATTGATGACCGCGTCGGCGTCGGTACCAGCAATGAGTGCAGCACAAGCCGCAGGATCACTCAGGTCGCAGACATCACGCCCTATCGCGATGATCTCGGTACCCGTTTCCGGACCCGCTGCAATCAATGCACGCGCGACCTGACCGGTCTTGCCAAAGACCAAGACCTTCATGTTGTTCCCAGTCGGGTGCCGACGCCATCACGCTCCAGCAAGGGCTGCCACCAGTCTTGGTTATTCAGGTACCAATCGACGGTCTTTGCCAGTCCCTGCTCCAGTGTCACGGATGGTCTCCACCCCAGTTCCTCCCGGATCCGCGTTGGATCAATTGCATAGCGCAAGTCATGCCCGGGGCGGTCCGCCACATATGTGATCAGCCCCGCATGGGGTGCCGCCTCCGGACGATGTTGGTCAAGCAGTGCACAGATCATCTGTACCAGATCAATGTTGCGCGCTTCGTTTTCCCCGCCAATGTTGTAGCTGCGGCCCACTTTGCCTTTTATGAGAACAGTCAGCAATGCATCTGCGTGATCTTCGACGTAAAGCCAATCACGGATATTCTCACCTTTGCCATAAACCGGAATCGGGCGCCCGTAGAGAGCATTCAGAATCACAACGGGAATCAGCTTTTCAGGGAAATGGTAGGGGCCATAGTTGTTCGAGCAGTTTGTCACAATGACGGGCAGCCCGTAGGTTTCAAACCAAGCCCGGACCAGGTGATCGCTGGCGGCCTTGGAGGCCGAATACGGGCTGCGCGGATCATAGGGTGTGTCTTCTGTAAACTGCCCCTCCGAACCAAGAGAGCCGTAAACCTCATCCGTTGATATATGATGGAAACGGAAATCATCGGGCTTGCCGCGCGCAACCCAATAGCTACGGGCCGCTTCAAGCAAGTTATAGGTGCCGGTCACATTGGTGTCGATAAAAGCACCGGGGCCATCGATGGACCGATCGACATGCGACTCTGCCGCCAAATGCATAATTGCGTCGGGTTTGTGGGTGGCAAGCACGCGGTCGACTTCTTGGCGGTCACGGATGTCGACTTGCTCAAAGCTGTAGCGCGGATCGTCGGCAACGCTCGCGACATTGGCCAGACATGCGGCGTAAGTCAGCGCGTCCAGATTGACAACGCTATGACCCTGCGCCACGGCCTGTCGCACAACCGCAGAACCAATAAAGCCTGCGCCCCCTGTAATCAGTATCTTCATACGGCAGGTTCATATGTGAAGGGCGAGACAAAGTCTGCAAAACTTGGTGCGGCGGCATCTTTTTCCGACAGCACCGCGTCGTCAGTGCCGATCCCCCAGTCAATGGCCAGATCAGGATCGTCAAAACGCACCGCGCCTTCTGCAGCGGGCGCGTAAGTGGCAGAGCATTTATACGCGACCATACAGTCCGTGGTTCGGGTGACAAACCCGTGCAAGAAACCTTCGGGGATATACAACTGATTTCCTTTCACGTCAGAAAGCTCCCACCCGATCCAACGGCCATAAGTGGGAGACCCTGCGCGCACATCAACCGCGACATCCCAGATAACGCCTTGCAACACACGCACAAGCTTGGCCTGCACAGATGGGGGCGCTTGAAAATGCAGCCCCCGGACGGTGCCTTTTTCGCGACTGTAGGACTGGTTATCCTGAACAAACTGCGTGGCGATACCGTGACGGGCAAATGTCTCGACATTGTAGGTTTCGCTGAAATGGCCACGGCTGTCCGCGAACTGACGCGGTGTGATTTCGATGACACCTGTCAG
>CAZTKF010000169.1:0-3321 GCA_964614205.1 uncultured Loktanella sp. | reverse complement strand
ATCCCCCCGTCTATACGCCACCAGTCGGCAGGCATCCGCCCCGACTCAGATGTAACGCCGTGTTTGGCCGCTCCCGTCGCTGGGGGCCAATTCCGGCAAAAGGAGAAGCGACATGAAACTGAATGAACTATCCGACAACCCAGGTGCAACACAGCGCAAACAGCGTATTGGCCGTGGCCCGGGTTCCGGCAAAGGTAAGACCGGTGGTCGTGGTATCAAAGGTCAGAAATCGCGTTCCGGCGTCGCCATCAAAGGCTACGAGGGCGGCCAGATGCCACTCTACCAGCGTCTGCCAAAGCGCGGCTTCAACAAGCCGAACCGCAAGACTTTCGCTGTCATCAACCTGGGTCTGATCCAGAAATTCATCGACGAAGGCAAGATCGACGCCAAAGCCGACATCACCGAGGATGCACTGGTGGCATCCGGTCTGGTCCGTCGCAAGAAGGACGGTATCCGCGTTCTGGCCAAGGGTGATTTCAAAGCCAAAGCCAACATCACTGTTACTGGTGCCTCCAAGGGCGCTGTCGAGGCTGTTGAAAAGGCTGGCGGCTCACTGACAGTCACAACAGCGGCAGCGGCTGAGTAAGACCTTGTGAGCGACCTTTGTGTCGCTTACATAACTCTCCAAGTTTTCCCAAACGCCGCTGATCGGGGAACCGCAGCGGCGTTTACGCATGAAAAGAGACCCATATGGCTTCTGCAGCAGAGCAAATGGCAGCCAACGTGAGTTGGAGCGCCCTAGGTAAAGCAACTGAACTGCGTCAGCGCATTATGTTCACGATCGGCTTGCTGATTATTTACCGCCTTGGCACGTTTATTCCGGTCCCCGGTATCGACGGCATCGCCCTGCAGCAGTTTATGGAAGATGCCCAAGCCGGGATTGGTGGCATCCTGTCGATGTTCACAGGCGGGGCGCTGTCCCGCATGGCGATCTTTACGCTTGGGATCATGCCCTACATTTCCGCCTCGATCGTGATGCAGCTCTTGGGTTCCATGTGGGAGCCGCTCAAGAACCTCAAGAAAGAAGGCGAGCAAGGGCGCCGCAAGCTCAATCAATACACCCGCTATGGTACTGTGGTGCTGGCGACGGCACAGGCCTATGGTCTGGCGGTCAGCCTTGAAGCGGGCGGTCTGGCAGCTAATCCCGGTCTTTTCTTTCAGGCTTCTACCGTGATCACCATTGTGGGTGGAACGATGTTCCTGATGTGGCTGGGCGAGCAGATCACCGCACGCGGCATCGGCAACGGGATTTCCCTGATCATCTTTGTGGGCATTATTGCTGAAATTCCCGCCGCGCTTGCGCAGTTCCTGTCGCAGGGCCGGTCCGGTGCCATCAGCCCTGTCGTGATCGTCGGTATTATCCTGATGTTGATCGTCGTGCTGACCTTTGTGGTCTTCATGGAGCGCTCACTGCGCAAGATCCACATCCAGTATCCGCGCCAACAACGTGGTATGAAGGTTTATGACGGTTCGACCAGCCATCTGCCGATCAAGGTGAACCCGGCAGGTGTCATCCCCGCGATCTTTGCATCGGCACTGCTGTTGCTGCCAACAACCATCAGCACGTTTTCCGGCGGATCATCCGGTCCTGTCATGTCGACCATTCTGGCGCTTTTTGGCCCTGGCCAGCCGCTTTATCTCTTGTTCTTCGGGGGCATGATCATCTTCTTCACCTATTTCTATACACGTGAAGTTGCCTTCAAGACCGAGGATGTGGCCGACAATCTCAAGAACCAGAACGGCTTTGTTCCCGGTATCCGCCCAGGCAAGAAGACCGAAGAATACCTTGACTATGTTGTGACACGCATTCTGGTGTTGGGCTCTGCATATCTGGCGCTGGTTGCCTTGCTGCCCGAAATCATCCGCGCTGAACTGGCTATTCCATTCTACTTCGGCGGCACCTCGATCCTGATTATTGTTTCGGTGGGGATGGACACGATCCAACAAATCCAGTCTCATCTTGTCGCACATCAATACGAAGGCCTGATTGAGAAGTCTCAGTTGCGAGGCAAACGTAGTTCAAAACGTAAGGGGCCATCGCGTCGATGAATATCATTCTGCTGGGACCGCCCGGAGCGGGCAAGGGAACACAAGCCCGCAAGCTTGTTGAGGAACGCAACATGGTGCAACTGAGCACCGGAGATATGTTGCGTGCTGCCCGTACCAGTGGAACCGAGATGGGCAAAATGGTTGCCGCCGTGATGGACCGTGGCGATCTGGTCACGGATGAAATCGTGATTGGCTTGATCCGCGAACAGTTGGAAAATGATCAAGGCGGCGGTGGCTACATTTTTGACGGGTTCCCACGCACCTTGGCACAGGCTGATGCGCTGGGACGTTTGCTGGTTGATATGGGTGAAAACCTTGATTGCGTGATCGAGATGCAGGTTGATGATGACGCTTTGGTAGACCGGATTACTGCGCGTTCGACCTGTGGCCAATGCGGTGAGGTTTACAACGACAACACCAAACCGATTCCCGCCGATGGAAAATGCACCAAATGCGGCGCGTCCGATTTCCAGCGCCGTGCCGATGATAACGCGGAAAGCCTGCGCACCCGGCTTTTGGCCTATTACAAACAGACCAGCCCGCTGATTGGGTACTATTATGCCAAGGGTGATCTGAAATCGGTGGATGGTCTGGCCAGTGTCGATGAGGTCGCGGCGAGTATCGCCAAGGCTTTGGGCTGACGCCAACAATTTTTGAAGAAAATTGTTGGGCGCCGGAGGATTTTCGAGGAAATCCTTCGCGTGGGCGCCGGCCCTTGACGCTCTGCTAAATGCCCCCTAAACAGCGCCATCCCGAAAGGGAATCAATTTGTGGTCAAGGGTCGCACCCTGCTTCCACAGAGCACCTCGATATGACGCAGCCCGGCGCCCTCATCGGTCCGGGCTTCCGTTGTGAAAAAAGGGTCTGGAATGACGGACCCGCAACGAAAAGGAATTGCAAACGTGGCACGTATTGCCGGCGTAAACATACCCAGCGCAAAGCGGGTTCCAATCGCCCTCACCTACATCACCGGAATTGGGTCTGCCAAAGCCGAAGAAATCTGCGCAGCGACCAACATTGATCGCGCGCGCCGTGTGAACCAGCTTTCTGACGCAGAAGTGCTGTCGATCCGTGAATACATCGACGCCAACCTGACTGTCGAAGGCGACCTGCGTCGCGAGACACAGATGAACATCAAGCGTCTGATGGACCTTGGTTGCTACCGTGGCCTGCGCCACCGTCGTAACCTGCCTGTTCGCGGTCAGCGTACTTCGACAAACGCACGCACACGCAAGGGCCCTGCAAAGGCCATTGCTGGCAAGAAGAAATAAG
>CAZTKF010000168.1:0-3326 GCA_964614205.1 uncultured Loktanella sp. | reverse complement strand
TCGCCGCCATGGATGTCGCCATCAACGCAGGCTGCGCATTTGCCGTCAGGGTCAGTTCTTCGATGTCGCCGTCCCAGATCAGACCCGAAAGGTCTTGTCCCAGCGCGTCATCCACCTCGTCAAAGACCGCTTTTGCCGCCGGATAGGCATCGGCAAGCGCCTTGCCCATCCCAATGGTCTGTGCTCCCTGCCCAGGAAAAACAAATGCGCGCATGGAACGCCCCCTCTATGTAGCCTTTTGTTATCTGACGCTTACCGCGCCCTGCCCCCGCGCACAAGCGAACACGCGACCTTGGGATCATCCCCGCACACCGGCACCGCGCCCATGCACAGAGTCCGGCCTTTGCGGCCCTAGTGGTCATGCTAGTTAAGGGCTGAAACAATATCGGAGTTCATCATGTCCGGCACACATGCCACCAGCTACGGCACCGTCACAAAAACCTTTCACTGGCTGACAGCCCTTCTGATCCTCACCGTGATCCCGCTGGGGGCCATCGCTAACCGGCTACCTTACGAAACCAACGACCAACTCGCGCTCAAGGCACAGCTGTTTTCAGTCCACAAGACACTCGGGGTGATCGTATTTGCCGTTGCGCTTGCGCGGATTATGTGGGCGCTTACCCAGACCAAACCGGCCACGCTGCACCCGGATCGCAAGGCCGAGACCATGCTGGCAGACCTTGTGCACTGGCTGCTTTACATTTCTCTGGTGGCCGTGCCGCTGACAGGCTGGATACACCACGCCGCAACAGAAGGGTTCGCGCCGCTTCTGATCCCGATCGGGCAAGAGCTGCCCTTCGTTCCGAATGACGAAGGAATCGCCAAGCTCTTTGCAGGGCTGCACTGGGTCTGGAGCAAGATCATGGTAGGTGCAATCTTGCTGCACGTCGTCGGCGCCCTGAAACACCAGTTCATCGACAGGGACGCTACCCTGCGCCGCATGTGGTTCGGACCCGCCATCGCAACGTCGGGGGCACACCAGAGCAGCTTGACGGCCCCGCTTGCCGCTGTTGTGATCTACATCGCGGCAACAGCAGCCGGTGCATTCGCAGGTTTCTACACGGTCAAGCCGGATGCCCTGCAGGCCGATCTTGCAGAAGTCGCATCTGAATGGACAGTCACCGAAGGCGAAATTGCCCTGACGATCACGCAATTCGGGACCCCTGTGAATGGCGCTTTCAATGACTGGACTTCGGCGATCACCTTTGACGAGAACGCAACAGGTGTTCTTGGCACTGTCGAAACGACCATTGCAATCGGCTCGCTCCAGATCGGTTCGGTAACCAGCGATGCCTTAGGTGCGGATTTCTTTGACGCCGCCACCTTTCCCACGGCCCTCTTTGCCGCTGATATCGTGGCTGCGGATGGTGCCTACGTTGCCGACGGGACGCTGACGATCAAAGACGTGACAGCGCCGCTGCGCCTGCCTTTCACGCTGGTACTTGATGGTGATACTGCGCAGATGGAAGGATCAGTGGTGATCGACCGGCGCACCTTTGCCATCGGACAAAACCTGAGCGACGAAACCAACCTCGGCTTTGCCGTGACCGTGAATATCGCACTCTCGGCCACCCGCTAGGAACAAAAAGGCCGCCTCCCCCGAGGGGGAAGCGGCCGGTTCACGTTTGATTTTCTGGTGGACTTTATTCGGCCTGCATCGCCTCGATCGAAATCATGACGTTCACCTCATCGCTGACGAAAGGTGCAAAATTGCCAACCTCGAAATCAGACCGCAGCAGCGTTGTAGTGGCGTCAAAACCCGCCCACGGCTTTCCTTCCATCGGGTGATCGCCCACCTGATTGAGCTTGGCATCCAGAACGACCGGTTTTGTGATCCCGTTCAAGGTCAGATCACCTGTGATCAGCGCAGTGTCATCACCGGTCACTTCGATTGATGTTGATGTGAACGTCACCATCTCGTCGTCGGCAGCTGCAAAAAAGTCGCCGCTCATAAAGTGATCGAAACGCGCTTCCCAGCCTGTCAGCATGGTGCGTACGGGGAAAGAAACATTCACAGAGGATGCAGCGGGATCTTCCTGATTGAAGGAAATCTCGCCGTCAAAACCCGAGAACATGCCATAAGTGGTGGAATATCCAAGGTGGTTGTAGGAAAAAACGATCTGGCTGTGGCTGGCATCCAGAACATAGTCGGTGGATGTAGCAAAAGCCGGGGTTGTCAGTGTCGCTGCAGCAAGTGCGGCGGATGCGATGATGGTTTTCATTGTGTCTCTCCAAGCGTTGAATGTGCGTGGAGGTTAAGTAGACGATCAGTTTCCGCTGCATAGCTTCAAAAATGAACAGAACTTGTTCATCAATACGCAGTCCCCCATCGCAGGTACCGTCACGGCAGGCGAATGCGGGCCTAGGCTGCCTGCGTGCCTGCCAGAACCGTCGGTCCCAGCAAGTCACGCGCCAGACGATCCCGTAAATTCAGCAACTGCGCCTCGGTGCCGGTCGCAACTGCAATTGTCTGACGTGTATCCAGATAACCAAGAAGCAAATGCATCTGGCCGGTCTCGACATCCGGTTCCAGAAAAATGCCCCCGATCTCGTCAAAGGTGTATGTGGCAACGGTGGTCGGCCTGCCCGAACGGTTGCAGACGACCTCGCGGATTTCTTTCAGGCGCGTATCGATCTGCAATTCGGCCAAGGTGCCGCGGCTGGCAAACCACAGGAAATATCCACCCGCGGCTCCCATCAGGGTGGCTGCACCGATGCGCATGATCCCCGCCCCACTGTCAAAAAACAGGGCTGGCAGCACAAGAACACCCAATGCCGCTGTCATCAGGCACGCCCCGAAGAATAAGCAAAATGCCTGCCCGACCATCACCGAAAACGGCGCGCCTCTGCGGGGGCGCACTTTATAGCCCCAAAAAACCTCTTCGATCACAAAAGGGGTCGCTCGCGCAATCTCGTCCGCGAAATCTGCCGGGGATGCATGCATGTCCGTCATCTGCCCATTCCATCCTGTTTTTTTCTTGCGAGTAGAATCCACATGAATTCCGGCGATAAAGAGGCAGGCTGAAAGTCGGGTTAAGAAATTCCGGAATGTTGCCGAAACGCTGCTTTTAGAGGGCGCTCCGGGCTTGCATCGCCTTGCATGGTCTGTATAAGGCGCCATCCTTGCTGCAAAACGTATGAACTGCGCAGCCTCTCGTGGATGGGACGCATGCAAGGTCAACCGCCCATCCTTTGAAATGCGCCGATATATGAACTGGAGTTCACATGCCGCTATACGAGCATGTCATGATTGCGCGTCAGGACTTGTCCAACACGCAAGCAGAAAGCCTCATTGAGCATTTCGGAACAGTCCTTGCCGACAACGG
>CAZTKF010000167.1:0-3339 GCA_964614205.1 uncultured Loktanella sp. | reverse complement strand
TGACGCGCTCAGCCTCAAGGCGGGCGGGCAGGGCGCGCGTCTGATGCTTCTGGGAGGTGAGACGCTGAACGGCCCGCGCTACATCTGGTGGAACTTCGTGGCCTCGTCACAAGACAAGATCGATGCCGCGAAAGAGGCTTGGCGCGCAGGCGACTGGGCACATGGCCGGTTCAGTTTGCCGCCGGGAGATGATCAGGAGTTCATTCCCTTGCCCAGCCGGTAAAGACCTGTCAGGCAGGGCGGTATGCTGATCCGTCCTGCTGCCAAACATGACCTTGCCGATATCGCCGCGTTGCACATGGCCAACTGGCGGCAGGACTATGCCGGAATGGTGCCGGACGAGGCGTTGGGGCAGCCGGTTGTTGCCGAAATGGCGGCCCGTTGGTCCGCACTGGCCCCGTCGGACAAGCTGGTGCTTGTGGCCACGACAGATGCCGGTGCGCTGATGGGGTTTGGCTGCGTTCTGCTCCAACATCCGAAGGGTCCGCTGCTCGACAATCTGCACGTTGCCGCCAGCGCGCGGGGGCAGGGGGTTGGGGGCCGTCTGATGTCAGAAATCGCCCGGAGGCTGACCGCCTTGGGCTGTAGCTCACTCTGGCTCAAGGTCCTGGAAGACAACCGAGATACCCGGGCGATCTACGCCCGCCTTGGCGGCGTAGAGGGCACGGTTGAGATTGACCATCTGCTGGGCCATCCGGTCCGCTTCGTTCACGTGCGCTGGGACGACCTCTCCGTGCTGTCTGCGCGGGTGTGATTTCCGGCTCATTCCTGCATTTGTCCGCTTGACGCCGCCGGGCCTGCGCCATATGAGGTCCAGACGTTCAGGACGTTGTCCTGATCGGGCAGTGAGCGGTTGTAGCTCAGTTGGTTAGAGTACCGGCCTGTCACGCCGGGGGTCGCGGGTTCGAGCCCCGTCAACCGCGCCAGTCTTTCACATCCACCCAATCGTGTGCTCAGGGCGTAACCTCATAGCGATAGCCGAGCGTGGCTTCCGTTTCGAGATCCAGCTGAGACAGCATGAACGCGTGATCTTCTGCCGAGAGATTTGAGGGCGCGGCCTCCCGGTCTTTGACGGTCAGGTTGAAATTGTTGCCCATCCGCCGTTTGGGCATCCGAAAACCCTCGCGTTTCGGTGACAGGCCATAGGCCGACCGAAATGCGGCCATCAGAGCTTCGGGGTTACGGGTGAGGGCTTCCAATTGGATCAGCGCCACGTGACAGTCCCGGTTCAGCATTCCCAGCACTGCTGCCATCTTGGCCCGGCGCAGGGCAAACAGGTTCTCGAACGGGCGCCCGGTCAGGGGGTGGCGGTCAAACTGCAGGGGGCGATCCTGTGCGTCGATCTCGGGGTGGATCATCTCGAAATCCGCCGGACGGTCCACAATAGATCGCCATTCGGCCCGAAGGAACTCGGAAAAACTCAGCGCCTGCATGTCCGGGTGGGCGTGCCAGGGGCGTTTGTACATCGAAATCGCCCAGTCCGCGGCACTCCGAAAGGCGCAGACGACCAGCATCTTGCGCGGGATTGCGGCCATCACGGGGAAGCCATGTTTCCAGCCCAGTCCTTCGGTTCGGAAGATGTCCGCGTTCAGAGAGATCACCTTGCGGATCAGGTTGGTGCCGCTGCCGCGCTCACCCAGAACCTGGAACATGTCCGGGTCTTCTGCATGGGCGCGGAAAAACACCACACCTTTCGCCTGCATCTCTGCGGCCACGTGCGACAGCTCTGACATACCGCCCGGATCCTTGTTTGTTTTAGGGATTCTACATGAGGGCTGTTTCAGGTAAAACCGGGCAAAAGCAAAAAGTGCCTGAGACGGGCCGCAAACAGCAGAGGCGCAGCATATGCCGGAAATCGCAGTGGTCACCATGGTGCGCGATGATGCGTTTTTTCTGGATATCTGGCTGCGCTACTACGGCGGCCTCTTCGGACGTGAGAACCTCTACATCGTCAATCATGGCCGGGGCGCTCAGGTGACCCAGATGGCCGAGGGTTGCAATGTCATCGGCATTCCGGGCATTCAGCACAAGAATTTCGACATGAAGCGCTGGCGGCTGCTCAACAACCTCGTGATGGGGCTGCGCTCGTATTACGATCAGGTTGTGGTTGGCGATGTGGATGAGCTGGTCGTCATGGATCCCGCCAGTGGGCAAAACCTCCGCGATGTGCTGATGGAGGCACCGCCCCGGCGCGTGATGACGCCCGTCGGCCTCGAAGTGATCCACCGCGTGGAACTCGAGCCCGACCCAGTCACCGATCAGGTCCTCGGCCCGCGCCGCCACGTGCGTCCGGCGCCGCATTACTCGAAACCTTGCGTGATCTCGGCTGGAACCAAGATCGCGCGGGGCGGGCATTTCACCCAACACTCCAAGCTGATCACGCCCGAGCATATGTATCTCTTCCACCTGAAGTTCTGCGATTTCCCGGCCTATGCCCAGGCGATGGACCGCCGTAATGCGGTGACAACCGAGATCGGGACCAGCATTCAGGACACATCCATCGGTCGTCATTGGTTTGCGTCAGAGCGCGGCGATGATCGCGCGACGTTTGAGGCGTTTGCCGATCTCGAGATGCAGCCCGAGTTTGACTTCAGCGATGTTCGCCAACACATGCACCGATCCTGGCGGCCGCGCGGCGAGACCGGGTTTTATCAGTTCGATCGCCCCGAGTACCGCACGCAATACCTGTTACCGGACCGGTTCAACGGGTTGTTTTAGGAACTGATTTTTCGAAGAAAAATCGCAACGCTGAAAGGGTGTCTTTGGGATTCTGGTCGGGAAAGAAATGCCCCCCGGCGATCCCTTTAGCCTCGTAGCGCGTCAGCCGATCTGCCCAAGTCGCACCCACCTCATAGGTGACGGCCATTGGCCCGTCAGCGCCAAAGAGAACCAGCGACGGGCAGGTGACCTGGCGGTTCAGATCTGCGGCGTCGTGGTGAAAATCCACCTCAATGGCTGCGCGATAATCATTGCACATCGTGTGAATGGTGGCCGGATCGCGCCAGGCCACACGATATGCCTCCAGCGCTGCCGGATCGAACTGGTCTAACGTCGCTTTGCCCCAGCCCAGCAGGCAGCGTTCGAAATAGAGATCGGGATCATGCCCGATCAGCGTCTCGGGAAAGGGCGCGGGCTGGGCGAGGAAAAACCAGTGGTAGTAGTCTTTGGCGACTTTCTGAGTCAGCGCATCCAACAGCAGATGCGTGGGAACAATGTCCATCACGGTCAGGCTGGCCACCGCATCGGGCCAATCCAGCGCCATGCGATGTGCGGTGCGGGCGCCCCGGTCGTGGCCCACGACGTGGACATGCGCGCAGGCGGGCCCGCGGAGCTCCACGG
>CAZTKF010000166.1:0-3368 GCA_964614205.1 uncultured Loktanella sp. | reverse complement strand
ACGACGCTCGCGGATATCGAGGCGCTGTGCTATCAGAAGGCCAAGGCGCTTGGCATCGATATCGTCTTTGCGCAAAGCAATCACGAAGGTGCGATGGTCGACGCGTTGCATACCGCACGTGGTGTCCATGATGGCATCATTCTGAATGCGGGGGCCTACACCCATACCTCTGTGGCGCTGATGGATGCGATTTCCAGCATCATGCTGCCGGTCGTCGAGCTGCACTTGTCGAATATCCATGCACGCGAAGCATTTCGCCAGAAATCCTTTATTGCCCCTGTCGCCGTCGGGCAGATTTGCGGCTTCGGGGCGGCGGGCTATCCGCTGGCGATGGAGGCGATCGTGTCTTACATCGGAGCGGCCAAATGACGTCACTCGTGATGCAGCTTGATAGGCTGACAAATGCCCATACGGTGGAAGAGCTATGGGATTTACACACGCGGCACATGGCGCGCTACGGTTTTGACCGGCTGATCTATGGCTTTACGCGCTACATGACATCGACAGGTTTGGGTGATCCGCAGGACTGGGTCCTGTTGTCAACGCAAAGCCCTGAATACATGAAGGTATTCTTTGGCGAGGGCCTTTATTACCACGCCCCGATGCTGCGTTGGGCGATGGCCAATAACGGGGCTTGCAGCTGGCGTTGGATGATGGAGATGAACAGGGTCGACAACCTGACGCCCAGCGAAAAACGCGTGATGGAATTCAATAAATCCATGGATGTTACTGCGGGCTACACCATCAGCTTCCGGTCCATTTCCGAGCGCACGAAAGGCGCGATTGCGCTGACCGCCAAAGCGGGCGTGACGCAGGACACGGTCGACCAGATTTGGGCTGAACATGGCGAAGAAATCATTGTCCTGAACAATGTGATGCATCTTAAACTGCTGACCCTTCCTTATTCCGGTGAGCGCAACCTGACGAAACGGCAGCGCGAGGTGCTGCAATGGGTCGGGGATGGCAAGACGACGCAAGATATCGCGGTGTTGTTGGGCCTGACGCCCGCAACGGTCGAGAAGCATCTGCGTCTTGCGCGGCAGGCGTTGGATGTCGAGACAACAGCGCAGGCGGTCTTGAAAGCTGCCTTTTACAACCAGATGTTCGCAATGGATCAGGACGCCGCCTGAGCAATCTTATTGCGTGCGACGGGACGTCAAGAATCACTTCGTTGTCCCTAAGGTCAGGTTTCCCATACTTTCATGACGTCGGGTAAGATGGCACGTTACGGTTGTTCCGTGAGTGGTGGCCTTAGGCCTGGGAACGGCGGGTGGCACCCTTGTGATTTCAAGGCTCTGCGTATCCCGTGCCGGGTAACCGGACGTTGGCGTGGTGGGTTTGCCCGCCCACGTCAACACCAACGATACTGTGCTGACACCGCGTCCCGAAAACTGGTCCAGCACGCCATTCGTTGCGGTGCCGGCCTTCTTCCGGGCTTGGTGCCGTGCTTTTCTCCCCCGAAAAGGGGAAAACGGCCCGTAGGTGTACTTTGCGGGCCGTTTTCTTTTCCGGTTTGATCGTGCGGGGGCTGACCAATGCGAAACGGCCCGCCGCTTTCGCGACGGGCCGTTCCAAAAAGGTCTCGTCGGGTCTTAGCCGTTCAGCTTTGCAACTTCTGCGGCAAAGTCCTCTTCGACTTTCTCGATACCTTCGCCGACGGCCAGACGCACATAACCTGTGATTTCAACACCGGCCTCTGTTGCGGCCTGCGCCACGGTCACGTCGGGGTTTACGACGAACTGCTGGTTCAGCAATGTGACTTCGGCCATGTATTTCTTCATGCGGCCAACAATCATTTTTTCGATGACGGCCTCTGGCTTGCCGCTTTCGCGTGCGATGTCCATCTGGACCTGCTTTTCCTTTTCGACCACTGCCGCATCAAGGTCGGCTTCGGACAAGGATGCGGGGCTGGCTGCGGCAATGTGCATGGCAACCTGACGGCCGAAGGCCTCGTTGTCGCCCTTCATCGCAACCAGTACGCCAATGTTGCCCATGCCGGGTGCTGCGGCGTTGTGTACGTAGTTCACAACACTGTCGCCTTCGATCGTGGCCAGACGGCGCACGGACATGTTCTCGCCAATGACGGCAACGGCGTCAGTCACGGTTTGTTCGACGGTCTTGCCACCCATATCGGCGGCCTTCAGTTCGTCAATGTTTGATACGCCCAATGCAACATCCGCGATGCCTGCGACCATTTTCTGGAAGTCGGCGTTCTTTGCAACAAAGTCGGTTTCGGAATTCACTTCGACCGCAACACCCTTGCCGTCTTTGACTGCGACGGCCACAAGGCCTTCTGCAGCGGTACGACCGGATTTCTTTGCAGCTTTTGCCAGACCTTTGGTGCGCAGCCAATCGACTGCTGCTTCCATATCGCCGTCGTTTTCTGTCAGCGCCTTCTTGGCGTCCATCATGCCTGCGCCTGTGCTGTCGCGCAGCTCTTTCACCATTGCAGCGGTGATTGCCATGTTACTTCTCCTTTGGAGGTATTTCAGGGGGGCCGGGCGGGACATATGGCCCCTGCCCTACAATTTTGTGACGCTTACTCGGCTGTCGCGGCTTCGGCGGCTGCGTCTTCAGCAACCACTTCCTCAACCAGCTCTTCCAGCTCGCCCATATCAACGCCTGCAGCGCCCATTTGTGCGGTCATACCGTCAAGTGCCGCACGGGCAGCCAGATCGGTGTAGAGTGCGATCGCGCGTGCGGCGTCGTCGTTGCCGGGGATGACATAGTCAACGCCAGCAGGCGAACAGTTGGTATCAACGACCGCAACAACCGGGATGCCCAGCTTGTTGGCTTCGGCGATGGCCAGATCTTCTTTGTTGACGTCGATGACGAACAACAGGTCAGGAATGCCGCCCATTTCGCGGATGCCGCCCAGCGACGCCTGCAGTTTGCCCTGCTCGCGCTCCATGCCAAGACGCTCTTTCTTGGTCAGGCCGGCAAAGCCGTTTGCGGATGCTTCGTCGATGGCTTTCAGACGGTTGATGGACTGCGAAACTGTCTGCCAGTTTGTCAGCGTGCCACCCAACCAGCGGTGGTTCATGTAGAACTGCGCGGATTTCTCTGCGGCTTCCATGATCGGCTTGGCTGCCTGACGCTTGGTGCCGACGAACAGAACGCGGCCGCCCTTGGCGACAGTGTCACGGATGACTTGCAGGGCCTGGTCCAGCATTGGAACAGTCTGTGTCAGGTCCATGATGTGGATGCCGTTGCGCGAACCGTAGATGTACTGATCCATCTTGGGGTTCCAGCGGGCGGTCTGGTGACCAAAGTGTACGCCTGCTTCAAGCAGCTGACGCATGGTGAACTCGGGAAGAGCCATGTCGTTTTCCTTTTCCGGTTTCAAGCCTCAGCGGGGGATCAGCGTT
>CAZTKF010000165.1:0-3369 GCA_964614205.1 uncultured Loktanella sp. | reverse complement strand
GCACCTTGTCGCCAGCCAGAACACGGATGCGGTTCTTGCGCATCTTGCCTGCCGTATGCGCGATGATCTCATGGCCGTTTTCCAGCTCGACCCGAAACGTCGCGTTTGGCAGAAGTTCTTTCACGACACCTGGGAATTCGAGCAGTTCTTCCTTGGCCATGTGATCTCCTATTTCTGTCGCCTGCTTGTTGCAGACGGCGCTTACATGCGCCTGATGGGCCGGTTTTTCAAGGGTGAATCGGCTTTGGGCCCTTTTTGCTGTGCAAAGCAAGACGACTTTGTTGCCGCCTGCAAGGATTCGCGCCCTGTCAGTGCCGCGCAGAGTGCCAAATACGGATTTGTCCTGTTCGTACGGTTGTGCCCGGGGTTCGGGTCGGCCCGCGACAGGTGCTAACCGTCACGTTCCGGATCGTTCGGATTGCTTGAGAACAAGGCAATCTTGTTGCCTTGCGGGTCGCGAAGGTAGCCAACATAGAAACGCGGCCCATAGGTTTCACGAAAGCCCGGCTTTCCTTCGTCTGAGCCGCCAGCGGCAAGTGCTGCTGCGTGAAGGTCTTGCACCTGTGATTGGTCATTGGCCTCGAATGCGACCATAGCGCCATTGCCCGCGCAGGCAGGACGCCCGTCAAAGGGAGGTTTGACATAGAAGTCTGGCAGAATCGGGGCCTGACCCGGCGCCACTGGCAATGCAAAGCTCAGGCCTTCGGGCCCCTCTGTCATTGCGTAGCCAAGGGCTGGCAGGAACGCGGTGTAGAAACGTTTCGCGCGGACGATATCATCAGCGCCGACGGTGACATAGGCAATCATTCTCAGTGGTCCTGTTGGGCGGTTCCGCTATTGGCATCAGTGTGCCGCATTTGCTGGCAAACGCACACAGAATTCGCTTCAATAACTTCCAGCCACCAGACTCTGGGCTGCCTGACATCAGGGGCGACCATCTAGCCGATTCCGGGGCCCCAGCGGGCAATCAGGTGGTCTTTGATCTGATCGCGTGCCTGACGGTAAAGAGCAAGACGCGCCTCGCGGTTGTCCCCAAGACCCGTCGGGTCAAGGATCGGCCAATACTCGACGTCCAGATGATAGAACCGCGTCAGGTCAAGGGCGCGTCTTTGGCTGGCGGGCGACAGCGCCAACACCAGATCGAAGGACGACAGATCATCGCCCCACTCCTCCATTTCATCGAATGACCGCGACCTGTGACGCGAAAGTTCGACCCCGATTTCGGCGCAGACCGCAATCGAAAATCCGTCAATCTCCATATCGTTCTTCACACCAACCGACTGGATATAGCACTGCGTGCCGTAAAGCTTTTTCATGATGCCTTCGGCCATGGGCGAGCGAACCGAATTGTGGTCACAACAAAACAGCACCGACTGCGGAAGGTCCTCGTATGTGCCATTGTCTGCCATGTTCAGCCCCCGAAGTGCAAAACGCAGATCAGGGTAAACAGGCGGCGTGCCGTATCGTTATCGACCACCGCCTTTCCTTCCAGACGTTCCTGGAGGACGCGCGCCCCTTCGTTGTGGATGCCGCGGCGGGCCATGTCGATTGTTTCGATCTGGCTGGGGGGGAGCGTCTTGACCGCGTCGAAATAGCTTTCGCAGATCTGGAAATAGTCTTTGACCACCTGCCGGAATGGTCCCAGCGACAGGTGAAACTCGCCTGCGGGGGTCCCGTCTTCCTGCTTGATGTCGAAAACCAGACGACGTTCCTTGATCGACAGCCCCAGTGCGTATGGCCCTTCAGGAACTTGGCGCCCTTCGCGCGGGGGCAGGTCAAAGCTGTTGTCTTCCAGCAGGTCAAACATCGCTACCTTGCGTTCCTGATCAATCTCAGGTGTGGGGGGCGGCAGATTGCGGTCGTCAATCTCGATATGGGTGATCTTGCTCATGCGTCACCTCGGTTCAGACGATCCAGACGGGCGCGCACCGACAGGCCATGCGCCTCGAGGCTTTCTGAAATTGCCAGCCGTTCCGCCGCAGGGCCAATCGCGGCCAGCGTGTCGGGAGTCATGCGTGACAGGGTGGTGCGTTTGATAAAGTCCATGACCGATAGCCCGCTTGAAAACCGTGCCGACCGGGCCGTCGGCAAGACGTGATTTGGACCGCCAATGTAGTCGCCAATCGCCTCTGGTGTCCAACCCCCAATGAATATCGCGCCGGCATGCGTAATCTTTTCGGAAAGCGCCTCGGCGTCGGCTGTGCAGAGTTCCAGATGTTCCGGTGCGATACGGTCTGACAGGGCAACGGCCTCGTCAAAGTCCTTGACAGTTATGATCGCGCCAAAGTCACGCCAGCTGGCCCCGGCGATCGCGCGGCGCTCCAGCGTTTTCAGCCGCTGTTCGACGGCTTGTGCCACGGCCTGCCCAAAATCTGCATCATCCGTGATCAGAATGGACTGCGCGCTTTCGTCGTGTTCCGCCTGACTAAGCAGATCAAGGGCGATCCAGTCGGGATCGTTATCCTTGTCTGCGATGACCAGAATCTCGGAAGGTCCGGCGATCATATCAATACCAACCTTGCCGAAGACCCGCCGTTTGGCCGCCGCCACAAAGGCATTGCCCGGTCCGGTGATCTTGTCGACGGGCGCGATGGTTTCGGTGCCGTATGCAAGGGCGGCAATGGCCTGCGCGCCGCCAATGCGGTAAATCTCGTCCACACCGGCAATCTTGGCGGCCATCAGCACCAGCGGATTGGTCACGCCATCCGGTGTCGGCACCACAATCGCCAGCCGCCCCACACCTGCGACCTTGGCCGGTATCGCATTCATCAGGACCGAAGACGGATAGGACGCCAAACCGCCCGGCACATATAGCCCCGCTGCGGATACAGCCGTCCAGCGCCAGCCAAGGGTAGCGCCCTCGGGGTCTGTCCACATGGCGTTTTCAGGCATCTGGCGGGCGTGATAAGCGCGGATGCGTTCTGCTGCCATTTCCAACGCGGCACGATCCGCGTCGTTCACCTTTGCACATTCTGCCGCAATCTCTGCATCGCCAAAGCGCATAGTGTCAGCTGTCAGTTCTAGCCGATCAAATTTTGCCGTCATTTCCAGCACGGCGGCATCGCCGCGGGCCCGCACATCCGCGATGATGCCGGCCACGATATGATCCACATCGGGGCTGTCTTCGCGTTTGGCCCCCAGAAGGGCGGTAAAGCGGGTCTTAAAATCGGCGTCAGCTGTGGATAGAAACTGTGGCATCACATCACTCCTTGCGAGGCCACGACATAGCGGGGCGGACAGGGCGCTTCAATGGTGTGTTGTCTGCGATTTATTCAGGATGCGACGGGACCTTGGCAGAAGGCGCGGCATAGGGGCGGGTCACATCCTGCAAAATGACCTCGAGTGCCTCGACCTCCAGCGCAATTGCGC
>CAZTKF010000164.1:0-3432 GCA_964614205.1 uncultured Loktanella sp. | reverse complement strand
TGACCAAACCGTGTTTCACGGGGTTCCACCTGCAATATTCCACATGCGCCTGAAAATCATCGGCATCACGTATCGCGTGTTCCCAAAACCGCCTTTGCCAAATGCCCTTTTCGCCACGCGCAACCTTGCTGGGCGAGGGCGTGCCCGTCGCGCGGCAATGCTGCGAAAACCGGGCCTTGATCTTTTTCCACCTGACCGAGAAATCCGCATCATCCGGCGGCAAGGACCAGACTGCATGGATGTGGTCGGGTAAGATCACCATCGCGTCACAGGTAATGGGATGTTCACGCGTCACGGATGCATAGACGGACCGCAGCAGATCAATCTCGTCCACCAAAGTGGTGGCGGTCCGATCCGCAAGCGTGACCGTAAAGAAATAGGTCCCACCAGAAACATAAAGGCGACGATAGCGCGACATACCACCATCATCGGCAAAAATGGTTAACAACCCGTAGGGTGGGTGAAACCCACGCGTGAGTTCATCGGTTCAAGGCGCGTGGGTTTCACCCACACTACGCACGCGATTCCAGCCATCCGCATTCACCGCCTTCAACTGCGCCAGCGCCGCCTCGGCCTTGCCGCGGGGCAAAACACATTTCATATTTGACATGCATCAAGGACACGGCAGAGCTGTGACTGTTACTTTGAACTCATTACAGACATCGGAGAGATACACATGCTACGCCTCGCATCCATGCTCTATTCATTTATAGGCACCACACTGGCCGGTATCCTGATTGTTGCAGCGCTGACGGCCGGATACGACACATTGGTACCAATCCTGGCTGCGGCAGCCGTTGGTGCGGCGCTGGCGATGCCCGTCAGCTATCTGGTAGCGCGCGCGATCACGACAAAAAAGGCATGATCACCCCACACGCCCTAGAGTGCGTTGTCGATCGCTTGGCCCGCGTTCGAGATATCACGCCCCATGCCTTGTACGGTTTCGCAGGCGGACAGGCCAAGAATAGCGATGATCAGGGCGATACGGGTCATGTGGGAACCTCTTTGATGTTGGTTGTGCGCGATCAGACTAGCGGGCCGTGCGAGGGTGGGCAAGGCTGGTGTATCAGGCCAGAAATGCGCTGACCGCCGCCTCGAATTCGCGCGGTTTTTCCGCGTGCAGCCAGTGCCCCGCGCCGGGAATTTTGGCAAAGATCGCAGTGGGGAAAAGCGCCTTGATCTGTGGCCGTGCCTCGCGCTGGACATAGGGCGAATTGGCCCCCGACAGGAAAAGCGTCGGCCCCTCGAACTGGCCTGACACCTTGGGGAAGCCGATGATCTTGTCCATCTCGGCGGCCAGTACATCCAGATTGAGCCGCCAACGTTTCTCTTTCATATCAAGGCTTTGCAGCAGAAATTCCGCCACCCCCGGTTCCAGCCCCGTCAGTTGCACCTTGGCATCCCCGCGGGTCTCGATACCCGCCAGATCAACCCCGCGCATCGCCGCAATCGGCCCCATCTGGCTATGGGTATAGGCCACGGGCGCGATATCTGCGACAACCAGCCGGTTCACCAGCGCAGGCTGCGTCAGCGCCAGCACCATCGCCGCCTTGCCTCCCATGGAATGTCCAATGACATCAGTGGGTTGCGTGATAACCTCGGCCAGATCTGCCGCCATATCAGGATAGCTATGACTGTCATACCACGCGCTACCCGCGTGGTTGCGCATATCAACGGTGATCACTGGCCGCGTGGCCGACAACCGCTTGGCAATCACCCCCCAGTTCCGCGCGGACCCGAACAGCCCGTGCGCAATCAACAGCGGGGTGCCTGCGGGGCCGTCATATGTCACCGTGTTCAACATGCATCTCTTTGGTACCCTTCCGCGCCTGTGGGGACCAGAGGGATTGAGCAATTTGTCCGGACCGATTAGGCGGGCGCGCATGACGATGACGATGCAACAGATGGTGGATGACGTGCGCGCCGGGCTGCAGGACAGGCTGCGCGTGCGTGGCCGGTCGCTTGATGCACAAATCCGCAAGGCGGGGCGGCTGCTGCCCCGTCGTGTCCGTGCCGATGCGATCTATCTGGCGCAGGGCGTGGGTCTGGTGCAAAACCCCAAGCTGGCCAAGATGGTCGACATGGGAAAGGCGCGGCAGGCCCACCGTAATGTCATGGCGCATCTGGAAAGCGTCGATATTGCAGCGCAACGGCGCAATGCGGCGCTGAATCTGGTGGCGTCGATTGCGTTTGCTTTGCTTGCTACGGGCGTGCTGCTGCTGTTTGTGCTGTGGCAGCGTGGGTTCATCTAGAGGCGTATGATCCAGACGTATGGCCCGGTGTCACCACCGGGCCGGATTGTCTTCAGAGTGTAGGGTAGATCGGAAAACGGTCGCAAAGCGCTTCGACTTCGGCGCGCACTTTGGCTTCGACTT
The DNA here is from genome assembly GCA_964614205.1 of uncultured Loktanella sp. GTDB lineage: Bacteria > Pseudomonadota > Alphaproteobacteria > Rhodobacterales > Rhodobacteraceae > Yoonia. The sequence continues at coordinate 1,057 of CAZTKF010000164.1, read as the reverse complement.
CACCGTTGCCATCTTCGCCATGCGCGGCAAGACCGTCGGTCACTTCCACAATCCAGTCGGCGATCTGGCGAAATTCGGGTTCGCCAAAACCGCGTGTCGTTCCGGCAGGCGACCCAAGGCGTATACCGGATGTGACCATCGGTTTTTCGGGATCGAAGGGGATACCATTCTTGTTACAGGTGATGTGGGCGCGGCCCAACGCTTTTTCTGTCGCATTACCTTTGACCCCTTTGGGCCGCAGGTCAACAAGCATCACGTGAGTGTCGGTGCCCCCTGTGACGATATCAAGACCGCCTTTCATCAGCTGATCGGCCAGGGCCTGCGCATTCTTGATGACCTGTTCCTGATAAGTCTTGAATTCGGGGCGCAGAGCTTCGCCAAAGGCCACGGCCTTACCTGCGATGACATGCATCAGCGGACCACCCTGAATGCCGGGGAAAATGGCCGAGTTGCATTTCTTCGCAATCGCCTCGTCATTGGTCAGGATCATGCCGCCACGCGGGCCGCGCAGGGTCTTGTGCGTCGTCGTCGTCGCCACATGGGCGTGCGGGAAGGGAGATGGGTAAAGGCCAGCCGCCACAAGTCCGGCAAAATGGGCCATGTCGACCAGCAGGTAGGCCCCGACGCTGTCCGCAATCTCGCGCATGCGGGCGAAATCGATGATGCGCGGAATGGCCGAGCCACCGGCGATGATCATCTTGGGCTGATGTTCGGTGGCAAGGCGCTGCACTTCGTCATAATCCAGCAAGCTGTCCTGCTTGCGCACGCCGTATTGCACGGCGTTGAACCATTTGCCTGACTGGTTGGGTTTCGCGCCATGGGTCAGGTGGCCGCCTGCGTCCAGTGACATGCCAAGGATCGTATCTCCGGGCTGCAATAGCGCCTGAAATACCCCCTGGTTGGCTTGCGAACCCGAGTTCGGCTGGACATTGGCAAAGCCGCAGTCAAACAGCTGACAGGCCCGCTCAATCGCAAGGTTTTCAGCCACGTCGACGTGCTCGCACCCGCCATAATAGCGGCGACCGGGATAGCCTTCGGCATATTTGTTGGTCATCAC
>CAZTKF010000163.1:0-3461 GCA_964614205.1 uncultured Loktanella sp. | reverse complement strand
CGCAGCGCATGAGCCTGACCACGCGCGGGTGCGCAATGTCAGACCGGAAGTGTCGGGCAACCAGATGGGGCGGAGCGGACTGCCGAAGTGCTTGTGATTGGGGGCAAGCCTGGCTTGAAAGAATGTGTTAAGAAGTGGTGGAGCCTAGGTCTGTCTAACTATATTCTACCTTGGTCTCTGCATATCTCCCAATGTCCATGTATTATTGATACTTACCTATTCTGCTAGTATCAACTGATTTACCACAGTCTATCTCAAACTCTTGTTTTTTGGCGGGACAGATGGTGGGACAATTTGCAGGGGTAACGCCTATGAGCAAGCTTACAGTCAGATCTGTAGCCGCGAAGAACGAACCGGGGATGTATGGCGATGGGGGAGGGCTTTATCTCCGAGTGGGGCCGACCGGCTCGAAGTCGTGGATCCTTCGCACAATGGTCCACAAGAAGCGGCGAGAGCTTGGCCTTGGTTCTGTTAATCTGGTTTCTCTCGCAGAGGCGCGTGAAACTGCACAAACCTACAGAAAGGTGGCGAGGGCTGGTGGTGATCCCGAGACACTCCGAAAGCGGGAGAGCCTCACCTTCTCGGAGGCGGCGAAGAGAGTTCACGCCCAACTCTTGCCGACATGGAGGAATAAGAAGCACTCTGACACATGGCTTGCCTCCGTTCAGAAAAACACTCAGGCTTTTGCTGACAATCCCCTCCACACAGTCACCAATGCAGACATTATGCGCGCCTTAGAGCCAATTTGGACAGAGACGCCAGAGACGGCTCGGAGGCTGCGTCAGCGGCTTTCGACTATCTTTGATTGGGCGAAGGGGAAGGGTCTTTATCCTCATGAGAACCCCGTCAACGGATTATCCAAGGCTCTGGTTAACAACAAGCGGAAGCCCAAACACATGCCGGCAATGGACTGCCGAGAGCTGCCAGATTTCATGTGGGCACTGGCTCAGCGTGAGGGAATCTCTGCAAGGTGTCTTGAGTTCATCATCCTGACCGCCGCCCGATCCGGTGAGGCCCGCGGTGCGCGTTGGGCGGAAATTGACATGGATCTTGCTACGTGGACCATACCGGGAGAGCGTATGAAACAGGGTGTTGAGCATCGGGTGCCCCTTTCCAAGGAGGCCCTGGCAGTGCTTGATCAGGTCCAAGGGTTCGATCCCGAATTCGTATTCCCTAGCGTCCAGCGGGACAAGAACGGCCGAGCCAAGGAGCAATCCAATATGGTCTTCAAGGCCTTGCTGAATCGGATGGATGAGAGCGGCTTCACTGTCCACGGATTCAGGTCGACCTTTCGGGTCTGGGCAAGTGACTTCGCTCGTGCCGATCGAGAGGTGGCAGAGGCGGCATTGAGCCATGCAACTGGCAATGCGGTTGAAAGGGCCGACGCGCGGTCAGATCTGTTTGAGAGGAGGCGCGAACTCATGGACCGTTGGGGTCAATATGTTGGCGGGACAATCTCTTTGCTGCAGTGTCGGAATCCACAAGATACTGTAAAGCAAGACGAACTCCCTCTGTGATCCGTCAAGTTCTATAGACACCCAGTTGCGTGCATGGGGCTTTAGACGGGAATGTATTCAAATGGCTCCATGTAATTGAGCATGGAGACTGAAAATGAGCCATTCCACCGAAAAACAGATGCTTACCGACAAAGAAGTGGCCGAGATGCTTGGCCTTGGGAAATCCACTGTATGGAAATTCGTCAAAGACGGTCATTTGCCAGCGCCGATTCGACTTGGCCGCGCAACTCGATGGCGCAAGTCGGACATCGTGGCCATCATGTCCCAAGATGATCCAGATGCTGGCCTAAGAGCTGAAGCCGACGCTGCGCACATTCTGGCAGAGAACGGCTTCGCCGCATAAGCCATGATCCAGAAAACAGGGACCCCGGCGCCGTTGGAGCGGCGACCGGCGCAATTAGATGACGGGGCTTGTCTGATACCCCAATCATATCACTCAACTCCTGCACTGCATAGCCTGACACTCGGTCGACTATCGGTTCAGGCGACGATTCGGCGAGGTTGAGATCATGGGCAGGAAGGCGATGGATTGGGCATGGAGCCAAACAGGTCTGAAAGGGAATGCAATGCTGGTTCTGGTTTGTTTGGCAGACCACCACAATGACAAAACAGGACAATGCAATCCCAAGCGTGAGAGGATTGCCCAAAGAGTTGGGATATCCGAGCGAGCGGTTACAGACATAACGAACCGGCTTCAATCCGAAGGTTTTATACAAAAGGAAGAGAGGAGAAATGGATCTCAACAAGCCGCAACTCAATATCACTTAGCACTGGAATCTACGCGTTATCAGGGTGAAGCACCTTACACTCTGAAAGGAAGTCCTCAGGGTGAAGATACGGCCAGTTTCAGGGTGAAGTCAGACTGCAGTCTAATAGAACAGAAGATAGAACGATGGCGCTCCGATTGCGAAGTCATTGATGATGGAGATGTTGCAGGGCGCGACTGGCCACCGCTGAGAGTCATCGGAGGGGACAGCTTTGATTGATCTGTCGGACCATTGCTTAGAAGGGGCACGGACTGAAGCCTCAGCTTTTCACTGCAACCATTTCGGCGCGCTGCTGAGCTTACTCTTGTCCATTCCAAGGGGAGGAGAGCTGCAAAGGGTGCTGATTCGCCCGTGTAGAACTCCACCGTTCTGCCCAGCTCACTCCCTTAATCGCCAAGGTAACAAGGGAACTCGATCAGGGGGTGGCGTTCAAACTCTGTCTACTCCGCGGGGCATACGAGACCCTAATCGCACCCTGATACCCTTCAGCAAGCCTCTGTGCTGTTCTGTGGGGGCTTCTGGTACCGTAGAGGTGTGCGCTGGGCACCTGTGATAGCGAAGACGGTGCAACGGCCCGCAGCAGAGGCGTGGGTAAGCAGGTTGGAACAACAGCTAGAAGAGTGGAAAGGAAGATTGCATGACCGCTTCAACGACTGAAGACAAGAAACCACGGATCAGCAGGAAGCTACGGCAGGCGATTGAGGTACGTGTCCGCAAGGGCGCAACAATCGCGACGGCTTGTGAGGAGGCAGGTCTTTCCCCTGCTGGCTGGTATAAGGCTATGCAAAGGCCGGCAGTCATTGAGCTCTTGCAAGACACTCAGAACCGCTTCGTGAGCGAGGTCAACGCTGGACGAGCTCACATGAAGGCAAGTGCACTGAAGGTAGCGGAAGACCTGATGCACAACGCAAAGTCGGAGAACGTCAGAGCGCGAATGGCTGAATTCTTGGCAGGTGACGGAAAGGCGCCGCAAGTGGCAGTCCATGTCGACGCCCGCAGCGCCCCAAGAGGCTATGAGATGGTCCGCCCGGGGCAGCGAGTTGTCGAGATAAAGGATAGCTCAGGCAATTCGGTTTCCGAGATTGTCGATCAGCAAACCGAAGAGCTCAACAGATAACGGCCCAAACCTGCCGTTGGCTGACAGGTCAAGATGCTGCGCTCGCATCTCCGAAAGCAG
>CAZTKF010000162.1:0-3481 GCA_964614205.1 uncultured Loktanella sp. | reverse complement strand
CAAGGCTTGCCACCAAACGCGCCCCTTCGTTCCGCCCGATGACGACGACGGCTATGGTGGCTTCGCTACTCATGTGTCCAGAGCTAAGGCATTGTGCTGAAAAAGCTGCTTCAGTTTGGCGGCCTCTTTGGTTGTATCAAAATCACTCATAACCTTATCCCGTCCGGCATGGCCCATTTCTTTGCACAATTCTTCATCTGTCAGAAGCCTGTCTATCGCAGTTGCAAGACAAGCAGGTGAACCAGGCGGAACAAGCAATCCACTCACACCGTCTTCTACCAACTCTGGAACACCAGCAATCCGGCTTGTGACGGCAGGCACTTGCGAGGCCAAAGCCTCCATCAAGACCACCGGCACGCCCTCTGCAAAGCTAGGGAGCACAAAGATATCGGTTCGTGAAAGAGCCTCTGCCACCTCTGCTTGGGATTGGTATCCACAGAATTCAACGTGTGCCCCAAGGCCCATCTGCGCCGCACGCGCTTCCAGTTTCCCCCGTTCCGGCCCATCGCCAATCAGACGCAGCAAGACAGTCGGGCGATCTTTGATCACCGAGGCGAGGGCGTCGAACAACACAGGTACACCCTTAACCGCGGCCAATCTTCCAACAAACAGCAATGTCGGTCGTGCAGAGCGCGGTCCCCGGCCGTAGCGTTCGGGTTCTACCCCGCAGTGGACAATCTTCAGTTTTTCCCAATGCTCTGGCTTGGAAAACACCATGGCCTGCGACCGGCAGAAATGGCTGATGCACGCGACAAAAGCCGCGGTTTCTATCTTGGCATCCAGCCGCCAATAACGCGGCTCGAAGAAAATGTCGGGTCCGTGTAGCGTAAAACTATATGGAATGCCGGACATCGCAGATGTGAGCATGGCAAGCGTACAGCTTGAAGTGGCAATGTGATTATGCAGGTGATCCACGCCTTCGGCGCGCAAATGATCTGTCAGGACCGCCGCTTCGAGAAAGTAGAACAGCTGATAAATGTGTCCGCGCACTCCCGCTGGCGAAGTGCGTAGGGCAAGTGACAGCGCACGCAGATAGCGGTTTGGGCTGCGCATCGCTTTCAGATGGCTCAGGATAAGCCTCGTAGGCCTTCTTGCTGCTGCGAGAACATTGAAGGTCGCGGCGGCCTCTGCCCTTTGTTCCGGCCCGACGTGATGCTCAGGCGGCGTCGTCCGTACCGAGCAGGTAATGATGTCAAGACCTTGTTTGCGCAGTGCCTGAACCTCTCGCAATATGAAGGTATCTGTGGCGCGGGGATATTCGCCTGTAAGATAGGCGACCTTCATGATTGCCGCTCGCAGGAAATGGCGATTGCCTCGTCAAAACCGATCAGAGGGTCGCCAGCCATCAAGGCATCCATTCCGGCTGTTGCATAACGCACAGGCATCATCCTTGCCTGCAAAGTGGCGGGGTGTAACAAACCGGGCTTGGCCGAAAACGGTATAAGCCTTCCCAACCCTGAAAACAGACGCCAAGGCAGAACGACCGTTGCCTTTTGCCACCCGATCGCTTTCAGGTAACGCGCACGCGAAGGCGGATCACGGTCAATCAGATTGACAGGAGCGGTTGGCGTGTTTTCGCAAGCTTTCAGGATCGCTTGCGCGCAATTCCCCACGTAGATGACCGGAAGCTGCCCTGCGCGCGTGAATTGCACCAATACAGGTCCAGCTCTGACGCCAAGATGTGCATTCCAGACATTGCCTCTTCCATATACTGCACCAGGCCGCAGAACCGTCAGCGGCATCGCGTATTCGGTATGGAACCTGCGCGCGATCTGCTCCTGTTCAAGCTTGTTCTGACAATAGATGTCGCGACTTTCTGGCATCGACTCCAGCGGCGATTGTTCATCAATGCTCCCATTCTCCTCGACCGCGTCATGCGCATAGACCGAGATTGAACTGATTAGAACCAGACGGGGTATCGCTGGCAGCGCAACCATTGCCTCACACAGCGCCTTGGTTGCATCGACAGTATCCTGTCGCTGCAGCTCGGCATCGCCAGAGATTTTGGCCGCTAGGTGGATCACAATATCCGCGCCCTCCAGTGCCGCAGCGAAGAATTCCTTTTCAGTGATATCTGCGATAATTGGCGTAACACCATCACCCCATTCCGACGGCACCGCGGACGAGCGTCGCACGACAGCACGCACCGTGTGTCCGCGCGCGCGCGCGCAGGCTACCACTTCACGACCGATAAAGCCTGCAGCGCCGGTCACGACGATAGTCAAGGGGTTCATTGCGCGCACCTCATTACCCGACGCCTCTGAGCGCTTGCGCCCAAGGTTGCGGGGCGGGTGGCGTACAGGTCGTCATCATCGTCTTTGCGCCGCTGTGTTCTCCTGCATTCTGCAAAGCCAGCGTCACTTCGTTGACATGCAAGGCCATCTGCATCGCCGTGGCTGGGTCTTTGCCAGCTGCGATACTGTCGAGCATCTGTTGCGGTCCAAGAAAGAAGTTCATTGTAGCAGCCCCGCCCTTTGCAGGAACCGGATGCGTGTCCTTTCGCGCAAGACGCAGTTTGCGGGCAACAGGCGCTTCCAGCAAACGGCGGCGAATTCGTAGTCTCTTGCGAAACCGTACCTGCGCGAGATTATCCCAGCATTCATCGAGTTCCAGCACCCCTTTGTCCCCAATGATCCGCACTTCGTGGTTATGGGGCGCGATAATCGAACAGGTCAAACGGACGATGACACCCGAAGAATGAAAAAGAACCCCGACAGATAAATCTTCGGCGGCCGGACCTTCCCCCGTCAACTGCGCGGATGCCGCCACAACCGTCCGGACGGGTCCGAACATCTGAATTAGCCATGTCAGATAATAGCCCGCGTGCTCCATCGTGCAGCCTATCTGAAACTCATCTTCGGCTGGCCAAGGAGCGCCTGTCTCGCTTTTCCAATGTTCGAAAGGGGCCTGTCGGATAAATCCGTCATCGATTTCTGCATAGACCAGCCGGACTTTGCCAAGGATGTCACTTCGCACGGCAGCCCAAAGCGTTTGGGCCGACTGTGAAAGGTAGCTGCAAGGGGCGGCCCCTAACCACAGCCCCCGTGCGGTGGCAATGTCGACAAGTTCGCTTGCCTGATCCATCTGCATCGCAAGCGGCTTTTCCGAGTAGACATGCCGATCTGCCATCAGGCAGTTGCGTGACACCTCAAAATGGGCGTCGGGATTGGTCAGGTTCAGGACAAGACCATCCGCTGGCAGGGCCGCAAGTAGCTCATCAGCGGTGCGAAATGCGGGTACCGACCAATGGTCGCAAAATACCTTCAACCTACCAGCATCAAGATCAAATGCGCCGACAATGGTCAAGTTCGGATACAAGGCGATAGATCTCATGTAGAAATCTGCGACATATCCTGTGCCGATAATAGCGATGGTCCGCTGCGCATTCTCGGTCATCAGATGCCCATCAGCCCCAGCAGATAGGCACCGTAGTCTGTCTTGGCATAGCGATCTGCAAGTGCGGTCAATTCTGCATCATCAA
>CAZTKF010000161.1:0-3565 GCA_964614205.1 uncultured Loktanella sp. | reverse complement strand
CAGATCCTGCGGGATCACCGTGCCGTCGGTTTCGTCGCCGATCATGATAAAGCCCTTTTCGGCCCGCAGAATGTGCAGGGTCTCAGTGCCATAGGGCATGATCCCGAATTCCTGACCTGCCTCCATCAGTGCCTCCCAGAAGGCGGCACCCTGCCCCGCAGGCACGGCAATTTCATATGACAGCTCGCCCGAGAAAGAGATGCGGAAGACCCGCGCGTCGAAGTCACCGATCTTGCCTTCGGCCCATTGCATAAATGGCAGCGCCTCGGCCGACACATCCATGCCGCCCATTTTGCGCAGCAATTTGCGCGCATTGGGGCCGACAACGGCGATCTGGGCGTATTGCTCGGTTACGTTGGCGACATAGACTTTCCAGTCCCACCATTCGCACTGGAGCCAGTCTTCCATATGGGCGTGGATATGTTCGGCCCCGCCGGTCGTGGTGTGACACAGCCATGTATCTTCGGCCATACGCACGACAACACCATCGTCCATCAGGAACCCGTTTTCAGAACACATCAGACCGTAACGGCATTTGCCGACAGGCAGTGTCGACATCATGTTGGTGTACATCATATCGAGGAATTTGCCCGCGTCCGGCCCTTTGACGATCAGCTTGCCAAGGGTCGAGGCATCAAGCAGGCCAAGGTTCTCGCGGGTGTTCTTCACCTCGCGATTCACTGCATCATGGACGCTCTCACCGGGGCGGACATAGGCAAAGGGCCTGCGCCACTGGCCGACCGGTTCATTGTCGGCACCATTGGCGTTGGACCATTCCGAAATGGGGGTCATGCGCACCGGCTGGAACAACTCATCCCGCGCAGCCCCCGCAATAGAGGCCATCGAGATCGGCGTATAGGGCGGCCGAAATGTGGTTGTTCCCACGTTCGGGATATCCGCATTGAGCGACTGGGAAAGAATCGCGAGACCGTTGATATTGCTCAACTTTCCCTGATCTGTTGCCATGCCCAGCGTGGTATAGCGCTTGGCGTGCTCAACGCTTTCAAAGCCCTCTTGTGCCGCCAGTTGCACGTCGCTGACTTTCACATCGTTCTGGAAGTCCAGCCATGCCTTGGAGCGCAGCGCGTGGCTGGCCCCTTGCGGCATCAACCACACCGGAGAGATCGGTCCTTCGGCGGCATCCTCGCCTACGGGCGCTTGCGCACCGCGTTTGCTGTGTCCCGCTGCTTTCGCCGCTGCTCGGCCTGCAGCCCAGCCATCGCTGACGACTTCGGCAGTGAAAAGATGGCCGTTGGCGACCCCTGCGGTGATCACAAAAGGCGCGCCGTCGGCACCGGTTGGTCCACGCTCCGGATCGGGGCGGAACATAGCCTGATCGGCATCCCAGTTCAGCTTGCCACCACAATGGGACCACAGATGCACGACGGGCGACCAGCCGCCCGACATGGCCACGCAATCGCAGGCGATTTCTTCCAGCACCGCGCCCTCGCCAGCTTGCGCGCAAAGCGCGACACCGCTCACGCGCTTGCCGCCTTTGACCTTTGCAATGCCCTTGCCCATCTCGATCCGGATGCCCAGCGCACGGGCGCGGTCGATCAGTTCGCCCTCGGCCTCTGTACGGGCATCGACAATAACCGGCACCTCCAGCCCAGCTTCTTTCAGGACAATAGCGGTGCGGTAGGCATCGTCGTTATTGGTCACGACAACCGTGCGGTCGCCAACGGAAACCCCGTAATTCACCGCATAGTCGCGCACAGCAGATGCCAACAAGACACCGGGAAGATCATTGGCGGCAAAAGACAAGGGCCGCTCGATCGCGCCAGTCGCGGTCACAATCTGCTTGGCACGAACCCGCCAGAGGCGATGGCGCGGCCCGTCGGCATCCGGCGCATGGTCAGTCAGGCGTTCGTAGGCTAGCGCATAGCCATGGTCATAAACACCAGCCCCCATGCAGCGTAGCCGCATATCAACATTGCCCATATTTTCAATGGCTTCTACGGCACTGTTGATCCAGTCTTGCGCAGGCACCCCGTCAATCACAGGCGTATCGACGACGGCACGGCCACCCCAGTCGGCGGTCTGCTCGATCAGTAGAACCCGCGCACCGCGTTCGCCTGCGGCCTTGGCTGCGGCAAGCCCTGCAATGCCGCCACCGACGACCAGCACATCGACGTGGCAGTGAAAATGTTCGTAGGTATCCTGGTCGCGATCCTTGGGGGCTTTGCCCAAGCCCGCAGATTTGCGGATCACCGGTTCATAGACATGTTTCCAGAAGGACTGCGGATACATGAACATCTTGTAGTAGAAGCCAGCAGGCAGGAACCGCGACAGATGCGTATTGATCGCACCGACATCGAACTCCAGTGATGGCCAGTGGTTTTGCGACGTGGCGGTAAGCCCATCAAATAGCTCGGTCGTGGTGATCCGCTGGTTTGGTTCGAACTTGGCTCCCTTGCCCAAATTCACCAGCCCGTTTGGTTCTTCTGCGCCAGCGGCAACCACACCGCGGGGGCGGTGGTACTTGAATGACCGGCCGACAAGCATCTGGTCGTTGGCCAGCAATGCAGAGGCCAGTGTGTCACCCTCGTATCCGCGCAGGTGCTTGCCGTTGAAGGTAAAGGAAACGGCCTTGCCCTTGTTGATCAGGCGGCCGTGGTTTGCCAGACGGGTGCTCATTTGAAATCCCCCCATGACCAGCCCGGACGTTTGCCCGAGATATTGTCCTTGATCTCTTGCGGTGGTTCCAGCGTCTGGGCCGGATAGGTGCCAAAGACCTCAAGCGTATTGGTGCAGCGCGCTGCCAGAAACCACTTGCCGCAGCCATAGGCATGACGCCAGCGTTCGAAATGGATGCCTTTGGGGTTCTCACGCATGAAGAGGTAATCCTCGAAATCATCATCCGAAGACCCCGGCCCTTCACGTTTGAGGTGGGCCTGACCACCGCCGTGCAGATCAGTTTCGTCAGCATCAATGCCGCAGTAGGGGCAGTGCAGGGTCAGCATGGGCAAACCTCGAGGTTGGTCTGTGTCAGGAAAGCAAACGCACCAAAGGCACGCGCATCGCTGCGCGCACCTTTGGCCGTTCTTGTGTGAGTGGTCTTAGTCGCCTGCGGCTGGCGCGACAGGCTGGAGTGGTGCAATCTCTTCGATAACAGGCGCGCCTTGATCGGTCGTGTCCAGCGCTGCCGGATCAATCGGGCCATTGGCGCCGCCACCTGCGAAAAGCGCGTAAAGCAGGACCAGAACGACAAGGACCGCTGCCACAAGGAATCCGATACCACCACTGCTAGAGGTATTGGCGTTGACTTGGCTGAATTCATCCATGGTGTGTCCTCCCTTTCAGACACCACCAGTATGGCCGCCCCCTGTGCCAAAGGAACATGAGCGGAAATCCCCCGCACATTTGGGCAATCCGTAGCCATTTCCGCCGATAGCGGTCGGCCAACCGTTGCCGGACTCGCCAGATGTTGTAGCGCTGCTAGGGTCGCCACATGGAACTTTTGCTGATTGTCACCGGCGGCGTCCTGACGACCGCCATCATTTTCATGGTTATCGACGGCTTGCGCGGTGGGCTGTCCGATGAGGACGAGGACGGGTTTGAATAG
>CAZTKF010000160.1:0-3660 GCA_964614205.1 uncultured Loktanella sp. | reverse complement strand
GCAAGTCAGCGAATGCGGCTCCAAATCAAGCGGTGGCGCTTTGGGCCAGTTGAGCCCCGGTGACTCTGTCCCCGAATTTGAAACCGCGCTGCGCGAGCTAACGGAGGGCGCCATCACCGCCGAGCCTGTGCTGACGCGCTATGGCTGGCACATCATCAAGATGGACGCCATCGCGGAAGGGGCCGTGCTTCCCTTCGATGCTGTCAAAAACAAGATTTCCGATGCCATGGAGAAGGCATCGTGGGCCCGAGCGGCCAAAGACTTTGTGCAAACCCTGGTTGCGTCCGCCGAGATCTCCGGCGCGGACCTCCGACCGGTCTCGCCCAGGAGGGCAGATCATGAAAAGCATCACCACTGACCACCGTTCCATCGACGGCAAGACACCAACCAGTGTCAGGCTCCTCAATAACCCCTTAGACTTTATCGCAGAGGACCACCTTCGGTTGAGAGCAATGTGCGCAGAGTTGGATCGTTTGGCAGAGACGGCGGCGATTGAAGGCACCGCAATCTCGGGAATGATCGAATATCTAGAGCAGGAATTACCACTTCTGCTGGCTGATGAAGACGACGACCTGATGCCACGCCTTTTGTGCCGGGCCGAGCCGGAAGATGAACTGCCAAAGTTGGCGGAGCGCTTGGAGAAAGAGCACGCTGAGATCGCCGATCACTTGAAGTCTGTGACTTCAGGGCTCGCCAGTCTCGCGCTTGCTACCTCGCTATCGGACGTTTTGCGGACGTCAATGATTGAACTGGCAAACGCAGCACGACGTCATCTTATCCTCGAGAATGCGGTTTTGCTTCCTTTGGCCAAAGCGCGGCTGACCAAAGAGGACTTAATCGCGCTTCGGTCCGCGATGCTCAAGCGAAGAGGGTTAGACAATCTCTTTGCGACCTCGTTCCCAAGTCATCAGCCCTTCCATCAGAAAGAATGAAAATGAAGAAATCCTTGTCCAATGCGCGTTCGCGAGACCCACACCATCATGCGACTGATATGGATCTTTTGGCCAACCCGCTCGAGTTCCTTGAAGAGGATCACCTGCGGACAAGAACAGTCTGTGCGGCCTTTGATCGAATTGCCGACAGTGAAATGCCCGCCAGAGAGGATGTCTTCGAGGCCCTGACCTACCTTGAAAACGAACTGTCACTCTTCATTGTTGATGAGGATGCAGACCTTGCAAGATTGATGCGCGGGCATGTGGACGAAGCCCCATCTCTCTTCGAAGTGCTGCGCCGAGTCACAGAGCTCCATCAGGAAATCGCATTCAGATCGCGGCCGGCAATTGACCTTCTTCAGATCCTGAAGAAGCAGATTCGTGGCCTTACCTATTCGGAGCAGACATGCCTGCGTGAGCTGGCAACAATCCTGCGCACTGACATGGCGATGGAAAACGGCAGGCTGCTGCCGCTCGCCAAGAAGCTGTTGACTGAGGAAGAGCTGGCTGAGTTGCGATCAGCAATGTTCCAGCGGCGCCTTTCAGATTTTCGCGACCACAGAGCAACTGGCGCATAAAGCAACACAATCGAAAGCGGGTCCTTTCATGACATATATCCCTAGACATATGCCTGCGGGCTGTGGGTGTGATGATCTGACGACGACGTCAAAATGGATCAGTATTGACGAAGCATTTGAACGGATCTCTCGTCATGTTTGTCCAAACTCGCGCACGGAAGATCTTCTGATCCAAAACGCCCGAGGGCGTGTGCTTGCGAAACAGGTTCGCGCAAAAGGCGACATGCCCCGCTTCGATCATGCCGCCATGGACGGATACGCGGTCGACAGCAAAGCATTTGCAGGCGACGGGCCATGGCTTCTTCCCGTTGCGGGTCGCATTGCTGCGGGCGATGCTCCGAACACACGATGTATCCCATCCGATGCCTGCCGGATCTTCACTGGGGCGCCGCTTCCCGAGCAGTATGACTGCGTGATAATGCAAGAGAGGGCAGAAAAGCAGGGAAATCTGATCCGGCTCAATACGCGACCTGAAGCGGGCGACAATGTACGGCGAAGAGGGGAAGAATATCAATCGGGCGCCGAAATCCTGTCGGTTGGTACAGCCATGACGCCCCGCGCGATCGCGGCCTGTGCTTCCGCCGGGCACGGGAGCATCAAGGTAAATGAACGCGTCCGCGTTGCACTAATCGCAACAGGATCAGAGGTCGCCAGGCCCGGAAACGAGGATCTAGAGGGCGGCCAGATCTGGGACGTTAACACTCCAATGCTACAGTCCCTGTTATCTCGTCCGGATGTTGATTTGCATGAAATTGTCAGGGTCAACGACAGTCTGGAGGAAATTTGCCGCGCCATTCAGTCGGCTGCTGCGCACGCTGACCTCGTTGTCACGACGGGCGGTGTTTCTGTCGGGGACGAAGATCATCTGCATGGTGCGGTTCGATCGGTAGGGGGGCAGACGATCTTTGCTGGAGTTGCGATCAAACCGGGCAAACCCGTCACTCTTGGTCGGATCGGCAAAGCAACTTGGCTTGGGCTTCCCGGAAATCCCGGCTCCGCCTTCGTAACGTGGACTATCTTCGGAGAGGTCATTCTGAACACGCTGTCGGGACGAAAGGAGATAGCCCCGAAACGCCGGCACGTTCTTTTGGGAAAGGACCTATCTCGGAAGGCGGGTCGATGTGAGATCCGCGCTGCTTCTATCATCGGAACCGACGGCTACGGACGAGACGTTGTCGAATGTAATTCTGGCGGGAATTCAGGGCAGGTCTCCCACTATGCCGAGGCCGATGGCTTGGCTTTCCTTCCTTCTGAAATGGATCAGCTGCCTGCGGGCTCTTTGGTTGAGTTTCTCCCTTTTTGTACGAACTGAGAACTGACATGCACATCGCTTACACAATGGCTCCAGGGCGGGGCGACACCGACTTGCTTCTCCACCAAGTTGCAGAATCGATAATCAAAGCAGGTTACCGACCTGCGGGAACGGCCCAGATCAACACAGAGCGACCGGATGCTGGTCCGTGCGACATGGATGTCCTCGTGCTTCCAAGTGGACCAACGCTTAGAATATCGCAAAGCCTTGGTCGCGAAGCCCGAGGCTGCCGTCTTGACCCGGAAGCATTAGAAACCGCCGTAGGCTTAGTTCAGTCGAACCTGCCTGATAGCGATTGTCTGATTGTGAATAAGTTCGGTAAGCATGAAGCTGACGGTCGTGGGTTTCGACCAGTGATCGGTGAGGCTCTGGCTCTTGATTTGCCAATTTTGGTTGGACTGAACGCTCTCAATGCGGAGGCATTCCTGGAGTTCAGCGGCGGTATTGCGGAAAAAATTGAGCCACGCAAATACGCATTAGAAAGCTGGCTCTTAAGAAATATTGCTTCACCACCAGATGTCGCGTGCTAAACCATAAGTTAGAAAGCACCAGATAGTAGCTTGATTTAACATAAACTTCATTATGCGACTAAATACTTAGTGTTGCGATAGTATATTTTCGTATTTATGCTGGCCCCTGTCACAGAGGATCCTCAGCATGCGTCATCCACTCAAGAAGCTCCTCCCCTCGGTCGCAGTCGCCTTTACTGTGACAAGTACGTCTCTGCTGTTACCCGCTCGCGCGCAGACATACCCGATCGACTGCGCGATCCTGCTGTGCCTATCTGGTGGCTGGCCTGCCTCCGTCACTTGCGCCCGCGCCCGCGCCGAATTCATAC
>CAZTKF010000159.1:0-3669 GCA_964614205.1 uncultured Loktanella sp. | reverse complement strand
GTTTCCTGAACAATCCGCAGCGCATCGCCGTTCTGCGCCAGATCGGTGACCGTGATTGTCAGGCTGCCGTCAACCGGATCGGTCACGCGAACTTCCGTCTGGTCCGTCCAGCCCGCGCCAAGCGAGTCCCGCGCAATGGTCTCAGTTAGCCCATCTGCGCTGAGCGTCAGAGTCTTGCCGTTCTGAAGGATGCCATTGACGACATCTGCGCCGCGGTAATTGGCGTGGGCCGTCACGACCTCGCCACCGGGCAACGTTGTGACCGTGATCTCTTGAACCCGGTCGACAACCCCATCGCCATTGTCGTCATAACTGTTGAGCGTATGGCTGCCATCCGGCGCGATCACACTGGTGATCGCAAAGGCAAGCGTCCCATCCGCGCCGTACGCTTCCGTCGTCAGAACACGATTACCCTGCGCATCTGTGGACTTGCTCTGTTCAACATCAAACCCTTGCTCATCGGCTTGCAGGATCATGTCCCCGACGGTCCCGGTCGCACCGCCAGCGTAGGTGAAAGTACTCATAGCCTGAATGACTGACCCGTCCGGCAGCTCGATCTGCGTCGCATCGCCTGTGAGATCAATTTCCACGATCCCGAGCGCATCGAGTGTCTGCGCCACTTGGCTACCATCGGCTTGCGTGACCATGACTTTGAAGCTCGACCAGGCGGCATCGGCAGCGGTGAGCTTGCCGTCACCATTGCTGTCGAAGACCGATCGCAAAGCTTCTAGGTCACTGGTCGCGGTGGGGTCCCACTCGGTGAAGATAAACTCTCGCGCCTCGGTGATCATTCCATTGCCATCGACATCGTAGTACAGCACGCCATCGCCCGCGCCCGCCCAAGCAACCCGGTGCAAAAGGCCATCGCCGTCAATGTCAAGGAAAGTGGTGGAGGCGTCGAGTTCGGTGACGTTCAGACCGGTGCCGTCGAGGTCGAGGAGAATCGGTTGAGGACCAGAAGCTGCACTCGCGTCTATCGGGAGTGCTCGCTCTGTTGAAGGCCCGTTGGAGTTGCTGCGCGGTGTTGCCGCGCTGCTTTGCGTACCGCTGTTGTTTCCCGACGGAGAAGGTGACAGTGGGTGCGGACTGGGTGTTGGGGCAGAAGACGAGGGGGGAAGGTTAGGGCCGCGGGAACTGCCGGAACTCGAGGGTGGTGAATCATTAGTCGAAGACCTGCTGGATTCTCCTCCTTGATCATGGACTCCCCTGTAATCGCCAAAAGACAGCTCTGGCGCCAACGTTCCATCGGGCCACTGTGCCACCACTCCTAGGTGGTCTGGACGGGTATGCGGTACAGGTGAGGTATGCGGCGCCAAAAACTGGCGAGCCGGGAGGGCGTCCCAACCCAATTGGCCAGGTCCGCGAGGATCAGTAATGTGTGTAGGCCCATATCCTGTTTCAACGATGCCGCCCGTTCTTTCGAAGAAATCAGAAATGCTTTCTCCTGGCAATAATTGGGACTCGAGTAACCCAATACGTTCATCTTTGATGCTGTTGATCGTGACGCCGGAGCGAACTATGTTTTCAACTAAGTCGAGCAGTCCCTCCCTTTGAGACAGAGGAAACACCGTAAATGCACCATCTGACAGCTCTCTACCCAAATAATTATTGAATTGATCCATCAGCTCAGATGCTGGATCTCCGCTGTTCACAGACTCGTTCAAATTTCCGAGTGCCTCGGCAACGCGCCGTCCATATACAGATGATACTTCGGCAGATACAGCGGCATGGCGAAATGCGTCAACTGCATTATCTGAGCTCTGCCCGTCGCGGTGCACACCTCTAAAGCCAACAATGTCTAATCCGCGATCTCGTGCTTCTTGATTATAGTAGTCAGAAAACGGGTTCTCAAAACGCCGAAGAGTCTCAAAAAAACGGACCGCGTCTTGAGTAATCTCTCTTGTCATCTTCTATTCCACTATTCTGAGAGAGACATAATAAGTCGAACTGTAAACTCGCTGAAGCGATAGAAAAGAAGTGCTGCCCAATGTAAGAGGAAGACACTGGCTATCACCATGAAATGAAATCCTCCGACCTTCATCTATGAAGCTGTAAAATGCAATACTAGCTGCCCGGTCTTCTCCAGCAGAAAACGACACCCGAAACGTTCCCTCTGGCGGCGAAGGCCCGACCTCACAAGTTTGGTAGGGCCAACAAATACAAACCCTTCCAGTTTCTTGAGAACGGATGGGGAGCCATATATCCGCGATCTCCCCATCGCTTCCCCGCTCAACGGGTAAATTAAAGTAGCTAATTCCCAACCCGCTGTAATAGCGCAGGCCCCAATATGCCGAGGCCGCAAAAGTAAAGGATAGTCCTATTAAGAGAGCCCAAATCCGCATAGTCGCTTCCCTAAGTAAGCGCAAACTGTTTAGTTTTCGCGGGACAAAGAGCCATATATCTGTGTTCCTAACCTAGCTCAGATACCAAAATGCACTGTCTTTGCCAACGCGTCGACTGCGGGTTGGCTGTTTCACTCAATAGCTTGTCTGGATATCCCCTTGGATAGCTCATTTCTAGACAGCCGCAAGAAGGAAAAAGCATAATGAACAAAGAAGAGAGGCGCAAAATGAAATCATAATGCGTAGAAAGGTTGAGTCTTCGAAGTGGCTTGCCGAAGAGCTTGGTCTGGAAAATAGGATATATCATGCTCTACTTGCCTTCCTAAGTTCTTTTTTCTGACTGATTGGCGCTTCGGTATTGTGATTCGAGTAGGAGTTTCTTGATTGTAAGTGGGTGCGTAGTTCAATTTGTGGGCTGACTTAGTCTTTTTTACAGTTGAATTTTGGCATTTCCAATTGCGAAATTAATCGTGCGATCAGGCATCCGCAAACCACTAGCTCTTCCGTCGCTAGAACAACCTGACGTGAATTAGTGTTGGTTCCTAAATAGGATCGATGCCAAGTAGAATTGAGAACTCGACAACAAAAGAGCGTCGAGGCCGCATCACATGGTACCTAAGGCTACCGTCCGGCTCCCCCTTTTCACATCATCATGCGGGCACACGTTAGCTAGTCGGATGCTCCCTAACCTTGATTTGGATCAAAGGTTGTGGCGCGGCGCGCGGGCGGAGATCTCACCAAGGTTTTGGGACTGTGCAGCATGACCTGCTCCCCTTAGAGTCCGCGTTTTTCAATGTATGTTGCGGTGTCCGTGGTTGGCCCCACCCAAGCTGGAACGATTCCCGATGGCCCTTCTAATGCGCCTGCAATGACCTGTTCAACAACTCGCTCTACTTCTTGCTCTCCATAATACGCGCCAGCACCAGCCCCCGCTAAGGCGAACCCAAATACTGCAATTGGATTGCCGCCTGTAAGAAAGAGGCCGGCCTCGGCACCTACCCACGCGCCAGCAAGTGTGCCTCCAATACCCCCGGCAGCACCCCAAGACTGGATAACGATGTCTTCTCGCGTCCCATTGATCGCTGCGTCAATAACGTCAACTGAACTCAATGGAACTGAAACGTATGGAATCCGTGCGATAGCATAGCTACCCAATCTAGCATTCTGTAGCGCGGCATCGGGGATCGCTGATATTGCGCCGACAATTGCGTTTGTAGCACCCGGTAGTCCAATGTCCTCATCTGTCATCACTATTTCCTTTCACAATACTTTTGCTCTCAAAAAAGTACACCGATGCGAGAAAGAAGCCGGAAGACAGCAGTGAGCA
>CAZTKF010000158.1:0-3704 GCA_964614205.1 uncultured Loktanella sp. | reverse complement strand
TGCCCGCAGGCCATGTGATCACCGAAGCCGATATCTGGGCCCGCCGCCCCGGATCGGGCGAAATTGCGGGCTATGATTTCGACAAGGTCGTGGGCCGGACACTGAACAGGGCGGTGACGCGGAATACGCAGTTGAAATGGACGGATTTGGCATGACAACCCTTGAACGCAGCCAAATTCCTGTCTGGCTTATCAACCTCAAACGCGCCGAAGAGCGGCGTGAGAATATGGTTAAGCAACTAGATGTGCTCGGCCTGCCATATCAAATTTTTGATGCTGTTGATGGACGTTCGGAGGCCGAACGACTTGCGGCAAATGTGGATCAGGAATCCTTCGAGCGGAACACTGGCGGAGCGCTACTACCCGGCAAGATTGGCGTCTACCATTCACACTTGGAAGTGTGGGACAAGCTGATCGCATCAGAAGCGCCAGCGGCCCTGATCCTTGAAGATGATGTCGTCTTTCATGATGACTTTCTGGAAGGTTTTGATACTGCGCTTTCGGCGGCTGAGCATTGGGATGTCATTCGTTTCAACGCGATCCGGGCCAAATTGCCTGTCTGTCAGGGATTTGCCGGTCGCTACAGGATCAATGCGTACATCGGCCCCTTTACCGGCAACGGTGCCTATCTGATCAAGCGGGAAACTGCGATGAGACTAAGGCCGAACCTGCTACCAATGACCCGCCCGCTTGACCATGAACTCAACCGTTTCTTCGCCCATGACTATCGCCAGCGCGGGCTGGAACCCTGGCCGAGCCATGTGGATGACGAAGGTGTAAGCCAGATTACAGGCCGAGCCTTCTCTGATGTAAAGAAATTCTCGCTTTCGAGGCGTTTGCCCTACTACCGTCTGAAGGCTGCAAATTACTTCCGCAGGATGAGTTATCTTGCTAGGCGCGGTGCGCTAATTCCCTCGTCAAGGCAATTGGACAAAGCATGACCGAAGCAAATGTAATTTGCATAAAGTGGGGTACCCCGTTTCCTTCAGAGCAAGTGAACATTTTGTTCAGGGCGGCCCAACGCAATACAAAGCGCGACCTGCGCTTTTTTTGTCTGACCGATGACCCGACCGGCCTCGACCCCGCAATCGAGCGCCTCACACTAAGACGTGAGCCTTTCGAGGATCGGATGGATGCCGTGAAAGGCGACACAATCAAGAAGGGTTCAAAACTGCGCAAGATTGCGATGTTTCGCCCTGACTTGATTCCGGATCTGAGCGGTCCGCTTCTGGCGCTTGATATTGATGTCGTGATCACTGGCGGCATAGATGATCTGCTTGCCTATGAGCCGGGAAACATTTGTATGGCCAAGTCTTTTTCCGAGCGGGCGGCTGTACCGACCCGCGGCGAGGGTTCAGTATTGCGTTTTGACCCCAAACTGCATGCATTTCTTTACGAAGCCATGCTGCATGAGCCGGAAGAGATGACTTTGCGCGCGCAAGGCTCCGAGCAAAGTTACACTTCTGAGGTCGCGTTTGAAAACGGCCAGTTGCGCCATTTTCCCGATGGATGGATTGTCAGCTTCAAGCGTCATTGCAGGCCACCGCGCCCGCTGAACCTGATCCGGGCACCGCGCCTTCCGGCCGATGCACGCGTGGTTTGCTTTCACGGGCGGCCCGATGTCTCGCAAGCAATCGCGGGTTATTCCGCAGATCCGCTCAAACGCACGCGTCCGGCGCCGTGGCTGAAAGATCATTACTATTGAGGGCGCGCACCAGCTGACCCCAAGCCAGCGACAACGGCATCAATCTCACGTTCGACAGTCTTGATCAACCTGCGATTGTCAAAGCGTTCCTGCGCGCGCGCCCTATTACGTTGCGCCGTTTTTGACAGCTGATCACCAAGCTGCGATACCCTTGAAATCCGGTCAGCAAATGCATCGGTGTCCCCTTCATTAACCAAGTAGCCCGTTTCGCCTTCTGTGACCGCTTCGGGAATCCCGGCATGCCGCGTGGAGATGACCACCAGACCACATGACATAGCCTCTTGGATAGCTATCGGCAGACCCTCTGTGTCACCATCTTTGCCGATCACTGAATGTTGCAAGAACACCTCACTTGTGGCCAACCGGTCGCGAACAAAGTCATGTCCTTGTTTTCCATGAAAAATCACACGATCAGACATCTGATGCTTTTCTACGATTGCCTTGCATTGCGGCAGCAACGGTCCGTCGCCTATCATCTCTAGGGTTGTACTCCCAACAGCCTTCGCTGCCTGACAGAACGCTTCGACCGTGATGTCGGGCCTTTTCTTTTCAATAAAGCGCCCGACAGCGACAAAGCTGCCTGTCCGCTTCTTGCCCGGTACGAACAATGACGTGTCAACGCCGCTGGGAACGACATGACTGTTGCTATGCTCAATTCCATGCTGCGCCAAGCTATCCAAGAGAAACTGACAAACAGAGAAAACCCCGCTAAGGCGTGGCATCATGCGCCGATAGGCCTCTGGACGGAATGGGTCGCGAAGATGGCTTGATGCATCGGCCCCGCGAAAATAGGTAAATACCGGTACGCCGATTTCATTCATCACCGGAGCAAGGCGCACGGCTGTTGTGCCGAATTCACACAACACCGCATCAACATTCTCACGATGCAGGAATTCCTGAATATTGCGGCGTGCCTGACCGTAGGGGACCCTCACAGTCCGATGCTGCAAGAGGCTGCGTATTTTCGAGGGTAGGCCAGCACCTCTCCCTCCGCTCAGATCTGTCTCAGATGGCGCGGACGCCCAAGCGTAGCCTGCCTTGGCAAACGGATCTGCGTCCCTGTGATTGCCGAAGAGGACACATGTATTGCCACCAAAAATATTCTGGATATGGAAATTGACCTGCGTTTCTCGAGGGTTGTAGTATTCGCCCGTTGCAATACAGAGTCGCGTCATGGCCAGGTGAAATCGAATTTTGACAAGACACCGGCCGCCTCGGCAGCTGCCAAAGTCTTTTTCTTGGCTTCTGCAAGTCCGGCAATGCGATCAGCATGACATTCAACATATACTTTTTGAATTTCATCCATGCGACCGGACGCAATCATGGCATCCAGAACGACATATTCGGCCCCCTCGATATCCATTTTGACGACGGCAACAGGTGCACCAATCTCATCGAGGACATCATTCACGCTGATGGTTTCGACGTCGTAATGCTGACCATATGAAACGTTGGATTTTCCCTCTACGATCGTTGACCCCTCGTAGAAACGCCCCTTTTTTGCATTTTCGAAATAGAGTTTCGCTGCCCCAGTGGTGTCCGAAATTGCCTTATTGAATATTGTGATGTTGTCATAGCGCTGCGTCTGGGCTTTCAGTTCCTCAAAGACAAAGGGGTTCGGCTCAAACGAATAGACATGCCGCGCAAAGTGGGAAAACTCAATCGCTGCATTCCCGACGTGGGCGCCCAGATCAAGCACGATGTCATCTTTGGTCAACAGCCGCGCCATCCGCCGCATCGCTTCTGTGTCTTTGTCCAGCAAGAATTCCGGAAGCTTGATTCCTGCCCGGCGAAATCTTTTGCGGAGGCAGCGTCTTAGGCTCATGGGGCATCCCTCTATTTAACGGGACGACGGTATCCAAGTCCTGCGTGAAGTCCAAGAGCGGTTCCTTTCATTCGACAAATTTCTTCGACCTCTCAGAACTGCGGTATTGCAACTCAAAACATGAGAACATAACATGAACAAATGCCGCGTCTTACACTCTCTCAGAAGCTCGCAA
>CAZTKF010000157.1:1405-3757 GCA_964614205.1 uncultured Loktanella sp. | reverse complement strand
CGTATCTTCCGCTCGCCCTTTGGTATGATGCTGCGTGCCATCAAGTCGAACCAGACCCGGATGAGCTATACCGGTCTGAATGCGCGCCCCTACACGCTTGCGGCCTTCGTGATCTCTGGCATGTACGCCGGTCTGGCCGGTGGCCTGATGGCCTCGATGGACCCGCTTGCCGGTGCCGAGCGGATGCAGTGGACCGCGTCGGGTGAAGTGGTTCTGATGACCATTCTGGGGGGGGCTGGCACACTGATCGGACCGGTCCTGGGTGCAGGTATGATCAAGTACTTCGAGAACATCTTCTCGAAGATCAACGAAACGATCCTGCACGGCTGGTTTGCTTTCCTCCCGGATGGGCTCGAGAACTTTGTCGTTGCAATGATCTATCCTTTCATCGGCAAGGGCTGGCACCTGACACTTGGTATCGTGTTCATGCTGGTCGTGATCTTCCTGCCAGGTGGCCTTGTCGAAGGTGGCCAGAGAATTGCAGGGGCCTTCCGGCGCAAAAAGACGGAAGACGCCAAGCCAAACGCCACTGAACCGGCCGAATAAGGAGACAAACAGATGGGTTTGTTAGAAGTAAAAGGCATCAACAAGCGGTTTGGCGGTTTGCAGGCGCTGGGTGATGTGAACCTCAGCGTGGCCGAGAACAGCACGCATGCGATCATCGGCCCTAACGGCGCAGGTAAGTCGACACTGCTCAACGTGCTGGTCGGCAAGCTGATCCCCGATAGCGGATCGGTCATGTTTGACGGTCAGTCCGTGCTGGGGCGCAAGCCACACGAGATCAACCAGATGGGAATCAGCCGGGTGTTTCAGACGCCCGAGATTTTCAGCGATCTAAGCGTCTTTGAAAACGTCATGATCCCATGTTTTGCCAAGCGTGACGGCGCGTTCCGGATGCATGCGGTAGAAAGCATTTTCGCAGAGAAAGGCATTCAGGAACAGGCGGCTGCGATCCTTGACGACGTCAACATGCTTGAAAAAAAGGATATGATCGCCTCGAGCCTGTCGCGCGGCGACAAGCGGCGTCTGGAAATGGCCATGTGCCTTGTTCAGGATCCCAAGCTTCTGCTGCTTGATGAACCAACAGCAGGGATGGCACGGGCGGATACTGAAAACACGATCAACCTGCTCAAAGAAATCCGCGAAAAGCGCGGCATCACGATGGCGATCATCGAGCATGACATGAACGTGGTCTTTTCACTGGCCGAGCGGATCACGGTGCTGGCCCAAGGTACGCCGCTGGTCGAAGACACACCCGACAACATCAAAGGGCACCCGAAGGTGCGCGAAGCATATCTTGGCGAGGCACAAGTCTAACTGACAATCGTGCGACGAGATTTTGCATACCGGAGACAGAAAAATGAACGCACCTTTCAACAAGCACGCCAATAACGCGGCCACCCACCCTGCCTTCCTCAGCGTATGGGAAATCGAGGCCTATTACGGTGAAAGCTATATCGTGCAAAACGTCAGCTTCAATATCCACGAAGGCGAGATTCTTGCGCTTCTGGGGCGCAATGGCGCGGGCAAAACGTCTACCCTGCGCACAATCGCGCGTCTGGATGACCCGGCCTTGACGCATGGCGAAATCTGGCTCGATCACAAGCCCCTGCACGAGATGAAAAGCCACGAAGCCGCCGTGAACGGCATTGCACTTGTGCCGGAGGATCGCCGGATCATTCCCGGCCTGACAGTCGAGGAAAACCTGCAACTCGCGCAGATTGCACCGCCGCATGGTTGGTCACTGGAGCGGCTCTACGATCTGTTTCCACGACTGGGTGAGCGCCGCAAGCAGGAAGGTGTGACGCTTTCGGGCGGTGAACAGCAGATGCTTGCGATCGCGCGTGCCTTGGCCCGGGACATCAAGGTGCTGTTGCTGGACGAACCCTATGAAGGCCTTGCGCCGGTGATCGTGCAGGAAATCGCCAAAACACTCGGCGTGATCCGAGATCAGGGCATCACAACAGTGATCGTCGAACAGAACGCGGTCGCTGCACTGAAGCTTGCTGACCGCGCGGTGATCCTTGATATCGGCAAGGTCGTGTTCGACGGGTCCGCGAAAGAGGTGCTTGAAAACGAAGCCCTGCGCGCACAGTATCTGGCCATCTGATCCCGTTTACCGGTTAATCTTGAATCGCAGAGAAAGCTTTCTCTGCGATTAACTGTTTGGTAATCCGCCAAAGCGAATCTAAGGGCTCTATCCCCTCGCTTTTCGGAGCCTTGACAATGGATACCTCACTGAACCTACCCACGACTGCGGCTGCGGCCCAGAACCCCGCACCCGTTCTGCAGCGTGCCGTCACCACCAAAGTGCAGGCTGTTGAACGCACGGACGACAGCGCAACACTCCCT
>CAZTKF010000157.1:0-1305 GCA_964614205.1 uncultured Loktanella sp. | reverse complement strand
GCTTGCCCTATAAGCAATCTGATGCTTTGTGACGTAACGTCGCGAAAGCGCCAATAATATGGGCAACCGGCCGAGGAAAACATGGGCAACAAAACCTCTCACGATAGCGACGTCAGCTTTATTGCGGCATTGGCCGAGCTACTGCGCGAAAACGATCTGACGGAACTGCAGGTAAAGCGCGACTACGGTGAAAACGATAGCCTGAACGTGCGCGTAAGCCGCCAAACCCAGACAATTGTGCAAGCCAGCGTGCCAGCGGCAGCACCTGCTGCTGCCCCAGCCGCCCCTGCTGCGCCTGCAGCCCCTGCTCCTGTGGTGGATACCGCCGATCCCGCAAGCCACCCCGGTGCCGTGACATCCCCCATGGTCGGAACTGTCTATATGGCTCCGGAACCGGGTGCAGCACCGTTCGCGACGGTTGGCGCGACCGTCAGCGAAGGCGATACAATCCTGATCATCGAAGCCATGAAAACCATGAACCATATTCCGGCCCCGCGCGCGGGTACAATCAAGCGTATCCTGGTCGAAGATGGCGGTCCGGTCGAATTTGGCGCACCTCTTGTGATCATCGAATAAGGGCGGCCCCATGTTCGATAAAATCCTTATCGCAAACCGAGGCGAAATCGCCCTGCGCGTCGTGCGCGCCTGCCGTGAAATGGGCGTCAAATCCGTTGCTGTACATTCAACCGCCGACGCGGACGCAATGCATGTGCGCATGGCAGACGAGGCGATCTGCATCGGGCCACCATCGTCCGCGCAAAGCTATCTGTCGTTCCCTGCGATTATTTCAGCCTGCGAAATCACGGGCGCGCAAGCGATCCATCCCGGTTATGGCTTCTTGTCCGAAAACGCCGCCTTCGTGCAGGCGGTCGAGGACCATGATTTGACATTCATCGGCCCCACTGCCGAACACATCCGGATCATGGGCGACAAGATTACCGCGAAAGACACCATGAAAGCGCTGGGTGTCCCTTGCGTGCCCGGATCAGACGGCGGTGTGCCGACCTTGGCAGATGCAAAGCGGATCGGCGAGGAAATCGGCTATCCCGTCATTATCAAGGCAACCGCCGGCGGTGGCGGGCGCGGTATGAAGGTGGCGCAAAGCGCGGCAGACATGGAACAGGCGTTCCACTCTGCACGCGCCGAGGGCAAAGCCGCCTTTGGCAATGATGAAGTCTATATTGAAAAATACCTGACCACGCCGCGCCACATCGAGATTCAGGTCTTTGGCGACGGCAAAGGCAAAGCGGTGCATCTGGGCGAGCGCGATTGTTCGCTTCAGCGTCGTCACCAGAAGGTCTTTGA
>CAZTKF010000156.1:0-3759 GCA_964614205.1 uncultured Loktanella sp. | reverse complement strand
GGAAGGATGCGAAGGACAGGAAGGCGCCCCAGCTTGAGATGTAGTTCCAGTAAGCAAACGCCTCTGGGTAGTCGATGTAACGGCGTGGCATGCCCTGACGACCCAGGAAGTGCTGTGGGAAGAATGTCATGTTCGCGCCAACAAACATCGCCCAGAAGTGCAGCTTGGCGGCCCATTCAGGATACATACGGCCCGACATCTTGGGCAGGTAGAAGTAAATCCCTGCAAAGATTGCGAAGACCGCACCGAGGCTCATCACATAGTGGAAGTGGGCCACAACGTAATAGGTGTCATGATAGACGCGGTCCACACCGGCTTGGCTCAGTACGATTCCGGTCACACCACCCACGGTGAAGAGGAACAGGAAGCCGAAGGCCCAGAGCATCGGGGCCTTGAACTCGACCGATCCGCCCCACATCGTCGCGATCCATGAGAAGATTTTCACCCCGGTCGGCACCGCGATGACCATGGTCGCCAGCATAAAGTAGGACTGCTGTGTCAGCGACATACCCACGGTGTACATGTGGTGCGCCCAGACGACGAAACCCAGAACACCGATCGCGACCATGGCATAGACCATTGGCAGGTAGCCAAAGATCGGCTTGCGGCTGAAGGTTGCAATGATGTGGCTGATGATACCAAAACCGGGGATAATGATGATGTACACTTCCGGGTGACCGAAGAACCACAGAATGTGCTGGTACAGGACCGGATCACCACCGCCTTCAGGCTGGAAGAACGTCGTGCCAAAGTTCCGGTCTGTCAGCAACATGGTGATTGCGCCAGCCAGTACGGGCAGGGCCAGAAGGATCAACCATGCAGTCACAAAAATCGACCAGGCAAACAGCGGCACCTTGTGCAGTGTCATGCCCGGTGCGCGCATGTTCAGGAAGGTCGTGATCATGTTGATTGCACCCAGGATCGAGGACGCGCCCGACAGGTGCACCGCAAAGATCGCAAGGTCCATCGACATCCCGCCTTCGGAGGTGGAGAGCGGCGCATACATGACCCAGCCAACGCCGGAGCCTGCCTGCCCGTTACCACCTGGTGCCAGCATGGAGGCCACACCAAGTGACGCGCCAGCTACAAACATCCAGTAGGACAGGTTGTTCAGGCGTGGGAACGCCATGTCCGGCGCACCGATCTGCAGCGGCATGAAGTAGTTGCCAAAGCCACCAAAGAGAGCCGGAATAACCACAAAGAACATCATCAACACACCGTGGTAGGTGATCAGAACGTTCCAAAGGTGGCCGTTCGGTGTACATTCACCAGCTGCGGCGGCGGTCAGGCGTGCGCCTTCCAGACACATGTACTGTACACCGGGTTCCATCAGCTCGAGCCGCATGTAGACGGTGAAGGCCACCGAGATAAAACCAAGAATACCTGCGGTGAACAGGTACAAAATGCCGATGTCTTTGTGGTTTGTGGACATAAACCAGCGGGTAAAGAACCCCCGCTCGTCTTCGTGTGCGTCGCCGTGGATGGCTGCGTCTGCCATTTTGGCTCTCCTCGTATTGGCTACTTCTTAACACCGCCGAGTCGTTGCCGGGCGGACGTTTGGCATGGTTCTAATGTGTTGATGCTGAAGGAGCAACAAATGATCGGCCAATTTGGATGGGTTAATTTGGCGCAGGCCGGTGTTTGCATTGACCTGCCGTACCCACAGGGGCCACACTTGGCCCAAGTTGCTTGAAACCCGGAGGTTTGTGATGGCTGATGGCACCCCGCCGTTTACAATAGGTATCGAGGAGGAATACCTCCTTGTCGATCAGCAAACCTACCAGTTGGTTCATGCACCCGACAGTCTGATCGAGGCCTGCAAGAAGGATTTGGCCGGAAAGGTCAGCCCAGAGTTCCTGCAATGCCAGATCGAAATCGGGACAGGCGTGTGTCAGACGATCGGTGAAGCGCGTAAAGATCTGGCCCATTTGCGCCGGACCGTGGCCCGTCATGCCGCAGACATCGGGCTTGCCCCGATTGCCGCGTCATGCCACCCGTTCGCTGACTGGAAAGATCAGCACCACACCGACAAAGAACGCTACAACCAGCTGCGCCGTGATCTGGCCGGTGTCGCACGGCGGATGCTGATCTGTGGGATGCACGTTCATGTCGGCATCCCTGACGAAGACATGCGGATAAATTTGGTCAACCAGCTCAAGTACTTTCTGCCACATCTTCATGCGCTTTCAGGGTCGTCCCCCTATTGGCAGGGCGAGGACACGGGCATGAATTCCTATCGCCTGACTGTCTTTGACAACCTGCCACGCACAGGGCTGCCGCCGTATATGAAAGACTGGGCGCAGTTTTCGTCGACGGTCGATACGTTGATTGATCTGGGCCTGATCGAGGACGCCTCCAAGATATGGTGGGATCTGCGCCCGTCGTCGCGCTTCCCAACGATCGAGTCGCGGATTTGCGATGTGGCCCCGCGCATGGAGGTCACACTTACACTGGCCGCCTTGACCCAGTGTCTGACGCGGATGCTCTGGCGCAAGTCGATGCAAGGGGATGGCTGGCGCATCGTCCAGAACTTTATGGTGGGCGAGAACCGCTGGCGCGCGCAGCGCTACGGCGTCTCCGAAGGCCTGATCGATTTTGGCCGCAAGTCACTGATCCCGTTCTCTCAGGCTGTTGACGAAATTATCGACCTGGTCGCCGAGGATGCCGAAGTGCTGGAATGCGTCGCAGAAGTGCATGCCGCCCGCGATATCCTTAGGCAGGGCACCAGTGCCGACCAGCAGCGCAATGTCTATGCGGCATCCTTGGAGGCGGGTGCGACCCAGAAAGAGGCAATGGAAGCAGTCGTGGCGTCGCTTGTTGCCGATTTCGGGGCAGATCTATAGCGCTTGCACGGGCTCAACCGGCAAATACATCCGAAAACCGAGCTTTCAGGGCGACATCCAGATCATGCATCGTTACAGGCAGCCCCAGATCCACCAGTGAAGTCACCCCGTGTTCACGGATGCCACAGGGCACGATGCCGTCAAAATGGCTCAGGTCCGGCTCGACATTGATCGAAAGCCCATGAAAAGACACCCATTTGCGCAGGCGAATCCCGAGTGCCGCGATCTTGTCTTCCGCTTGAGATCCGTCTGCGTTGCGCGGTTTATCAGGGCGCTCGACCCAGACGCCGACGCGGCCTTCGCGAATTTCGCCCTTTACATTGAAGGTCTCTAGCGTTGCGATCACCCAGCGTTCAAGGTCCTGCACGAATTTGCGCACATCATGGCCACGCTTGCCGACATCAAGCATGACATAAACCACGCGCTGCCCCGGACCGTGATAAGTATATTCACCTCCACGGCGCGCCACATGCACGGGAAAACGGTCGGGATCGACAAGATCCGCGCTCTTGGCAGAGGTGCCAGCGGTATAAAGTGGCGGATGTTCAAGCAGCCAGATGCACTCATCCGCAGTACCGCCGATGATCCCCGCGACGCGGTCTTCCATAAAGGCAAGTGCCGCGGTGTAATCCGTCAACCCGTCTGTTGTGATCCATTCCACCATTGTGTTGGCGTACCCTTCTGCCGGTGTGATGAAAAGGGGGTGATTTCCCTCTTGGCATCGCAAAACGCCTCGTCTATGAGTGCCGCACTTACCAAGCTAGTAGACTTGCGGTCGTGGCGGAATTGGTAGACGCGCAGCGTTGAGGTCGCTGTGAGGTAACACTCGTGGGGGTTCGAGTCCCCCCGACCGCACCATTGCTTTTCTTCATGACCATAGGATTGATCGCCGCATCAGGCCTCCAGCCATGCGCCG
>CAZTKF010000155.1:0-3792 GCA_964614205.1 uncultured Loktanella sp. | reverse complement strand
TTCCGCAATGGCGTGCAGCGTCAACGTTGTCTTGCCAGAGGATTCTGGGCCATAAATCTCGATCACGCGGCCTTTGGGCAACCCGCCGATCCCCAACGCGATATCAAGCCCCAGAGACCCTGTCGATGTCGCCTCGATATCGGCCATCTTGTTGTCGCCACCGAGCTTCATGATCGAGCCCTTGCCGAACTGCCGTTCGATCTGCGCCAATGCGCTTTCCAGCGCTTTTTCTTTGTCCGCGGTCTTTTTGTCAGTCATTTTGAGGAGTTCTGCCGTTGCCATATGTCCTGTCCTTATTTCACGCGCCCCGCGGGGCGGCAATCACTGCTTTTGTTCTCATTGTGTTCTCACCTTTAATGAGATCAAAACCAGAACATTGCAACATAAATTTTCACAACCCAACCTCATCCAAAGGTGGTTAAGGAATGGTTTATGGCCTAGCATTGCGCTGACGAAGGACGAAAGAACGCAATCAAATGCTTGTTTTCTGGAAAGAAAATCTGGTGCTGTTGGCGGTTCCCAAGACGGGATCGACCGCACTTGAGGGGGCGCTGGCCCCGCGCGCATCACTTGTCTTGCGTGATCCGCCACAGCTCAAGCACGCGCCCTGTTATCGTTACAAGCGATTCCTCAAGCCGTTTTTCAAACAGGCCGGCGGTCAGGACCCGGAACTGATGGCCGTGGTCCGCAACCCCATCAGCTGGCTGGGCAGCTGGTATCGTTATCGCACGCGGGACGATTTGGTCGGCCATGAAAACAGCACCCGCAGCGTCAGCTTTGATGACTTTGTGCTGGAATACTGCAAGGGCACGCCCGCCCCTTTTGCCAATGTCGGATCGCAAAACAAATTCCTGCGGATCAATGACGGTGAAATCGGTGCAGAGCAACTTTTCCAATACGAGCAGTGGGACAAGGTGATCACCTATCTTGAAGACCGGCTCGACATGGCTATCACCCTGAAACAAAAGAACGTGTCTCCAAAGATGGATCTGCACCTGTCCGCCAGCACCGAAAGCAAGCTGCGCGACAAACGGGCAGAAGAATTTGCCGTTTGGGAGCTGGCCAAGAGATGAAAAGCACCCCCAAGACCGCGCTTTGTGCCATGGTTTCCGCAATCGCACTCATCCTTGCGGCACCTGCCCCGCTGATCTCCCAAGGCACGCCAAACGCCGCGGACGCGAACCTGCTTTCGGAGGCTTTTCCCCTGCCTGACACGAACCTTGTGATTGACGTGCCAATGGCCTGGAGCGAACTGCCAACTGAACTCTTCGGCCCCGGTCTGTTCGATGGCTGGCTTGGCACTGACACTGAAGATGAAGACATCCTCGCCACATTCGGCGGCAGCGCGCCCAATCAGGGCGGCTTTGGTGTGATGCTGATTGCGCGGGCCGACGAATTCACAAGGCCACCACTGGCAGAAATCCAGACGATCGAGCAAGGGATCAAGCTGTCACGGATCGCCACCTGGATCGTTGGGTCCGGCATGGCCATCATGCGGCCAGCCCGCCCCTTTGAGATTGAGGGCGGCACCGCAGCAACGCTGAGCTTTCTCAGCGGCCCTGAAGACGCCCATGACCTTGTCACAATCACCCTGATCCACCGCGCCGACGACAGACTGATGATCGTGGACATCGCCCCCAAAGATAGTGAAGAGGCGATTATCCTTGATCAGATGCGCGCGACCCTGCGCCCGCAATAATCAGGTCAGTGTGCGCCGCACTGCATCTTTCCAGCCCGCATAGCGGCGTTCGCGCGTTGCTTCGTCCATCTGTGGCTCAAACCGCCGGTCCAGCGCCCAGTTCGCGGCAAAACCTGCCTGATCCGGATAGACGCATGCCCGCATGCCCGCCAGCCATGCCACGCCAAGTGCCGTCGTTTCCAGAACGGTGGGTCTGTCCACCGGCGCGCCAATGATGTCCGACAGGAATTGCATCGACCAGTCAGAGGCGCTCATCCCGCCATCAACCCGCAAAATACCTTCTGTATCCGAGGCTTGCCAGTCACTCTTCATCGCCTCTAACAGATCGCGGGTCTGGAAACCGACACTCTCCAATGCCGCGCGCGCAAGTTCTGCAGGCCCGGAATTACGGGTGAGTCCATAGATCGCACCGCGCGCCTCGGCGTCCCAGTAGGGTGCACCAAGGCCTGTAAAGGCGGGCACCAGATAAAGCTCCTGCCCCGCGTCGGCAGTTTGCGCCAGTGGCTGCGTTTCCTTGGCCTCGCGGATGATTTTCAGGCCGTCGCG
This sequence comes from uncultured Loktanella sp., assembly GCA_964614205.1. Lineage (GTDB taxonomy): Bacteria > Pseudomonadota > Alphaproteobacteria > Rhodobacterales > Rhodobacteraceae > Yoonia. The sequence goes on along the minus strand of CAZTKF010000155.1, from coordinate 1,547 downwards.
CAACCATTGCACGACTGCACCGGCGATAAAGATCGATCCTTCCAGTGCGTAAGTGGGCTTGCCATCAAACTGATAGGCGATGGTCCCCAACAGACGCTTCTTGCTTTCGACCAGCGTATCACCGGTGTTGAGCAGCGCAAAACACCCCGTGCCGTAGGTTGACTTCAACATACCGGGTTCAAAACAGGCCTGTCCGATCGTAGCGGCCTGCTGGTCGCCTGCGACGCCAAGAATGGGCAGTTCCTTGCCAAAAAGGTCAGCCCGCGTCATGCCGAAATCCGCCGCGCAATCAAGAACTTCGGGCAGCATCTTCATGGGAATGCCGAAGCGGTCGCATATCGTGGTACTCCACCGGCCCTTGCGGATATCATAAAGCATGGTGCGGGCCGCGTTGGTGGCGTCTGTGACATGGCGCTTGCCACCCGTCAGCTTCCAGATCAGGTAGCAATCGACCGTACCGAACAGCAATTCCCCTGCTTCGGCGCGCGCGCGCGCGCCTTCAACAGTGTCGAGGATATAATTGACCTTGGTGCCCGAGAAATACGGGTCCGCAAGCAGTCCGGTCTTTTGCGTGATCGTGGCCTCGAACCCCTCATTACGCAGCTTTTCGCAAAAAGGTGCCGTGCGCCGGTCCTGCCAGACAATCGCGTTGTGGATCGGCTCGCCCGTGACCTTGTCCCAGACCAGCGTCGTTTCACGCTGGTTGGTGATGCCGATCGCAGCCACGTCAGCCGCAGTAATCCCCGCCTTTTCAATCGCACCACGGCAGGTTGAGGCAACAGACGACCAGATATCCGACGGATCATGTTCCACCCATCCCGACTGCGGGAAGTGCTGGGTGAATTCCTCTTGTGCGGTCGCCTTGATGCGCATCTCTGCATCAAAGATGATCGCGCGGCTGGATGTCGTGCCTTGGTCAATGGCCAGAATATAGGTCATGGTGTCCCCCCGTTTGTCTTTATGTTTCAAGCCGCCATGAACGCGTCAAGTGCTGCAACTTGTTCGGGCGTCAGCCTCAGGCCCAGCTTGGACCGGCGCCACACCACATCTTCGGCGGTGCGCGCATATTCCCGTTCCATCAGCCACTTCACCTCGGCCTCGGTCAAGGTCGCGCCGAAATCCTGCCCAAGATCCTTTGCTGCCGATGCCTTGCCCAAAATGGCGCGCGCCTCGGTACCATAGGCCTTGATCAGGCGCAGCGCCCAGCGGTCGGTCAGGAACGGATAATCCGACATAAGATCAGCAACCAGCTTGTCACGGTCTTTGACCTTGAAATCCCCCCCGGGCAGAGCCGCATCGGCCGTCCAAGGGTCGCCGCCACCGATCAGCGGGGTCAGCTTCTTGAGCGCATTCTCGGCCAGTTTGCGGTATGTCGTGATCTTGCCCCCAAAGATATTCAGGAGCGGCGCGCCATTTTCATCCAGTGACAAGACATAGTCACGGGTCGCTGCCGTGGCCGATTTCGCGCCGTCATCGTAAAGCGGCCGCACGCCCGAATAGGTCCAGACCACATCATCGCGGGTCACAGGTTTTTCGAAATACTGCGA
>CAZTKF010000154.1:0-3801 GCA_964614205.1 uncultured Loktanella sp. | reverse complement strand
CGTGCCATCCGCTCTATGAGCGATCAATTTTCGACAATCTGGCCGCGACCGAAAACAAGGCTCCGGCCCATCCGTTCGATGGTGGCGCGTCGGAGCGCAACGACGAGCGCGGTATGCCCTACCATCAGGTGCCCAGCCGCGTCTGCCACGCGGGCTTCCACTTCGCTGTTGAGATCAGACCAGTCGGGCTGCTCGGTTACGGGCGGCTCAGAACCGCCGTCCATAGCGAACCCCTAATGCTGCGCCGCAACCTGTGATATCGGCCATTCGCTGCAGTTGCTCGATGTCGTTGGAGTCATGAGACTGCAACGCGCACGAAGTGAGCCCTTTAGCAGCGTTCGCGTCAGTTTGAACCTGGCGAAGCCGTTGGCGAACGGACACAAAGACGAGCCAAAGTTCAGAAAACTTGAAGGCCCATCTCTTCGCCCTTTCTCAGAAAGCCTGAAATAATGCCTCTGAGTTCTGGATCAAGAAGCCGTTCCTGAGCATCTGCTGCCGTACGCATACCTTCCTCAAAAACTCCAGGATCGCCAGTGTACCGAAACCATTCGACGCCAACCTCAAGGTAAATTCGATACATGTTTTTGTCGTCGGGGAACCTCTCAATGCATCGCAGAGCCATTCCTGAAGCTTCATTAACTAACGAAGCACGATCTTGATCCAGGATTCCTTCCGTACGGCGAGCGAGCCCGAGCTTAAGCCTGACCTTGTAGCGAAGAATTGGGCCATCGGTCGTGAGTTCCCGCTCAAAAATTCGGATTTCTGTTTCGGCAACATCGAACTGATCGAGCCGTATCAAGTTATGTATCAGTCGATGACGTGGAACCCGCAGACTAGGTGCCGCTGAAATCATGCGGCGGAGCAACACGTTTTGCTTTTGGCGGTCGGGAAGGCGCGTCACACCGGTTTCGAGGTCGCACATCTCAACGATTGACTGCGCCTCAAAGCGGTAAGCCGGGTTGATGCTGTCAACTACTCGCTCAAAAAGACTGTAGAGCTCGCCAAGGTCCGAGTACTTGTATTTGGCTAGTGTTGTGGCGATGACCGGGTGGCGTACCCTCCAACCATATATGCCATCACGCGCGCTCACTGTGTATTCTTCAACGATGCCATCCAGGTCTTCTAAGACACGAGGCACCATGTCGGCCTGCAACCCTGTTAACCTCCGAACGAGTTCCCTATGCACGCGCGCGCCGATTGCCTGCATACCAGCCACAAGGCGATAGATTTCCTGTAGGTCAGGATTGAGTGAGGCGAATTCCTCAAGAATAATTGCGTCAATGCCTTGAAAACCAAAAATATTCTTCATGCAAACAAACATATCTGCATCGCATCGTTCCTTCAGTCGGTCAAATCGCTCTGGGCGACTAAAACCTAGGAAGGAGTCTTCAACCAGTGCTCGAATGTCAGGGCTCCCGTCCAACAAATCGAGCAACCCGTTTATCTCATGGGCCGACAAACGAGAGAGTTCATACTCTCGGCTGTTCTTGTATAGTTCTGCGGTCTTCAGCCGTGGGTTCCAATGTGGCCGAGATGAAACCAGTATCAGGTGTAGCGACCAATCATCCCGCGCAGATAGCTTTTCGATCAGCTCATTGATTCCCCGCAAGAAGCGATGAGCTTCATCTATGAATAGAACCCCGACCTTCTTTCTTCGAGCCAACTCGTCATTGATCTTTAGCCAGCCATCGACCCCAAGTGCAAAGTCAAGTCTATGTTCCCAACACTCGACATCCCTTTGAGAGAGCCTTGAAAGAGCAATCCGAACCGCCGTCGATTTGCCAACTCCAGCGACTCCAAGCACTATCGAAACCCTACGACTCTCTGGGTCAATGTGTTGGCCTTCAAGTTGGTCTACGACGTCTCTGTCGAACGTCCAACCTCTGGCAATGTCGGCATAGCTAGCCGATCTACCACTAAACATTCGTTCGAGGTGGCCGGTCTGATTTGCTCGCTCAATCGATACGGTAGTCGTGGCTGGCTCGACATCTGGAGCAATTCCAAGGACGTCAGGCGTCACTGACATCACGAGCTGTTCTGTCGGTGCAGCTTGCACCAGAGCATCTGCAAAGTCGTCGATGCCACCGAAGCAAACGGTCAAACCCCGCGCTTCGAAGACCGTGGCGAGATCATCATTTCGTTGAAAAATGAGCAAGTAGATCCTACCCGGCGCGTTTGCATTGTTCTTAAGCCGTTGAGCTTCATCAACAAGTGCTCGTAGGTCTCGATCAACTAGCGACTGTCCAATAATTAGAACCGACTTGGTAAACAGACAGTCCTGAAGGCGTGAATAAAGTAGCTCACGATACGAAGTTACTTGATCGTAGTCGGTGCTCGTAAGGATCAATCGCGATCTTTCACCGGTAGAAACGTCTTTCTCAACGGTGCCATGAAACTTATATATATGCTGCTCGTCAGTTAGGCCTTCGCCACTGAAATCGTGGTTTGTTGAGATAGCTCGGATTGCTTTATTGCTTCTGCGGTAGGCCTTCTCAACTAGATCGTCGTAGTTTGTGGTGAATATGCCGCCCCAATCGAAACGTGGCAGTGACAGTAAGCCACCGGTTGGTTGTAGATGAGAAATCCTCTTCCGTACGGCCTGGACAAGCGGAAATCTTTCGCACCGTGCCTCGATAATCGTGCATAGGTCAGCCAGATCGAAGTTTGAGTACCCTTCGATCTCAAAACGTTCGCCGAGGTGATCGCGCAGATCTGTTCCGGACGGAGCTCCAGATGGAATGGAAACCCCGGCGCCAAGAACGAGCGTTGTACGTGCAGGCTCGACCTGTCTAGCCAAGATTGTTAAATCGATAGGCATCTGAGCTCTAATCTAAAAAACATCTAGGTTACTCAGCTGCGTAGCTGAAACCAAGCTTCGCCAGGAGCTCCGCTGACTGCCGCCCGGATAAGTACGGGCACTGAGGCGGGAGATCAGCTTGAGCGGCTGGTGTTACTTCGGCAAACTTCGAACCGGTTGAGATTTCCGCGATCCGGCCGCCATTGACGCCGAACCAGGCAGCGATGTCATGTTGTCGGTCGCCTCTGGCAAGCATCCCTTTAACGGGGGCAGCATCTTTCTCATCCAGGCGGATTCCGCTTGAGTGCTCCGTAAATCCTTGGATCATTCTACACCCCCTAGCGGTAGTTAGTCGACTAGAGCCCTATATGTAGTGCGTGAATCGATATGGCGCAAGGGCGCGCGAATTGACCACAACATCGCCTTTCCATACCAGCGTCGGCTGATCGCCCGCATCTTCTGCCCGGAGGCTCGCCCTTGTCGACAACTTCGTGATGTCCGCCCCGTTTACTTGTCGTTGGTAGCAAGCGCGAACTGGGCTTGGTGGTTGAGCGAAACTTGCTGGTCTATCGCGAACTAGTGACTATAGCGCCGGGCGGTATCGCTTTTGATCGATCGTTTGCCTGCAATGATCTGCTAGAAGCGGTTGGGCGGCGCGTCGATCTTAAGCGCGAACTCACGGGGTGCGATCCCGATCTCGTTGGTCTCGAATTCGAGCACGGTACGGGATGAACAGCTGTCGAGAACAAGGTACCTCGATTAATCGATGGAAGCCCAAAACTTCAACCTTTGATAGTTTGCGTCAACGTCCGCTTCTTGATAGGCGGTCAAATTGTTCAGAGGTCGCAGCGAAGGTCTGCTTCCCGCCCTGGTGGTCGAAGTATGCGTTTGCAACATTCCACCGCCCTTTGGACTGGTTCATGCAACTTCCTCACTTTGCCACTTCAAGCTCGAACGACTTGGCCTCTCGAAGCCCAAAGCGGTCTGCTCTAGCCGTCATTGTC
>CAZTKF010000153.1:0-3903 GCA_964614205.1 uncultured Loktanella sp. | reverse complement strand
TGGGCTCTCACCGGACATCCGCTGCATGTTGCATCATTGACCGGGTAATACCGGCCACAGTCGTGTCGTTCTGCGGGGTCAGCCGTTAATCCAACTGATAGGACAGCCTGATCCCCAATGTCTCGATCCCGGGGTTCAGTTCGCTTGCGTTCGCATTCGAGCGGTGGTCGAAAAAGACCGAAAGACTGGCCGTGTCGCCAAAGTTGATACCCGCCCCAAGCGCGCCGCGAAATTGCACCGGAAAGCCCAGATCCGGCCCGTCACCGTTGAAGTAGATCCCCGGCATCAGGGAAAGTTCGATGAAAATCGGGCTGTCGCTGATCCGCTCTGTTGACCACTTGCCACCGGCCCCGACCCAAAAGTCATTGTCCGATGTCAGGCTTGCCCCGACGGTCGGCTGCACTGCGCCAATGCGCATTGGCAGATCATAGATGGCGTAGAATTCATCGCCGATGACCTCTTCCTGAAAATACGTGTCCCCGTACTGGATGTGAATGCGCTCGGGCGCCTCGCTCTGGCGAAAGCAATCCGTGGGGCAGTCGTTCAGGTAGGTATCAAGGCCGCCCATGATGAAAAAGAATACGGCAAATCTGCTATCCATATGAAATCTCTTAAGTATCTGGCGCGACAAGCCCCAGCCCGCGCAGATAAATGCCGATACCTGATTCGAGCAAGTCCTCGGGCGGGAAAGGGCTTTGCGTGCCGGGGTTCGAGCGGGCAAACAGCTCGACTACACCATGGGACAACGCCCAGATATGCGCGCTGAACATCTGCGGCGGGGGGCGTTTATCGGCGGGTATGTGCTGTGACAACTGTTCGGCAGCCTTTTCCAGAACACCCATCGCGCGGGTCGCAACAGCGTGTAGTTCCGGTGAGCGATTGATCGAAATGCCGGATTCGAACATCGCGATGTAATACCCCGGATATTTCCGTGCAAAGGCAAGATAGGCGCGTCCTGTTGCCTCGAATGCGGCCAGCGCCGAAGGTTGGCCATCGCCATAGGCGTGCTCCATCAGATCGCCGAAGAGTTCGTACCCCTCAAGCGCGGCGGCGGCGATCAGATCTTCGCGGCCTTCGAAATGGCGATAGACGGCGGCAGGGGTGACACCCGCTTCGCGCGCAGCTTCCGACAGGGTGAAACCGGTCGGCCCCCGCTTTTCGATCAGCGTCAGACAGCCGCTGATCAGCGCTGCGCGCAGATTGCCGTGATGATAGCCGCGCTTAGACATGCCAGAGGTCGGGACCTCCCAGAACTTTGTCGTCGATCGGCAAGAGCGCCTGCGGGTCGTGATGGTCGTAGTCAAGCTGGCTCAGAACATGGCGGATGACCTGTACCCGGGCGCGGCGCTTGTCGTCAGACCGGACAATCGTCCAAGGTGCATGGTCGGTATGTGTCCGGTCAAGCGTTTCACCGATGGCGTCGGTGTAGTTGTCCCATTTGCCAAGGCCCTCAACGTCGATCCAGCTTAGCTTCCACTGCTTGAGCGGGTCGCTTTCCCGATCCAGAAAGCGTTTGAGTTGCGTCGCACGCCCGACATTGAGCCAGATTTTGATCAGCTTGATCCCTTCGTTCACCAGCATATCCTCGAATTCAGGGACCTGCGCAAACCAGCGCGCCCGCTGTTCTGCCGTGCAGAACCCGAAGACATGCTCGACGACACCGCGATTATACCAGCTACGGTCAAAGAGCGTGATTTCGCCCTTGGCGGGCAGGTGGGCGATGTAGCGTTGGAAATACCATTGCGCGGCCTCTTGGTCTGTTGGTTTCGACAGGGCGACCAGCTTGGCTCCACGTGGATTAAGATTTTCGCGTAACCTTTTGATTGTCCCGCCTTTCCCTGCGGCATCGCGCCCCTCAAAGACGATGGCGATCCGCTGTCCGCTGTCCCGCACCCAAGCCTGCATGCGCACCAGTTCGATTTGCAGGGCAGCAAGTGCGGCTTCGTATTCGCTGCGCTTCCAGCGTTTGTCATAAGGGTAGTCGGGATTGATGATGTCGTTTTTTCCGGCACCTGCGACTGCGGCACGCACATCAGCGGGGGCATCTTCCGCGTAAAAACGGCTGATCCCGCCATCGAATGGTAAATCCATGAAAACTCTCCCGCTTCCCTTGGGTCCATATATGGGGGTTTGTCAGGAGAAGCGCAATTCAGCTGTGTGATCTAGCGGTCTGCAGGTTGGAAGCCTGCCCGCATCGCGGCCCGGTCAATGGCGTCAATCACAACCTGTGGCGCCGCGTGGTGTGGCATATGGCCGACGCCGGGCAGCCGGACGGTATTGACCTGAGGTACGATCTTTTCAATCTCTTCGGCATGCACATGAATGGGCACGGTCCGGTCTTCCTCACCGTGGACAATCTCGATCGGCAGGCGCAGTTCGGGATATCGCTGCGACAGTGCGACAACTTGCGGTCGCGACGTATTCACCTGTCGGATATTGGCCCGCATACTGTCCGGCCGCAAGGTGAGCCCCGCGCCGATGTAATCGCCATAACCGTCCGGCGCAGACTGCGGTGCGAAAGTGCCTGCAATACTGCTGTCAATCACGCTCGAAGGCACCATTGCCGATATGACAGGGATCGTCAGCAGCCCACCGATGGGGCTGCCGTTCACACGGTAATAGCGGTCAAGCTCGCCCGGCCATGGCATTGTCACGCCAGCCAGAGACACAACGGCGCTGGCGTTCACGGGGCTGTCTTCGTCCAGTCCGGCGACAGCCCATGCATAGGACACGATCCCGCCAAAACTGTGCCCCGCCACAATCGGCGCCGCGATACCAAGTTTTGCCGCCGCCTCGCGCAGCATCCTTGCCTGATCCTGCGGGCTGTCGCCTTCGGTGGCGGTCAGGCCCGTTGCGACGCCGGGTACACGGTCGGTATAGCCCAGACCGGGGCGGTCAAAAGCCGTAACGGTATAGCGGTCGGTCAGGCGGTCCATCAGGTCAAACGTGAATTCACGCAGGTTGCCGCCAGCCCCGTGCAGCAGGACCAGATGCGGCCCCGAACCTTTTTGCACGTAATGAACCTGCCCGCCGTTCACATCGACAAAGTCGCCCAAGGGCGGATATGTTTCTTCAGCTTGTGACGCGCGATACTGTGCGGTCAATCCGGTTGCCATGGCGCCAAGGCCGAAAAAAGCTGCCGCGAATGTCAGCATTCTAAGTGCCAATTTTATCCAACTCGAAATGGGTGGTCTGGTAAATCTCGTTTATCCAGTTGCCATATAGAAGGTGTGCATGGCTTCGCCACCTGTTCTGAGGCATTTGTGATGGATCGTCATTGGGATAATAGTTGATCGGAACATTGATGGGTGTCCCGTTGGCGATATCGCGGTCGTATTCCTGTTTCAACGTGCCGCTGTCATATTCGAAGTGGTTGAAAATATAGAGCGCACGGTGATCGGGGTCTTCGACCAGCGCCGGTCCTGCCTCGTCACTGGTAATCAGGGTTTTCAGTCCCGCTGCATCGATTTCGTCCTGCCGCATTTCCGTCCAGCGACTGACAGGGATCACACAGTCATCCGAAAACCCGCGCAGGTAGGGCGAGGCAGGGTCGGTGACGTGGTGCCGGAAACAGCCAAAGGCTTTGTGATCCAACAGGTGTTTCCGGACACCGTGGAAATAGTTGATCATCGCCATACCACCCCAGCAGACGCCGAACGTGGAATGCACATTGCTCTGGGTCCAGTCGAAGACCTGTGTCAGTTCATCCCAGTAGGTCACATCATGGAACGGCAAGTGCTCGATTGGGGCCCCTGTGATGATCAACCCGTCGAATTTTTCGTCCCGCACATCCGCGAACGGGCGGTAGAATTCCTCCATATGCTCGGCGGCGGTGTTCTTGGTCTGGTGTTCGGACATACGCACCAGTGAAAGCTCGATCTGCAACGGCGTGGCCCCGATCAG
>CAZTKF010000152.1:0-3953 GCA_964614205.1 uncultured Loktanella sp. | reverse complement strand
TGGGCGGTTCGGACCAGTGGGGCAATATCGTCAACGGGATCGACCTGACCCGCCGTGTACTGGACCATGAAATCTACGGGCTGACCTCGCCACTGCTGACCACCAGCGACGGCAAGAAGATGGGCAAATCGCAATCCGGTGCCGTATGGCTGAACTCCGACATGTGCAGCCCCTACGAATTCTGGCAGTTCTGGCGCAACACCACCGACGCGGATACCGGCCGTTTCCTCAAGCTCTATACCGAGCTTCCTGTCGAAGAATGCGACCGTTTGGGCGCGTTGGAAGGGTCCGAGATCAATGCCGCCAAGATCATTCTGGCCAATGAGGTGACCACCCTGCTGCATGGCGCCGTCGCCGCACAAGCGGCCGAGGCGACCGCGCGCGAAGTGTTTGAAAAGGGCGGCGTTGGCGATGACCTGCCCACCTTGACGCTGAGCGCCGATGAAGTGGGCGATGGTATCTCGATTGTGCAGCTGATCGTGAAATCGGGCCTTGCCAAGAGCGGCAAGGAAGCCAAGCGCCTGATTGCCGAGAATGGTGCCAGGATCAACGATACCCCCCTGACCGAAGCGGGCATGATGATAGACACCGCCGCCCTGTCTTCCCCCATCAAACTGAGCGCAGGCAAGAAGCGGCATGCACTGGTGCAGTTGGGCTAGAGCAGCAGCAGGTCCACAAAGAGGATCGTCACGGCCACCGGAAAGGTGATGATGGTGGCAACAAGCGCGGCCCCCAGCACTGTGGGCCGTGGTGCGGGGGCGCGGATGCCTGAAATGGGGGGTGCGTGATTTTTCATGCGCGCATTAACCACCACTTAGGTTTCGAATGGCTTAACACCGGTGATGAAGCCCGCCATTGCCCTGCCCTTGCAACAACACCCATACTTTGCGGACGCGCTGGGGCTCTTGGGGCGCCCTGTCAGCTTTGTCGATGTGCAAGGGGCGGCGCCGGTTCTGGCTATGCGTTACTGCGGGCAATTGATGACGTCCCGCGGGCCGGTATGGGAAGGGCGTGGCGATAGCAGCCCTTTGCAGCGTGCAGGTTTGCGGTTGGTTAACGCGGAAGCGCCGGACGATCCGCTGATGCGCACCGCCGGATTTCGTTGCATCATGACAGCGGCCCATGTGGCAGAGCTTGATTTGACCATTGCAAGAGACCTGCGCCACATGGCGATGAAGCCGAAATGGCGCAATGCGTGGCGCGCTGCGCAATCCGCGCAGCCTATCAGCATGAGCGAGCAGACCTATGATGCACACTGCCACCGCTGGATTTTGGCGGCTGATCTGGCGCAGCAACGGATCAAGGGGTTTCGCGCCCTGCCACATACACTCATCAACGCCTATGCACAGATCCGGCCCGCGTCGGTGCGTGTCTTCATCGGCTATGAAAGGGCTACCCCCATCGCAGCGATGATTTTTCTACTGCACGCGCCCGTGGCGACATACCATATCGGATGGACCAGTCTGCGCGGCCGACGGCTTTGCGCCCACCACCAGATGATCACAGCCGCGGCAGACCGGTTTGCCGCGCGCGGCTTTCGCAGGCTGGATCTCGGGGCGGTAGAGACCGATCATGCCCCCGGACTGGCGCGGTTCAAGATCGGCACCGGCGCAAAGGTCCGGCCCTTGGGCGGCACATGGCTGCGCCTTCCCGGTCGTTTGGGACGTCAAACGCACTGGAAACCGGCCGCCTGCCCCGCTATCAGAGGCAGCAAGACAACATGAGGCCGTCATGACGACCACCATTCTTGAACGCTGCGAGGCAAACGGACTGCGGATGACTGACCAGCGACGCACGATTGCGGCGGTTCTACAAGACGCAGCCGACCATCCGGACGTGGAAGAACTTTACAATCGTGCCGCCGCCGTCGATCCAAAAATCTCGCTGGCCACGGTGTATCGCACGGTCAAGCTGTTCGAAGAAACCGGTATTCTGGACAAACATGAATTCGGGGACGGTCGTGCGCGATACGAAGCAGCAGACCGTGAACACCATGACCACCTGATCGACGTCCACTCCGGCGAAGTGATCGAGTTTGTCGATCCCGAAATCGAAGCCTTGCAGGAACAGATCGCGGCGAAACTGGGGTACCGGCTTATGGGACATCGGCTTGAACTCTATGCCGTGCCACTGACAGACAAGGAAGACTGACCCTTGGAGAACATCCGCGGCGCGGCTTTCATGGTCTTTGCGATGCTCTGCTTTGCCGTAGAGGATGCGTTGATCAAACGACTGTCGGGCGACATGCCGGCCGGACAGATCATATCGATCATCACCTTTGGCGGGCTTGTCGCGTTTCTGTGCTGGTCACTGATCAAACGCGAGAGCCTTTGGCAGCCTGCCTATCTTGACCCAAAGGTATTGTTGCGCAGCTTCTGCGACGTTGCAGGAACCATACTATTTGTCACCTCGCTGACGCTGATTCCCTTGACGACGGCCTCGGCAGTGATTCAGGCGACACCTCTGGTTGTTGCCATGGGCGCTGCGCTGTTCCTGGGACAGGCGGTCGGCTGGCGGCGCTGGTTGGCGATCATTGCAGGCTTTGTCGGCGTTCTGATCATTATCCGGCCAGGTATGGCCGGTTTTTCCGCCGCAACCTTGCTGGCGGTTGGCGGGATGCTCGGCCTTGCCGCCCGCGACCTATTTACCCGTGCGCTTTCCGTCAGGCTTAGCGGTGCTCAACTGGCGACACATACCTTCGCTATGATTGTTCCCGCTGGCTGGCTCTTGATGCTGTCGCAGGGACAGACGGCTGTCATGCCCGATGGGCATCAAGCCCTGATCCTGTCCGGCGCCGTCATCATCGGGATGATCGCATATCTGGCGATTGTCGCGGCAACACGCGGCGGCAATGCGGGGATCATCTCGTCTTTCCGCTATAGCCGCATGATCTTTGCGCTGATCATCGGATATGCTGTCTTTGCCGAAACCCCCGATGCGCCCACACTCATCGGGGCCGTCATCATCATTGCATCAGGCATTTATACATTGTGGCGCGAAACTCTTTTGCGCCGCGCTTCCCTAAACCCCAGCCCCGCGCTATAGAGGCGCTGATACCGCTAACATACCTCCCAAAGGAGCCGAGCCAATGAGCACGATCATCGACATCCACGCCCGCGAAATTCTGGACAGCCGGGGCAACCCGACCGTCGAAGTCGACGTGATTCTGGAAGACGGCACAATGGGCCGCGCCGCTGTCCCTTCGGGCGCGTCCACCGGCGCACACGAAGCAGTGGAAAAGCGTGACGGCGATAAATCGCGTTACATGGGCAAAGGCGTGCTAGAGGCGGTCGCTGCTGTGAACGGCGAAATCGCCGAAGCCATCCTTGGCTTTGACGCAACCGAGCAAGTGGCCATCGACATGGCGATGATCGAACTGGACGGCACCCCCAACAAGGGCCGACTGGGCGCAAACGCAATCTTGGGTGTTTCCATGGCCGTCGCCAAAGCCGCAGCCGATTTCACCGCACAACCCCTGTTCCGCTATATCGGCGGCACCTCGGCCCGCACCCTGCCGGTGCCGATGATGAACATCATCAACGGCGGTGAGCACGCCGACAACCCGATCGACATCCAGGAATTCATGATCATGCCCGTCAGCGCGGGCAATATCCGCGACGCGGTGCGCATGGGCTCGGAAGTGTTCCACACGCTGAAGAAAGAGCTGTCCGGCGCGGGGCTGTCGACCGGGATCGGCGACGAGGGCGGTTTTGCCCCCGACATCGCCTCGGCCCGTGATGCGCTGGATTTCATCTTGCGCTCGATTGAGAAGGCTGGCTACAAACCTGGTCAGGATATCTATCTGGCGCTGGATTGCGCCGCGACCGAATACTTCAAGGACGGCAAGTACGAGCTTGCCGGTGAAGGAAAATCCCTGTCGCCGGACGAGAATGCGGCGTATCTGGCGGCGCTTGTGAACGACTATCCGATCATCTCGATCGAGGACGGCATGT
>CAZTKF010000151.1:0-3995 GCA_964614205.1 uncultured Loktanella sp. | reverse complement strand
CGATCCGGCTGATGTGGCTGTCAAGGTTGACCCGCACGCAGGGCCAGTTCAGGCGCGCGGCGACCTGTTCGATATGGGTCGACTTGCCGGTGCCATGATAACCTTGGATCATAACGCGGCGGTTATAGCCAAATCCGGCAAGGATCGCCAAAGTCGTGTCAGGGTCAAACTTGTAGGTGCTGTCGATTTCAGGCACGCGCTCGGACCGTTCGGCAAAGCCTTTGATCTTCATGTCGCTGTCGATACCGAACACTTCGCGGACCGAAATCTCTTCGGTTGGTTTTGCTTGCATGTCAGTCATACCGTCCGCCATCTTACGTGCCTTTGTTCGTGGTCAAATAGTTGTTGCTTGGAAATGCAACATAAAGCGCGGGGCTGCAAGGGGAAGGGTGCAAAGGGCTGGCTGCAAAGCATGCGGTGTCCTGATCCTACGCGACTCGGCCAGAGATGAGTCGCCTTAGCCGAAAGTAAACGGAGGGTTAACAACGGACGGGAGAGACTCTACCACTGTTTCCAAATCATGCAAAAAATAAGAAAATATAGCAGATTGCCCACATATTGGCGCAGTATTGCGGCTTTGTTCTTGAGAGCAGTCGCGATTTGTGGCAATTTTTTGCTGACGGCAAAGATGACGGTTGTGACGATTTTCACAGAGCCAACCAAGACCGTTGCGTGAAATGTCGTCTGGTTAATGAGTAATGGGGGTAGACGCGATGTTTGCGCGTTTGACAGAGAAATTCTATCCGACAAGAGGTGTAAAAGCATATCTGCTTGGCTGTCTTGTTGTTGTTGTACTGTCGGCAATTGTAACCCTTGTGGTCATGGCCGGGCTGGAAGCCCCTTACACTTTGGTGATCGAGCCGACGGACTTTGTTTACTGGGTGGCCTTTTCCGGCGCGATGAGCGGCGGGGTCGCTCTTTACTTTGCGCGGGGCTGGATGGGGCGCATCGGGATGCTTGGTTTTGCGCGTGCGATTGTGGGCAGTCTGGTGATCGCGGTGATTGCCGCGGTCCTTACAGGCACGCTGACCGTGCCCTTCGCTGGAACAGTCTATGCGCCGCTCATGCTGGTCTCGGCGTTTCTGGCGCAACCTTGGCTGGCGGCAATCTGGTTTGCGGGCATATTGGGTGCGCATTACCTGATGTCGATCTTGGAAGAGGAGCGCGCCTACGGGCTTGCGCCCGCATCGGATACCAGCGTTGCCTCACAGCTCAGCAGCTTGTCACGTGCGCAGCTTTATCGGCGCAACTGACCTTGCGCATCGTGTGATATGATGATCTGCCAAGGCGCCTTCGGGCGCCTTTAGTCTTTGTCGCGGAAATTTCGGCTTACCTTGATCTGGTCCCAAGCCCAGACAACCTCTGCCAGTTGTTCTTCCTGACTGCGGTCGCCACCGTTCATGTCGGGGTGCAGGACCTTGATCAGCGCCTTGTAGGCCTTGCGGATTTCCTGCTTTGACATGTTGTCTTTGGCTTCCAGAATTTCGACCGCGCGACGCTCTGTCGGGGGCAATTTGCGGCCCGAAGCGGCGCCGCGACCTGGATTTCGAGTCGCGTTTTCGCCCAGAACCTGATGGGGGTCGTCCACGCCAAGCCGCGCCCATGCGGCCTCTTCGACGGTCCGCTTAAAGGGTTTGGTCGGGCGTTCCCAGACACGATCACTGTCCATCTGGGCGGCAAGCTCGGCCTCCGACGTGCTATCAAAGAAATTCCATTTCAGATTGTACTCGCGGACGTGCTGCTGGCAGAACCAGAAATAATCATCTAGTACATCAGGTGATTTCGGCGCACGGTACTTGCCCGCTTCTTCGCAGCCTTCATGATCGCAAATACGTGTCGATGTCTCGGATGCCCCGGACATGCCACGCCGTCCGCGCGGGTTCTTTTTCTTCGAACTCGACACGGACATGTCGAAACCAAAGGGATCCTCTTTCTTCATGGGGTGCGTTACCTTTTCGAGTCGGAGAAGTTACAATAAACTCTGCAGCCAAAGATTGAAGAGGGCAGGTCAAAAATAATGGCACTAGAAACAGAAATTCGTGACGCATTGGCTAGCCTTGCGCCGGAACACCTTGAAGTCATCAACGAGAGCGCCTTGCACGCGGGTCACGCAGGCGACGACGGATCGGGCGAAAGCCATTGGAAGATCGTGATCAGGGCGACGGGATTGGACGGTATGTCACGCCTTGCCCGCCATCGCGCCATTCATGCAGCCCTTGGTCAGGACATTATCGGGCGTATCCACGCCCTTGCTATCGATATTCAGTAGCTACTCTGCGGCAAGATCCGGTGAAGATTCCGGCTTCTTGTCGGAACCAGATGTTTCGGAGCTGGGCGTTGCAGCGGCCTTCGGCGGCGCGACCAGCTTCTTTTCGACCACCGGCGCATCAGTTGCTATCGGGGCGGGCGTCATGAGGGGCGGTTGCTTGACGCCTTTGGGTGCGGCTTTGGCACGGCGAAATACCAGCATGTTCTGATACACGGTGGTTTTGCTCATCAGGCCCTCGCGTTGTTCGCAGGGGAGCGTATCTGCGCGCAAGTATTCCCAACCGTCTGCGGCCAGTTCATTCATGGACGTCTGCAAGGCAAGTGCAAAGCGGTCTTCGGCGGTTTTCACACCTTTTGCTTTCAGTCCGCGTGCTGGCGCGGGGACGACTTTGTATTCGTAGCTCATCACTTCACCTATTCTGCCACCCGAGGACGTTTAGCAAAACGCGGGCGGACTGCCAATGCACTCTGCGGCAGAACTGCGCTAGAGCCCCAGTTTGGCCGAGACGATCTGGTTGACTGCCGCCGGATTGGCCTTGCCGCCCGTGGCTTTCATCACTTGGCCTACAAACCATCCCACCAACTTAGGGTTGGCCTGCGCTTTTTCCACCTGCGCGGGGTTTGCGGCGATGATCTCGTCGACAGCGGTTTCGATGGCACCGGTGTCGGTGACCTGCTTCATGCCTTCGGTTTCGACAATCTCGGCCGGATCGCGACCGGTGGTGTAGCAGATGTCAAAGACTTCCTTGGCAATCTTGCCGCTGATGTCGCCCGCCTTGATCAAGCCGATCAACTCGCCCAACTGGCTGGCCGACACGGGGCTGTCCTCGATCCCGTGATCCTCTTTCTTCAACCGTCCGAAGAGTTCATTGATAACCCAGTTCGCGGCCAGCTTGCCGTCACGCCCTTCGGCGACTTTCTCAAAATATTCGGCGTTCACCACTTCGGCAGTCAGTACCGAGGCGTCATAGTCCGACAGGCCAAAGTCATTGATAAAACGCGCTTTTTTCTGATCTGGCAGTTCGGGCAAGGCAGCTTTGATGTCATCCACCCAAGCCTGCTCGATCTCAAGCGGCAGAAGATCAGGATCTGGGAAGTAGCGGTAATCATGCGCCTCTTCCTTGGACCGCATCGAACGCGTTTCGTTCTTGTCCGGATCATAAAGGCGGGTTTCCTGCACTACCTCTTTGCCGTCCTCGATCAGCGCGATCTGGCGGCGGGCCTCGTAATCAATCGCCATCTGGATGAACCGCATCGAGTTCATATTCTTGATTTCGCAACGGGTACCGAGATGGCTGAAATCCTGCGTTTCCTGATACTTTTCGTAGTCGCCAGGACGGCAGACCGACACGTTCACGTCAGCCCGCAGGTTCCCGTTCTGCATGTTGCCGTCGCAGGAGCCCAGATACCGCAGGATCTGGCGCAGCTTCAGCACATAGGCCGCCGCTTCTTCGGGGCCGCGGATATCGGGACGGCTGACGATCTCCATCAGGGCGACGCCGGTGCGGTTGAGGTCCACAAAAGACATATGGGGGTCCATGTCGTGAATGGATTTGCCCGCGTCCTGCTCAAGGTGGATGCGCTCGATCCGGACGCGGCGCGCCTCTCCGTTGCCCATTTCCACCAGTACTTCGCCTTCACCCACAATCGGATGATAAAGCTGTGAAATCTGATAGCCCTGCGGCAGGTCAGGATAGAAATAGTTCTTGCGGTCAAAGGCCGAGACA
>CAZTKF010000150.1:0-4011 GCA_964614205.1 uncultured Loktanella sp. | reverse complement strand
GCTACTATGTCTTCCCCGTGATGCAAGGCGACCGATTGATCGGACGGCTCGATACAAAGCGCGTCGGAAATGCCCTCCGAACCCGTGCGTTCTGGCCCGAGGCCGGCGTGAAGATGGGAAAAGCGCGCAGAGCCGGATTGATCTCCGAGCTAGAGCGCGTCCGGCATCTTACAGGTGCCCGGTCGCTTGAGTTTGTTGACGGTTGGCTGAAGGTGTGAAGGGGCGCCTGGGAGTGACCGGTGGCAGGCGCCAATCGCTTTACCTGCAGCGTACCAGGTTTAACCTACCAGGTATTCGATGGTCTTACGGAAACCCCGCAAAAAGCGACTAACGGCCCAAAGCCGACCTTGGACAAACTATCCGAACGCCGCAGCCGCAGCCTGCATAGCCGACATTCGCTTCGCTCGCGGGATCCAAAACTTGCGGAATGTTCGCGGTGCGGACAAAACGGACTTTCCAACAATCTTTGCTATGCTGGCCGAAAGTCAGCCTTCGCGGCGTATGGAATGGGCGAAGACAACGAGGGGGGCTACCTTTCCGGCCGGGTAGAGTACAGAATTGAAAACAACTTCAAGTTCCCGCTTTTCTGTCATTGCGAGCAGTGTCGCCGTATTTCAGGTTCGCCAGCCAAAGACACCACAGCGCGCATGGCGCAGGTGTTGAGCGAATTGCAGAGGTTACGCCCCTGGGTTGTTGCAGAGCGCTGATCCGCTAGAGCCGCCACCGGGCGCTCGGTTTGGAAATGACGGATATGGCGATCGGCCCGCCCTCGCCGACGTCAAACGTTCGGGTTATTCCCCGCTGGGAAGCGGCCGAAATGCTGGATCAAAAATACCGGGAAAGAGCGCTTCGATCTCGAAGCGGTCCAATCGCTGCCAGCTGTTTCCGCGCAAAATGCGATCAGTATAGGCGCAATCCTCAGGGCTGGAGATGTAGTCCTCGTTGAAATACACCTCCAACACGTCCCGTGAGCCATCGTAATAGACGGTCGATCCCACTGGGATCACCCCCGTTCCGCAACCGGCTTGTATCCCGCCGCGATGGCGGAAGAAAAATTCCCCGGATCGCATCGGGCGCGGCCCCTCACGCGAGCGAAAACTGAAAACTCTTTCATTATTCTCGTAGCGATCGGCCCACATTGCGCTGGGGATCAGAAGGTCGGCACCATAGTCGTAGATAACGCCGTCCGGTCCCGGATCGTCCGGCGGCTCGCCTTCCAGATAAATCTCAACCACAGCTCCGTTCTGATCCCGCCAGTACCCCGAAAACCACTCGGACCGATCGTAACGGATATAGTGGTGGCGGTCGAAACCGGGCTCAACCGCTGTCCACCCTGCTCCACCCATATCTAACACAGGGCGCGTCGAAGGATCGGTGTCCAATGTCGCATAAGGTTCGCTACCCTCCCGCAGCGCGACACCGAGATCGAGACGGCGATTGGTGTCAGTGTCGGTCCGCGCGAAACTCGGAACCGGCAATTCCGCAACCCAACGGGCGTTCTGTCCGGTGACAGACATCGCACTGCCCTCTAGTTCCACTACCGGAGCTTGTGACAAGGGTTGTGAAAATGTCAGCGCCGCTCTGACGATCCCGCGGCCTTCATCCTGAAGGATCGGCACGATATCCCGGGTAAGCTGCAGTTCTCCCTGGCCCACTGTAAGCTGATATTGTGCGGCAGCAAGCTGCGCGTAGAGCTGCGTTCGCATCTCTTCGAGATGACGGTCAGACAGCAGCGACAAGCGATACTCGGCATAAGCGGTCGCGTAGGAAATCATTTGATCGTCAAATATTTGGCTGGTCACATTGGTCAAATCACGGGCCACATAACCCACAAATGCCTTGACCGAGGTGATCGCGGCCGCGGGCCCCACGCCACTGCCGAAAGCCTGCCGATAGTTGATCCATCCCTGGTTAGCACTGAGTGGTTGCCAGGTTGAGGGCTGCAAGGCTGCATCGACACCCGATCCCACAACCAGTTCGATCAAATCGCCTAACACGATAGCGGAAGCACCATTGTCAGATATCGGGAATGCCCCATGGATTACCGTTGATTGGTCGAAACCCCACCGTTCGAGGACGACACCGGCAATGCCTTTGCCAAGCCCGGTGCCCGCGCCACTCGGGCCGCCCTGCATGACCTGCGCGACGTCAGAGCCATAGCGACGTGCGAGTTGCCGAAGCTCGATCTGGGAGGGCAGGGATGCTCCGGCATAATGGCGTACCAGAACGACACCCAGAACATCGACGATCGCCGGGCCCAGCACCTCCGCTTGGCGTGTGTACCAAAGCGTGTTTGCAGCTTCATTGATGTAGAGCCCTGCGACCTGCATGCGCGTCAAGGCTTCAGCCCTATGCAAGCGGTGCTCACGCAAAACGTTGGAGATCTCGGAAATCTCGCTTTCAATACGCGCTATGGTCTCGCGCAGGGCATCGGCGAGCGGCCCCTGGGCCGGTATGGCGGTGGCTGCGGGCACCCAAGTGCCGGTGTAAAGGCGTCGATCCCCCAGCGAGATCGTGACCTCTTGCAGATGCGGGACCGCCGATCCGGCAGAAAGCGCCGCGAGATAGGCCAGATAGGTCCGTGAGACCTCGGCCTCAGCGGCGTCGAGTTGGCCACGCAAGATGCGATGCGCGGCGAGCGCTGTTTGCCACTCGAGAAAACGCGTGGCGTTTTGCAATGGCGGCGGGCTCAATCGCGCGCGGCGCGCCGCATTGTATCGCGCCTCGGCCGTTCCCCACGCGGAATCTGCAGCATCACGGGCGCGTCGCGCCGCGCGCGATGCTTCGGTTTCGGGCCGTCCAAGACGCGGGCGCAGACGCTGATATTCATCGTCGAGCTCGCTAAACCTTTCTAGGGCCTCTTCGTAAGCGGCGTGCGCAGCGGCCTCGTCTCGGATCAGACGTGCCAGCAACCGTTCTTCAGCAGAAATCGTCGCAACGTATAGCTCTTGGGCCGCTTGAACCCGCATCGCCAGAGCATCCGATCGCCCGCGCAACTCGCGTTCTGTCGCCACGGCGGCCTGAAAGCTTTGTTGTAGTTCAGCAACATCTCCGGAAAGCCCGGCAACCCGGACAAGTGGCTGAGCGATTGAAGCACTGGCAAAAAGTGCAACGATAGATGCAAGCAAGATTGCATACCGTAAGTGGCTGTTGGACTTCTTCTGCATATTTCCTCACATCAATCTTCTGGCGCGGGGGTCATTTTTTGACCAGGCGGCAGGACGACCGATGGGTGGGCGCAATGCGCGAAGCAACTCCTGTAAAGTGCCGGAAAGGCCCGATCGCCAAAACACACGGCGTGAATGGCGACGATTCCATGCCACAACTTCATTCGAAACGGGACTGACACGCCACAGATGGGGCAAAACTCCAGATCCAGCGTTCTGCCGTCCTGGGTGAGACAGTGAGTGGACGTCCGGTCGCCAAAATCCTCAACCAGTTGTTATTCTTCATAAACCCAGCGATCTGAAACGCACTGCCACTGCGGCGCTGGCAGTCATAGCAGTTGCACATATTTACCCATTCGGGGTCCCCGGACTCCATTACGTAAAATCGCCAGCACGAACACTGCGCTTCGTGCAACACTATATCTGGCATTTCGGTCTCCCGCATTCGCGCTCGGGAAGATGGTATTGGATTCTTGAAAATCCGCAAAGATCTTCCAAGGCAGTATACGCCGACCCTCTGCGGTTCCGATGACCACAGCGAAGCCTACTTAATCCCTGCCCATGTGCTGATGTCGGGGACCGCTAAGGGCTCGGAACAGCCCTTCGCTGCGGTCCGTACAAGCGTCCGCATGTGAACGGAGCGGCCGCTGGCATCTCGGCAGCCGAATGGCGGAACCACGGACAATGCTGTCGTTTGGGACGGTTACACCCATGTCAGCTTTCGTCTATGCCAAAACACTGCCAACCCGAAGTCAGCTTAGGCGGGAACGCTAAGATTGCAGACCGTGGGTCCTGAGTACCGTTTGGTCGGAGGGGCGTTTCCTGATCTTTGAAACAGAACTCA
>CAZTKF010000149.1:0-4013 GCA_964614205.1 uncultured Loktanella sp. | reverse complement strand
TTCGTGCATCATGCAGCATTTTCCGAGGGTGAAGGTCGGCAGAGCGGGACGAAGCGGAAACCCAACCGGTGAACCTGACTGGGTCGCAGTCATAACGAGCCTTTGCATTCAAGTTCGTCATACACGTTAGTGATTGGTTGGGGTGCTCCAAAAAACAATGTGACAACGATTGTGCTATCGTCAATCAGCACAAAAGTGAAAACCCCACGGTCACTATTCATATAGCAACTGTGATATCCTTTTCGGTCCTGCTCGCAGAGGAAAACGTTTTGTGTGACGCCCGATCCATTGAAGTCCAGCGTATTATATATCCCATACTCGCCGTGGATTTCGAAGCTGACTGTTTCACCGTCAAGTTCAAACCCGCTGCGGTCTTTGCAAATAATTGACGCATGCGCGCTGGTGGCCGTGAGAGTAATCAGCAAGGATAAGAAGATACGTTTCATGAAGTTTCCACAGTTTCATTGCGGCTTACAGTGACACACTGCCATCAAGACGAAGGCCTTTGCAATATGGCAAAGGGTGTTGGGGTGTCTGCCGAGCTGAGCTGCAAATTGGTGGAATTTTCCTTATAGCGTTCGGGGCCTACTGAGAAATTGCGATAAGCCTAAAATGGGGGCGTGTAGTTCTGCGCATAGGCCCGAAACATCTTTCTCCGTGCTCGCAGTACAGGTCCGCTTTGGGCTCGAAGCCGAACTGCGGCGGTGCAGCACCCAGTTTCTTGTTCTGGCCCGCCTCCAACCGGTTTCCAGAGCCCCTCGGTTGACCGCCCCCAGCCAGAAACGGACATCGCCGTTCGGCGTTGGGGCGGGAACAAGGCACTCGTCGCGAACGGCAACGCACACTGGCTGGCTGGCTGGAAATCGGATAGCAGGCAAATGCGCCTTGGCAAGAGCGTATTCATTTGAGAAAATTCAGAACGGCTTCCTAGAATACATATGGGAAGCAAAGGAGGTAACTTTTGTTTCCCGTATTGATTTCTGCACCTTCACCGACCCTGTGTTTCGCGAGAGATAGCTCAGACAAGCTTGATATTGATCTCGAGAAAATAAACGGAAGTACTTACTCTCCTTTGAAGCTGCACAGAGGTTCCTTCTTTTTGGATGTGGGTTTGGAAGGGGGCAGCCCTATGGGGTTCGGGTTTGATGGCTCCATGCTAATTTCACGAACACCGTCTGTTTCGACCCCCGACGAAGCGATTGATTGTTTTAATCGAGTGAAAGCTTCAATGATGCTAGGTGGTTTAGCGCTTGATGCAACCACGCAGTCGATGATTGGGTTTGGCGAGATCAAAGAAACAGGTTATTTTCGGTACCACGAAACTTTGGGAGCTGAAGCCAAAATTAGTCAAGCGCTACAGGAGGGAGGCGCAGGCGGTCAGATTAACATCTGTCTCTTAGAACCAAGGCAAATAACTGAAAAGGAAGTCATAGAGGCTTATTCGAAAGGCAACCGAATATTCAGCCTTTTAGCCAATCTCAACGCCGCTTTCCTCACTTTATCCTATTCTAGCTTGCGTAAAGCAGAAACGCGCAATTCTCTGATCTTCGGATGGGTCGCCTGTGAGCAGGTGGTGGAGCATTTCTGGAGCGACATTTTCTTAAAGGATGCATCAAAATACGTGTCAACTGATCGTCGCAAACGGCTATTAAAGACCCAAAACGTGGCGCTGAAATTAGACCTCTTACTGCAGGCCGCTGTTATTTCCGAAAAGGTTTACAATGCCTTGGCAGTTGCGAGAAAGGCTCGCAACGATTTTGCGCACACAGGAGGAGCTGTTTCGTTTGAAGATGCATTCCAATGTAATTATGGATTGCTACTACTTATTCAGGAGTATGCCGCCCTGAAGGATGTTTCGTCCGGTATCGTGGACCTAATGGAAATCCTCCCAAGCTGCGATAGCGATGCCGCGGTGCCATCAAGTTCAATCGGCAAAGCGGCAGAAGCTGACTGGTCAAGGGTCAAATACTTCCGCATCCTATATCCGATACCAGGGGACGAAAGATGGGAGCCGGGTGACGAGAAGGTCGATGGTCATCAGATCGGACCGGTTGATCCCCTTTGATAAAAAGTGAAACGGCAAAAGTTTGCAAAGCTCGCTTTCTACGCATTGCTGACCTTGATGCCTAGTGCAGCATGGTGGCGCGTCGAACCTGAGCCCTGAATGGCCGCTTTCATGTTTTGACAGGATGCGTTTGCAGGTGCAGCGAAAGTCCGCAATCCGCCGCATCTGCATTCGCGCGCAGAAGCGTTTAGAAGGCCCCCTACAGCGCAACCTTCACCGTTTTGCGGGTCAACCCATAGCAAACGCCCCAATCGCCCCAGCGAGGCGCTGAAACAGCCCCGCACCCTCGTAGACTCCACACATCGGAGAGGGTTCGGGGCGGGCCACATACACACCCCTTGTTCCTGTATACACTTAGTGACAGCGCAAAAACTGTAACAATTGGCTGAGCGTCAAGTCGTTTTGAGTAGCATTAACGCTAGTTAAATTCTGTCAAACTGCGTTCTGAAATGTCTTTGAAAAGAAAGCGAAATACGTCTTCGACCCCCTAGTTACTGACAGCGGAAAAACTGTAACATTTTGAATTTAATAGTTTTTTCTTGAAAGCGAATCAGCTCACCCCTATCTTTTGCCATGAGTTAGATTGCATGGGCGCTATTGCACATTCAGCCGAAAGGATGCGCGATCTAACCCACGAAGTAGGGATGCGGGATTAGACCCAGATGGCACGGACAACGATTGAGGATAGAGCATTGCGGCTACTGCGCGCCTTTGAACGCGCAGGAAGGTCAGTTGGGCGTGTCACAGTTGAGGGAAAGAAGATCGAGATTGTCTTCACCGAACCCAAGTCACTGGATGAATTTGAGAGGATAAATATGCGCCATGACAAAACGTGAGCTTCCCAAGCACGTCTACCGTCAACGCAACGGGCTGTACTTTCAACGACGTGGATGGAAATCCCAGAAGTTCGAAGCCGAATTTGGCACTCCGGAGTTTTGGGCTGAGTACGCAGCTATTCTGTCTGGCGATCTGCCTGCACCAAGGGTCTCAACTCGCTCATTCAAAGCGCTGATCAAAAGCTATCACCGCTCAAGTAGATACACGCAGCTCAAGCCGCGCACTGCACTGGATTACGACAAGTACCTGCGCTTCTTCGAAGAGGTGATGGGTGACGCCAATCCAGTGAACATGAAACGCAAGGATGTGATCCGCTTGCGTGATACAAATGCGGACAAGCCCTACTTCGCGAACTACTCGCTCCGGGTCCTGCGTGTCCTACTGGAACACTGCGTGGACCTCGGCTGGCGCGAAACGAATCCGGCAAGGGGCGTATCAGAGATCAAGACGATCAAGAAGGCGCGAACGCCATGGCCGCAAGAGCTGCTCAACGAGTATCGCACTGCTTGCCCACTTGGCACGCGCGAACGCCTCGTCATGGAGCTTTGCGTTGGTACTGGCCAACGTATCGGTGACGTGATCGAGATGCGGTGGTCTGACATCCAAGATGGTGGTTTCGCGGTTCGGCAGAACAAGACCGGCAAGCAGCTTTGGATACCCATCCTCCCAGAACTTCAAGCGGCTCTGGATGCGGCAAGTAGGCACTCGGTCTTCATCCTGACGAATGAGCAAGGAACAAACCGTTGGTCATATCGGGGTGTCGCTCAAGCTGTAAAAAATGTGCGTCAACGTATCAACGCGCTGGATTTTGACATTCATAGCTGGCGCTATAATGCAGCTTGTGAACTGGTTGAAGCTGGATGCAGTGACGACCTCGTCGCCTCGGTCACCGGCCAGAGCCCGGCCATGGTTCAGCACTACACACGGCAAGTTCGACAACGCGTCAGGGCGATTCAGGCTCAGCAAATGCGAACAGAACAAAAACAGAATGTTTAGACATTTGTTTAGACTTAGTTCGTGGAACACGCGCGTTTATGCACTAAGTCATTGAAATTGTGTGGAGGCGAGTACCGGAATCGAACCGGTCTACACGGATTTGCAATCCGCTGCA
>CAZTKF010000148.1:0-4048 GCA_964614205.1 uncultured Loktanella sp. | reverse complement strand
ATTGCGAGGAAGATTCGATGCATGACCGCCCTTACCGATCCGCCCTGTATATTCCGGGATCAAAGGACCGCGCGCTTGAGAAGGCTCGCGGATTGCCTGTCGATGTGATTCTGTTCGATCTGGAGGATGCAGTGAGCCCCGATGCAAAGGTCGCCGCCCGCGATACGCTGCATGCCGCCCTTGCTGATGGCGGTTATGGTAGCCGGCTGCGGATCGTGCGGATCAACGGGCTAGATACCGAATGGGGGGCGGCCGATGCCGCTGCGGTGGCGGCGATGGAATGCGATGCGATCCTTCTGCCCAAGGTGAACGGCCCTGCCGACGTCGATGCGTTGGCGGCCCTTGTCCCCGATCTGCCGATCTGGGCAATGATGGAAACGCCGTTGGGCGTCCTCAATGCCCAGATTATTGCCGCCCATCCCCGGATCGCGGGTTTCGTACTGGGTACCAACGATCTGGCCAAGGACCTGAATTCGCGCAGCCGTGCTGCGCTGAGTATGGCTTTGCAGCATTGCCTGCTGGCGGCAAAGGCGGCCGGTATTGTGGCGCTTGACGGCGTTTATAATGCCTTCAAAGACGAGGACGGATTGCGTGCGGAATGTGACGAGGGCCGCGATATGGGCTTTGACGGCAAAACCCTGATCCATCCCGCGCAGGTGGCGATTGCCAATGCAGTCTTTGGACCGACCGAAGATGAAATTGATCTTGCCCGCCGCCAAATTGCGGCGTTCGAGGCCGCCGAGGCCGAAGGGCAGGGAGTTGCCGTGGTGGACGGTCGCATTGTTGAGAACTTGCATATCGTGACGGCCCGCGCGACTTTGGCGAAAGCTGACGCGATCGCTGCATTGGAGATGACATGACACTACTTATCGCTGGCGTTGCCCTCTGGTGGGCCGCGCATTTGTTCAAACGGCTTGCGCCGGGGCCGCGGCAAGCGCTGGGCGGCGCGGGTTATCCGGTCGTGGCGGTCGCGATCCTGCTGAGTGTTGTCCTGATGGTTCTCGGGTATCGCGCGGCAGATGGGGCGTTTTACTGGGGCCGCAACCCGATGTGGGTCGGCATCAACAACCTGCTGATGATCGTGGCCTTCTATTTCTATGCCGCCAGTGCCGCCAAGGGCGCAAAGATCTGGCTGGGCACCAAGGTACGGCATCCGCAACTGACCGGCTTTTCGATCTGGGCGGTGGCGCATTTGCTGGTGAACGGCGATACACCGTCCTTTATCCTGTTCGGCGGGCTGCTGGTCTGGGCGATTGTCGAAATACTGCTGATCAACGCGCAGGAAGGGCCATGGCAGCGCCCACCGCGTGCAGCTGCCAAAAAAGAAGTTGTCGCAATAGTCGTGACTGTGGTGGTGACTGTCGTAGTGATGGGTATCCATTACGCGCTGGGCGTCACGCCTTGGGGGTAATATGACAAAACTATACCGTTTGCTGACCGAGGACGACACGTCGGCGTTCTGCCACAAGGTCACCAATGCGCTATCCAAGGGCTGGGAGCTTTACGGCGATCCCACCTATGCCTACGACCACGCCAACGGGGTGATGCGTTGCGGCCAGGCCGTGACCAAAGAGATCGAACAGCCCTATTCCCCGGAGATGAAGTTGGGACAGCAATGACCAAGACGAACGCAGGCCGTTTTTTCGAAGATTATGCGGTGGGCGATGTGATCACACACGCGGTGCCGCGCACAATTTCAGGCGGTGAGCGGGCGCTTTATCACGCGCTCTACCCCGCGCGCGGTGCGCTCTATTCATCTGACGAATTTGCGCGCAGTTGCGGCCTGCCTGCCTCGCCAATTGATGATCTGGCGACGTTCCATACCGTTTTTGGCAAGACAGTGCCGGATGTATCGCTGAATGCCGTAGCCAACCTTGGTTACGCAGAAGGGCGCTGGCTGCGTCCGGTTTATCCCGGCGATACGCTGATTTCGCAGTCCGAAGTCATTGGCTTGAAACAAAATTCAAACGGCAAATCCGGCGTTGTCTGGGTGCGCACCACAGGGCGCAACCAGCGTGACGAGGTCGTGTTGAGCTATGTGCGCTGGGTCATGGTGCGCAAGCGCGGCGACGGAGCCGCGCCCGAAACGGTGATCCCCGCTTTGAACACTGTCGTCGCGGCCTCCGATCTTGTTGTGCCGGACGGGCTCACGTTCGAGGGCTATGATTTTACTCTTGCCGGAGAGCCACACCGCTTGGGTGATTATGCTGTGGGCGAGGTGATCGAACATGTCGATGGCGTGACCATCGAAGAGGCCGAGCATATGCTGGCCACACGCCTTTGGCAGAACACTGCAAAAGTACATTTTGACGCCACCAACCGTGCCGATGGCAAGCGGCTGATCTACGGCGGGCATGTGATCTCGCTGGCGCGGGCGCTGTCATTCAACGGGTTGGCCAATGCACAGATGATTGTGGCGCTCAATGGCGGTGCTCATGCCAACCCTTGCTTTGCCGGAGATACCGTGCGGGCGTGGTCAGAGGTGCTTGAGACAGCCAGGACAGATGCGCCGGGCGTCGGGGCTATTCGCCTGCGTCTGGTCGCCACAAAGGGTGCTGCAGGTGCGCTGCGCGGTGAGGATGGCAAGTATGATCCCGATGTATTGCTTGATCTCGACTACTGGGCGCTGATGCCGCTCTAGTAGATTTCGTTTGATCATGTGACGGCGATATTTGTGATCACACATTTTCAAACTGTGATCACAACAGCAAAAAACATGCCTTGTCGCGACCTTTTTTCACGGTTTGGCGGGCTCGCTGCGCGTGACTCTGCAGGAATTATGGTGCAAAAAGAACCCTAAGGCGTCGTCTCGCCGACGACACATGCCAACGAAGGGAACTGCTATGGCTGACGTGAACCGGGGCAACCGCCCGCTTTCACCGCACTTGACGATTTACCGACTGCAATGGACCTCGGCGTCCTCGATTCTGGTCCGGATCACAGGGAACGCGCTTATCGTGGCCGCTTTGATGATCGTCTGGTGGTTTGTCGCTGCCGCGTCCGGGCCGGAGGCGTTTGCGACAGCGAACGGTTTTGTGACCAGCTGGTTTGGCGATTTGGTCATGACGCTTTCGGTGCTTGGCCTTTGGTATCACTTGCTGGGCGGCTTGCGCCACTTGGTTTGGGACAGCGGGCGGATGCTGGATGTCGATAAGTCCGAGCTTGCAGCGCAAATGATGATGGTGCTGTCTGTGCTGCTTACCATCTTCACCATCATCGTCGTCTGAGGGGGCATATATCATGGCATTTCTGACTGACCGCAAGCGCGCGAGCGGCATGGGCTCGGCGAAAACTGGCACCGAGCATCACTGGCAGATGATGGTGACCTCTGTCGCCCTGCTGATCCTTGTGCCGCTGTTCATTTTTACCTTCGGCTGGATTCTCGGCTCGTCCTACGAAGAGGTCATCGCCTATTATCAGCGCCCGTTCCCCGCAGTGGTTGCGATCCTGACCTTGTTGGTCGGATTCTTTCATTATCGGTTGGGCGTCCAGACCCTGATCGAGGATTATGTCCACGGTTTCGCCCGCAAAGCGGCGATCATCGGCATGATCTGTGTGTCCTACGCTGCGGCGGTTTTTGCGATTTTCGCAATTGTCCGCATTGCCCTTTAATCCGACCGGAGCTTATCACCAATGGCTGCTTACGAATATGAAACGCATACCTATGACGCGATCGTTGTAGGTGCTGGCGGGGCCGGACTACGGGCAACGCTGGGTCTGGCCGAACAGGGGTTGCGGACCGCTTGTATCACCAAGGTTTTCCCCACACGGTCGCACACTGTTGCCGCACAGGGCGGCATTGCCGCTTCGCTAGGCAACATGGGCCCTGATAGCTGGCAGTGGCATATGTATGACACGGTGAAGGGCTCTGACTGGCTGGGTGATACCGACGCGATGGAGTATCTCGCGCGCGAGGCCCCCAAGGCGGTCTACGAGCTGGAGCATTACGGCGTGCCGTTTTCGCGCACCGAAGAGGGCAAGATCTACCAGCGTCCCTTCGGCGGCCACACCACCGAGTTCGGTGAAGGCCCCCCGGTGCAGCGCACCT
>CAZTKF010000147.1:0-4085 GCA_964614205.1 uncultured Loktanella sp. | reverse complement strand
GCACACCCTTGGTAAGGGTGAGGTCGAGAGTTCAATCCTCTCTCACAGCACCATTTTTCACATGATCTGAACGCAGGTGCGCCAGTCCGCAGAAGCGCAGATGCGCGTCAACCGCGGTCGGCGCCTTGCCGTGCTGACGGGATGCGCTCAAATGCGATCCTGAGCGCTTGATCCACTGCGATCGCCAGCGCATCTACGTTCCCTTGGCTGATGATCGTCAGATGGTCGCCCGGTCCGCTGACAACACCCGCAACAGGCGCGACCTTCGCCCATCCATGTGTCGGTGACGGCCAAAAGGGTCCATCGATCCAATTGCGCCAGTCACGATGGGCTTCGGCGCGGATAAGGACGACGGGGGCATCTGACTTGGGCGGAACATATCCGCGCATCGCGATGCGGCTTTCTTCGACAAAGACTTTCAGCTTGTCCTCTCTTGGTTGCCACACTTGATCAGAGCTTTGCTGGGGCATCGGTCGATTGCTTCTGCGCCACGAGGCAAGAACGTTGCGCGGTGTGCGATAAAAAAGATTGCGCACCCCGCGCGCGAAACGCCCGCGTTTGCGCCTGAGCGAGCGCACTGCTGTGTCGATGCATACGACGGCGACGTCCTTTCCCTTGGCGTGCAATTCAACCGCAATCTGATAAGCAATCGCTCCGCCAAGCGAATATCCGATCAGCACGATGGGACCGTCGGTGTCTTCAAGCGCTTGGTGCATTTGGTGCGCGAGGTCAGGTATCGATTCACAGGTATTCATCCCGCCTGCATAGATAGGGTAGAGAACACCTGTGATGTCCCAGTCTGGTAACAGCGCTTGCGCAAGAGGCCGGAATTGCAGCACATGCCCCCCCAATCCTGATATCATAAAAACTGTCCGAGAGGTGCCTGTCGGCTTTGTCAGACGTTTCAGGAGTGGGCGATCCAATGCCGTCTACGCCCCTGTAGCACGTTCGGATACAAATGCCGCCAGGCTAAAGACAGTCGCTTGCGCAAGGATTTCATCCTCATCAAGTTCGATATCAAGCGCTTCTTCAATCTGCATGATGACTTCGAACCGGCTCAGGCTATCCATTTCTAGATCTTCGAAAGCAACGTCCTTTCCGTTCCGAAGATCGGCAAAGACATCCGGTGACGTGTTGGCGCCGCTTGCCTTTTCCAGAGCTGCGATCACAAGCGGAAGGGCATCAGCCATCGTGAACCTCTATCTCAAATCGTTCAGGGGTATAGAATACATCGTCACGGCGCAGCTTGAAGGTGGTGATCTCTACCGCAGTCTTGTTATCGTTGATGCTGCTTTGCACCTGCGCCCATAGGGCCAGCGCAATCTTGCGGCCCAGGCAGACATGGGCGCCATAGCCAAAAAAGCGATTTCTGTTTTCTGGATTCACTGAGTCCTCGAGCTGATCAAGCCGTGCTCTGAGAATTGCTTGCGCTGGATGCACAACACCATCGACCGGACAAGCCTGCCGCACTTCGCGATCAATATAGGGCACACCTGTTCTGGGGAATGTGGTCGTGTGGACAGTACCGGCGAAAACGGCCTGCAGGCTCCGCCCGAGTGTCCCGCGCAAAGCGTCTGTCCCGAGTATGCAAAGTGCAAGACGGTCTCCTACGCCCGTGTCCGTCAGATGAGGGAGCTCTTTGGCGATCAACGCGCGCAGGTTTCTCAGTTCAGCATTCATGCGCCGTCGTTTTGCGACGCCGGTTGCCTGTGAAAAAATGCGCGATACGAGTGTATCATCAGAGAGTTCCAGCGGGATGCCGATATTTGTTGAAATCAGCCGGTTCACGCAAGGATTGACGAACTCTGCCATGACGTCATGTGGCCCTGTAGAAAGGAGTCGCGAAACCATTTCCGGCACTTCATTGTCGATGAAATCAGTCGCCTGACCGACGCTTTCTGCCATCAGCTTTGCGATACGTTTGCGTGACGCAAGGTGCGCCTCTCCGTGCTGGCACAAAGGGATATGATCAATTGCAGCAACGATTTCCGAGACATCAAACCCCAAATGCGCGCCAAGCGCGCGGTGTCTCTCTGCATAGTTTACAGGCACGAACGCGCGTGATCCCAGAACCTTTGCTACGCCTTCCGCAGAGGTGATCGGGATCGGGCCTGACATCGTGTTGTTTGCCTTGCTGATGGCGTTATCGCAGCGCGAAGCATCGCGTATAGCGGGGTCATGTCAAGCCCTGCAAGCAAAAGCCGGGTGTGCAGGGCTGCGTGAGAAGAATGAACCGAATTACAAGCAGTATGATGCTTCAAAATTGCGAGTTGATCGTCAGCCCTGCGGAAAATGTCGTCTGGTCAAACCGGCTCACATTGCTTTCGGTGCGCGCGGCATCGAACCGCAGGCCCGGTGTAAAGCCGGCATACGCCACATTCGGAAAGCCGATATTGGCGCTGGCGAATATAGTCGTATCCTGTCGTCCGCCGGTGACTGTGTTCAGCAACCGGTATTCGGGATAATCGCTCCATTTCAGACCGCCACCCAGCGAAAGCGTGACCGGACCCAAAGGATCGGCAAAGCCATAGCCTATGCTCAGTGTTTGTTGTTGCGAGGTGTAGTTCACACTATCCCCGTCATTATCGACAAGCGTCAGCGTAGTGCTCAGCCGGTCACCACCGGCCAGCTGGTATGTCACACCGCCGCTAAGCAGCACACGGTCTACTTCGCCGATACCCGGGGCCAGATAGGTCAGCCATTCGCGGCTTGCCGAGAACGACAGCACGGTACGGGCGTTCACTGCAAAGCGGCGATCCACGCCCAAGCGCCAGATGTCATATTTTTCATACTCCGTGCTCTGCGAGGACAGATCGAGATCACGGTATTCATAAAGGCCCCGTGACGCACGAAAACTGAGCGTGCCGTTCTCCAGGGCGCGGTCATGGCGCAGGGAAAAATCGTAGGAATTGGTGTTGAATGCCTCATCGGGAACATTTGTGTCTTCGGTGATTCGGACACGGGCGGTCTTGAAAGAAAAGCCGAGGGTTGTCCGGCTGGTTTGTGCCTCTTGCAGGCGGTATCGCACACCGAAGCCCAGCGTCGCGCGCCAGCCCGCCAGCGCCAGCGCATCTTCGGATAATGTACCGGTGGGATTGCCGGGCGCACTTGAATCTTCGTCCTCCGCACCGCCGTTGACGTTGCTGGACGGCACCAGCGAGAACGACAGCTGCGTTGATAACGGGTTGATGCGCCGGACAGAGCGCGCGTCATTCAGGGTGCGCGCGCGTTCGGCATCATTGGGAACCACCGTCAGGGCGCGACGTAGCCAGAAGCTGGCAAGGGTAAAGCGTTTTTCATTGACCGCGGCCAATGCTGTCAGGCGGGCGGCTTCGTATTTCTGCGCATCATTGGCCGCAACCTGCCATGCGCGGACCCCTGCCTGACGGCCACGGGCCGGATCGCCGACGCGCGGCGCGGCAGCCGCGACAACGACCAGCGCGGTCCGGTCATCGGGGCGCTGTTGCAAGACTGCCTCGGCGATTTGCAGGGCCAGCGCGGCGTCGCCAGCCAGCAAGGCCTGCGCGGCAATGGCCCCCGCCTGATCGATCGGAACCGCGAGACTGTCCTGCGCCGCGGCGCCGGATGCAAAGAGCGCCAAGCAAAGCGCGACAACCTTTCGACTGAGCATGACACACCTTCGTTCATTGCAGTAAAACAGCCCGAACGCAGGGTCCGATCCCGCCGGCACGTGACGGCAAGGTCACTGGCCCTCGGCCTCAAGTCAACACACATCTGTTG
Source organism: uncultured Loktanella sp. (assembly GCA_964614205.1). Taxonomy (GTDB): domain Bacteria; phylum Pseudomonadota; class Alphaproteobacteria; order Rhodobacterales; family Rhodobacteraceae; genus Yoonia. The sequence continues at coordinate 344 of CAZTKF010000147.1, read as the reverse complement.
ATATATTCGTTGCACCAACCACTATATATGGTTTTGTCGCGGCCTTGCATTTTCTATAGTACGGCGACTCAACCCGCCAGCCCGGAGACTGACATGCCTATCACCCCAGACCAACAGGCCGAAATTGACGCATTGCGCAGCAACCCAAAACCCACATTGCGCGCCGTGTCCGAAGGCATGGAAAGGCATCTTTACAAGGCCTACGACGTGCTGGACCACGGGTTCATCCGCGTGGTCGACTATATGGGCGATGATGCGGCGATCTGTCAGGCGGCGCGGGTGTCCTACGGCAAGGGCACCAAATCGGTGCAGAACGACGAAGGGCTGATCCGCTACCTGATGCG
>CAZTKF010000146.1:0-4243 GCA_964614205.1 uncultured Loktanella sp. | reverse complement strand
CGATGACATGATCGACTACCATGCACCTGCAGCGGATGAGCCGGATTTCTGAGGGCGTGGGCTTCCCGTCGCATCTGCCATTGGGAGAAAGGATGGGACCTGGAGCACTTTTGCCTCATTCATCTAAGCGCCTGACAAGCACTCGGAGATGTGCACTTCTTCCCCCATGGGGGGCGTTCTTTAGCAATCTCAGAGACGCACCGACGCCGGGGGATGGTGGCGATTTGAGTGAGGAGTATAGTCCTACGGCAGAATACAGAAATGAAAGGACGCTGAATGAGCGTAGACTGGCGAAAGCTGCTTGTGCCACCCGAAGTCGGTGCGACGTTGGCTCCCGCTCTTTCTGTCGAGATACTGGCCGATCTTTGGTCTCGTTGGGAGAAGGAAATCGAGCACCCGCTTTCTTCAGAAGCCATCGCCATTGCTTTGCTGCGGAGTGGCGACGTCGCAAAAGAAGTGATTACCTTGCGCTATGTGGAAGGGGGTTGGGCCAGTCGAAGGGTTCAAGATGCCATCTTCGAGGCATCGAAGAAGTCGGCAGCGCACGCACTCGCCCTAGCATCGAATAACCGGTTTTCGTGGTACGGCCTGCAAAACGCGGCTGAACGACTGTTCAACGAGGTAGTGGAGTACGAGGAGGGCGGCATCCCAACTGGTAGCCGGTGGTACGAAGCATCGAATTGGGAAAAGTTGATGTGCGCAGCGGCCAGCAATCCCGCAATGGATCGGCGAACGTTGGGAGCCATGATACGTGGCGAAGCGCCTTTCGAACATCCGTCTGCGTCGATGCGAAGCAAAGTGGCCGTCTGGGCGATCCACAACGTGCAATACGAAGAACCGGAGGCCTACCCCGGAAAGGATATGCCGGACCCCTACGAGCTTGACTTCCGGCACCCTAGCGAGGCGCTGCTTTGGCTAATCAAGGTGGGCGACTTCGACGAAGGGCGTTTCGCTCCAGTCGTTCGAGCACTTCAGAGGCCGATGATGTTCAGCATCTCCTCAAGTGACTGGGATGACGGGTCCGACCCAGCACAAGATGATCTGATAACCGCTGCCAAAGAGCGCAGGCAACGGGTGATGGAGAACTTCCTTAATTGGTGCCTCTCAAACTATGAAGACGAACCGCTGGATGTCGATGAAGACAGTGATTTTGAGCCTGTGCAGTTTTTCAAGGGCGACTTCGCCGTCGTGGCTGCGATGTGTGCTCTCCGCTATCCAACGATTGATTACGATGAGCCGTACCTTCGCTCGCTCGCCGTTTCGCCTAACTGGATCGCTAGGTCAGCATACTACGCCGCCAAGATCACAGAAGCCACGATGCTGCGTCGCCGTGGAGCCGGGCAGGTAATCAGAGACTTAGCGAAGGCGTCCCATGGTGATGAGCTGGCGCTGCTTCGGGCAGCGATGTGCAACGCGGACAGCACGAAACTCATGGAAGGCGGCGAACTCGGCGACGGACGTGAAGACTTCTCGAAGCTGTTGTGGAAGGCCTATAACGCCAAGAAGTCACGGCAGCTCAGTATTCACATTTCGCAGCTTCCCGGTGCGAAACCGTGACTGCTAGCCATTTTCGCTAGGGTAAACCCCTGCAGGACACCGCAGCAGGACACATGCGGTGTCCTTTTAGAGTTTATCTTCTGCTTTCGAGACAGTAGGGAAAAAGGGTCTAAGACCCATAAAGGACACACCATCATGGCAACATACGGTTACGCCCGCGTCTCTACGGAGGACCAAGACCTGAGCATCCAACGCGATGCGTTGAAGGCGGCGGGATGCGAGATCATCCGCGAAGAGAAGATCAGCGGCACCAGCAGGCAGGGACGTGAGGAGCTGGAGACGCTTATGCAGTTCCTGCGGGAGGGAGACACGCTTGTCGTCACGCGTCTGGATCGCCTAGCAAGATCAATGGACGACCTGTCGGGGATTGCGCGGGAACTGGAGGCGAAGGGCGCGGCGCTGAAGGCGACGGAGCAGCCGGTAGACACCAGCAGCGCGGCGGGCAAGGCGTTCTTCCAGATGCTCGGCGTCTTCGCGGAATTCGAAACCAACCTGCGTCGGGAGAGGCAGATGGAGGGGATCGCCAAGGCTAAGGCGGCAGGGGTCTACAAAGGGCGCAAGCCCAGCATCGATGTGGATGAGGTACGGCGTCTGCGGGATGTAGAAGACATGGGAGCGACAGAGATCGCGCAAAGGCTAGGTATCGCAAGGACTTCCGTGTATCGTGTCCTGAGCTCCGCGTAGTGGCGATGTTGGCTAGGTGTGGTGTTGTTGTGGCGGCCAAACAAGGGAAGCTTAGTTGCAGGCGAATTTCAAACGCGATGAGAAAAACCCATTGTCGGAGTTCGCAGAGCTGCGAATGGAGATCGTTTGCGATCAAGAGGAATTCGATCTGATCTGCCAATTGCGCTTCTCTAGTGAGGAGATCGAGGTTTGTGGCAAGAATTTCCGGGTGGGCTTTGAAATGGCCCGCCTCCAACTTGGGATGGAAGGCTGCGAGACGGTCTTAGGAACGGATTTCGGTGAGGCGGTTCTCTCTCCCGTCGATCACACTGATGCGCTCACAAGAGAGACAACGATTTCCGCGGGTGTAGATGGTGGCACGGACGGGCTTGGTGCCCCGAGGGGTAGTATGAATATGGCTATGGGCCGCAAAAGGACCCACGTGAGGCAGACCAACCAGACGAGGCGGACGTTGCCCATGACAGCACTGCCAAATGCAGGTTGGCGCGTTAAATCACTTAGTATCACTGAAGGCTCAGGTGATCCGCTTGATGGAACTGCGATGCGGGGCGAAAGGCTCACGCGCATTAAGCGAAAGAGCGGTGGAAATAGAATGTCTATTGTCGCAGAACTGCAGGTGAAGCGTTCTTCTATTAGCGTGAAGCCGACGAAAGCCAACAGGTTGGGTAGCCTTTTCGGCGCTGCGAACAATAAGGACGCCGTCGTCGCGATGATCCTCCAAAGGGCTATGAGACGAGAAGCCGCTTCAGTTCCGCAGCAGAATGAGAACACCGTTGTGGTGTCGAGAGCGATTGTGACCGAGGAATGATACGAGTTCTCGAAGACTACCTTGATGACGATGATCGCCGGGCGATACAGTCCGTGTTTGCTTCCCGAGAGTTCCGCTTTGACAAGCTCGTGGCCATCGCTGGCCTCGACCCTGAACGGGATTTCGTTCACACAGACCTTCGAGGTCTTAACTTTTGTCGTGCCGATCTACGAGGTTTCGACTTCACTGGAAGCGATCTGCGTGACGTTGCGAAGGACCGAGACACCAATATCGACCCCTCTACGATCCTTATTGATGCCAAGGTCAGGTGGATTGAAGAGGCAGACCTCCCTATCGTGGAGGCGATGCAGCGAGTGCAGAGCGCATCAACTTCTGAGCAACGCATAGCGGCGTTAAGCGACCTTGAGAAACGTCATGGCCGGTCTGATCACGTACTAACATTTGTGGTAAATGCAGCGACCGAGACTGCAAATCTAGACGCTTTCATAGACTACCTTGTGTTTCTCCCGCCAGACTTGCCAACTTCATTGGTCGCACGGTTGGTGGAAGCTGGCGAGTGGGCTCTGTCTCGTAAAGTCGCGCAAGCTCGATCTCGTACTCGCCGCAATGCAACCGCCGTATTTGCCCTTTCGGCAGTGGTCGAGCGTCTGCGTGATGCGGGGCCGTCTCTTGCTTCGGCTTGGTTTACGGCACTCGCCGGAGTTGTCGAGCGAAGTTCCGGCGAGCGGCAGTTCGGTGCGTCCGTCCACGCCTTGGAGCCGACAGAGCTTAAAGAGGCCTTAAGAGAGCTGGTCCGTTAGAGTTCTGAGGCCCTCGAAACAGTCGCGGCGTCTTGGAGGCGCATTCCATCCCCCAAGCGTAATCCTGCAGCTCCTCAAGCTAGACAGGGTCGTTGGTAGAGTTCTACTAGCGAGGGCCTGTAAAACCCAGGGGATCGTTGATCGACGCATCACGCAAATGGCGTGGCTGGCTGTGGATAGCACTTAGCGGTGATACATACCGAACCCGTAGACTTAGTCTGCTGACTAAGATACCAGCCTGAGTTGTTGCTCGGCTGTTGCGAGATGCTGCCGTTGCCGCGCAGCGATATCTAGAGCGAGGGGCCAGGCCCCTTGTTTACGGGGGCGGGCGTGGCGGAATTGGTATACGCATCGGACTTAAAATCCGTGGGCCTCAGTGCCGTGTGGGTTCGAGTCCCACCGCCCGCACCAAGCTGCCTTTTCAAAGAAAAGG
>CAZTKF010000145.1:0-4270 GCA_964614205.1 uncultured Loktanella sp. | reverse complement strand
ATATATCAATTTCAAACAGCGTAGAGACAAAAAGGAACCAGATGCGCCCTAACTTCTTGGCGCGCCCCGCCTGCATTATCTCTGTTTTTAGTCTTGCGTCTCGTTGCCGTCTGTCTGCGTTTCCGCTTCCGTGTGGCCCGTCTGGCGCCCCGTTGGTGCTTGTCAGCGCCGCCGGTGAGGGGGGTTCTACGGTTAGTGGCTGGTGCCCGCAACCCCTTTTTTTGAGAAAAATGCATTTTTTGTGACAAACATGATTTTTCCAGTGTTTTTAGTGGCTTAGAGTAGTTTCATTGCGTCGACCCTAGGTAAGATCGCAATTTTCTTAGGCAGAATGGAAATAGAACATACCATATTTTGGGTTATCCACAGAGTCCCCCACAAGACTCAAGGGGATTCAGTCAGACTCACTTGCCCAAATCACCCTGAATCGCGGCGATTCACCCTTTGTTAAGCAAATCAGTATCGAGTCAGAGAAGTGATTCATTGCGATTCACCTCCTCAGAACGCGAAGACCCGGCAGTTTTGCTGCCGGGTCGATCATTCAACGGTGTGATTTGGCCTAGGCGAGCTGCCTCTTACGGTCCAGCACAACATAGCGTGTCGCGATAAGCCCCAGAATCACACCAAGGTAGATGATCGGCTCGAGCTGAAACCCTTTGACGAGCCATAGATAGTGTAATGCGCCCAGAATCGCCGCCGGATACGTCAGCTTGTGCAATCTGCGCCACGCGGCAACGCCCATTCTGCGAACAGACAAATTGTTCGAGGTAACAGCCAATGGAATCAGCATCACAAACGATGCCATGCCGACCGTCACATACGGGCGCTTTACGATCTCTTCCCAGACACGTCCTAGGCTTTGGACATCCAGAATTGCAAAGACAAGGAAATGCGCCAGAACATAAAAGAAGGCCGTCACCCCGATCGCCCGGCGGAACTTCATAAGATTGATCCCGGTCCACCTGCGCAAGGGGGTCACCAAAAGCACAGCAACCAGCAGGATTAGCGCGACCTCACCATAGGCGCGTTCCAGCACATTGATCGGTTCCACCAGATAAGGGCCGGTCTGGTTGAGGGCGCGCCAGAACTCCCAAACCGCATAGAGCGCGCCGACTATATATATAGTCCACGCTGGGAGGCGGCGGAGAGCCCCATTCAACCTCTGTACGACAGCCATGCTAGATATCCACGCTCAGATCCTGGCCAGCATAGAGAGAGGCCACTTCGGGATAACCGTTGAACATCAATGTGTCTTGTCGGGACGCAAACAAGCCACCACCGATGCGCCGTTCTGTGGCTTGGCTCCAGCGGGGGTGATCCACATTCGGGTTCACATTACTATAGAAGCCGTATTCGCGTGCATTGGCCTTGTTCCAGCTGGTGGGCGGCTGCCGGTCTGTCAACGTAATACGCACAATCGATTTGATCGACTTGAAACCGTATTTCCACGGCACAACCAAGCGGATCGGCGCACCGCTCTGGTTATAAAGCGGCTCGTCATAGATACCGGTCGCCATGATGGTCAGAGGATGCATTGCCTCATCCAGACGCAGCCCCTCGACATAAGGAAAATCCAGTACACGGCGCTGAACGCCGATCATGTTCTCGGGCTGCACCACCGTTTCGAACGCAACATAACGGGCACCGGACTGCACACCGACCTTGCCAAGAATGTCGGCCAACTCGATTCCGTTCCATGGAATAACCATCGACCACGCCTCGACACAGCGGAACCGGTAGATGCGATCCTCAACCGACAATCCGGCCAACAGGTCATCCAGGGCATAATCGCCGGGCCGGTCCACCATTCCGTCAACCGTAATCGACCAGGGCGACGTGACCAGTTTGTGCGCATTCTGTGCCGGATCGTTCTTACCGGTGCCGAATTCGTAGAAGTTATTATAGCTGGTGATCTCTTCCAGCGTATTGGGCTCCATGTTGCCTTGCGCAGATGCCCCGCCCGCCAGACCTATTGCACCCAGTCCGGCAGCACCCGCCAAGATCTGCCGGCGGTTCAGATAAGCCGCCTTGGGCGTGATGTCCGCTTTGCCCAACGTGTTCGTCCAACGATATGCCATTTGGCCCTCCGTTCATTGCGAGTCACGAGATGATATAGTGGAAAACGGGTGAAAGATGTCTCACGTTGCCGCCAGATCACTAAAATGTTTGAAGGAAACGCCGTGTTTTGTTCACGAAGACTCACACAGGTGTGACTGGAAATGGAAAATCGGCTTTGCTTAGGCGAGATCGCATTTGCGTCAAGTCGCTTTGGCAGGTTTCCCCGGTGATCTGCGTCGCCGGTATTCCGTAGAAACTGCGATGCCAAAGAAATGGCATTCCTTGATAATAGGAGAGTACTAAAATGCTACGCAGAACTTTTATCGCGCTGACAACAACTGCTGCCCTGACCACTTCCGCATTCGCGGCAGGTCACTCAAAGGATATCGTCGACACAGCCGTTGAGGCTGGCAGCTTCACCACACTGGTTGCCGCCGTCGAGGCCGCCGGTCTGGTCGAAACACTCAAAGGTGACGGCCCGTTCACCGTCTTCGCTCCGACGGACGAGGCTTTTGCCGCCCTTCCGGAAGGCACAGTCGAGGGCCTGCTCGCTGACCCCGAGGCGCTTGCCGCGATCCTGACCTACCACGTCGTCCCCGGCAAAGTGATGTCGACCGACCTGTCTAACAACATGATGGCGACAACAGTGAACGGTGCCGATGTGACAATCATGACCGAAGGCGGCGTGATGGTTGACGGCGCAAATGTTGTTACTGCCGACATCGAAGCATCCAACGGCGTGATTCATGTCATCGATGCGGTCATCCTGCCAGCAAGCTAATTGCTGAGAACAGGTCTAACGGAAAAGCCCCGGCCCAGCGCCGGGGCTCTTTCATCAGGTCGCCACATAGCGATCACGGCGGTGATTGATTGCAATGATCAGATTGATCACGACCGCGCCAAGCAGCGAGTATGTCACCAGCGCCGGATCGAACAAAAAGAACGCCAGCCCAAAGAGGCACAAATCAAAGATCAGTTGCACCCAACCTGCACGAAATCCGGTTGTGTCCTGAATAAGCAAGGCCACAACACCCAGACCACCCAGCGACCCATTGTGCCGAAACAAGACAAGAAGCGCGACACCCGTCAGCGCACCAAACGTCACAGCCCCTAGAAGCGGGTCAAGATAGGTGAATACCATCCCATAGGGGATGATCTCGGTAAGAACCGAAAGCAGCGTTACGGATATCAGTGATTTTATTGTGAATGCGCGGCCAAGGCGCCGCCAGGCCAACAGATAGAATGGCAGATTCACGAGGAAGAAAACCGCTCCGAAGGAATACCCGCTGAGATAGGAAATGATGACCGCGATCCCGGCAGTCTGCCCTGTGATCAGGCCCAACGTTGTCAGCAGATGGACACCGATACCCGCCAGAAAAACCCCAAGCGAGATACCTTGTAGATCGTCAACAAGCGAATGTGCTGATATGGATGCGTGTTCGGTCATGACCCTGTTATAGGACAGTTGTGCTGACCTACAAGAGCAGATCGCCCAAGGGACAAAGCGACGCGTCGCCCAGCGCAAACGTGCATCCGAACGGCATGCAAAGAATGCAGCTTACACGAAAAGGGGCGCCCGAAGGCGCCCCTGATCCGGTTAGTGAACGACCGCCTCTGCTGGCGGTTTGCGGTTGCTGGCAGACACGCGGTCCCCCACCAACAAGCCATCAACGCCGGCACTCACGTTGATCGTGTCACCATCCATGACATCACCCGCAAGGATCATCTCGGCCAGTTGATCCTGCAAGGCCCTCTGCATTACCCGCTTGAGCGGACGCGCACCAAACACCGGATCATAGCCCTCATCGGCAAGCCACTTCAGCGCGGCATCATCCAGATCAAGATGGATGTTCCGCCCTGCAAGCCGCTTTTCAAGCCGCTTGAGCTGGATCGTGACAATCCCTGCCATATCCTCGCGGGCAAGACGGTCAAAGATGATCGTTTCGTCCAGACGGTTCAGGAATTCGGGCCGGAAGTGTGCGCGGACTGCATCCATCACATCGCGCTTGGCCTCGGTCGCATCGGCACCATCGGGCAATTGGCTGAGCGCCTGCGCCCCAAGGTTCGAGGTCAGCACGATCAGCGTCTGCTTAAAGTCAACGGTGCGGCCCTGACCATCGGTCAGCACACCATCATCCAGCACCTGCAACAGCACGTTGAACACATCGGGATGCGCCTTTTCGACCTCGTCGAACAGAACAACCTGATAGGG
>CAZTKF010000144.1:0-4286 GCA_964614205.1 uncultured Loktanella sp. | reverse complement strand
TTCCTGCACTTTTCGAACAGGGTTCATTGAGGTCGCCGACGATCAACCAGAGCGCCTGCTCCGGTACTTCAAACCGACGCTCGATAATGCAGCGCGTCGCCAAGGCTTCGAGCCGGCGTGTTTGCCACGTCGCTTCTGCGTCCGGATAACGGGTAGGCAGCGTTGTCCCTCAAGCGCAAGCCGTTCTTGTCAGGGCGACACATTTGTACAAACAATCTACTCACCAAAGATAGAAAGTACGAATTGAGCATGAGTACGTTTGAACGGTATCTATCACTGTGGATTGGGTTGGCTATCATCTCAGGCATAGCCCTTGGAAGTGTCGCCCCAGTATTGGTCCAAGTGATTGCTGCAGCCGAATTTGCCAGTGTGAACCTTGTCGTTGCTGTTCTGATCTGGGCGATGGTCTATCCGATGATGGTGGGCGTCGACCCGGGCAGCCTGAAAGATGTTGTGAAACAGCCCAAGGGTCTTGCTATCACGTTGGTCGTTAATTGGCTGATCAAACCTTTTTCTATGGCGGCGCTTGGTGTGCTGTTCTTTGAGGTGGTCTTTGCGAATCTCATCGCTCCGGAAGATGCGCAGCAATACTTGGCGGGGCTAATTCTGCTTGGAGCGGCCCCCTGTACTGCGATGGTTTTCGTATGGTCGCAACTGACGAAGGGCGACGAAAGTTATACGCTCTTGCAAGTTTCGGTGAACGACGTGGTGTTGGTCTTTGCATTCGCGCCTATCGTCGCCTTCTTGCTTGGCGTTACTGACATCACAGTGCCATGGGAAACACTGGTTCTATCGGTCGTCTTGTTTGTTGCTCTGCCTCTTGCTGCTGGGCTTTGGACGCGGGCGCGGTTAAGCAGCGAGGACCGGATCAATGCGTTTCAGGCGCGGGTCAAGCCTTGGTCGGTGATCGGGTTGATCGCAACCGTGGTAATTCTATTCGGCCTTCAGGGACAGGTCATTCTTCAGCGTCCAGAGGTCATCGCTCTGATTGCTGTTCCGATCCTGCTGCAATCTTATGGCATCTTCCTGCTTGCCTATGCTGCGGCGTTTGCCTTGCGCGTTCCACACCGTATCGCTGCGCCCTGCGCGTTGATCGGCACTTCAAACTTTTTCGAACTCGCCGTTGCCGTTGCCATCAGTCTGTTCGGTTTGAATTCGGGTGCAGCCTTGGCCACCGTCGTCGGCGTGCTGGTCGAAGTGCCTGTGATGCTGTCACTTGTGGCATTTGCCAACAGAACCCGAGGCAAATTTCCCGAAGCATCAACATGATGAATGTATGCCAATTGTCGGTATGAAGAAGTCTGTTCTGACCTGTATGTTTGTATTGAGACAAAGCATGTAGCCACAGGTATGAATTCTCCTGAGCAGGCACCTGCGGTCGTCTTGGCTGTTCTTTTTTTGCCCGTCCCGACATCTCGAAGCATTCCAAGCGCGATCGTTCATCCCAGCCAAAAATGCTAGGCATTCTTATCTTGAACCACTGTTCTGCTGGCAATGGCTAGCCCTGATTGGCACCTCTGATTGCCCGGATCGCATCCCGAATTGCGTGCCAGTCTGCAGCATCTTCCGCCTCGCCGGCTTCTTCATGCTGCTTTGCCTTTTTCGCCGCCTCAGCTTCCGCCTTGTCACCATGCGCCTCATAAAGCGAACGGGCATATTCAGTAATTTTCGATAGTTCCATTTATTCTCTCCGATTGGGCTGAGACGTCCTCACAGTAGGTTTTGGCCTACGGTGAGCAGCAAAGCATTTCTGGCTCCAAGAGCGTTTGATCCTTATCAATCCACTGCATATGGGGATGGCCCGGTCAGCAAGGATGACCAGCTTTCATCCGGTAGCGGGTATCACTCTCGCGCTGGCTCAGGGTTTAAGCGCTATGTTGTTGGCATCCACGGTGAAAAGACATCAGACCATGCCTCATTCGTTAGGCCCTAATTCTGAGACCCAACAATCCCACCACGGCAATGCACATCGCGCCAGAGGTGTCATACAGTTTCCAATTCGCCTGCAGCGGATCAGCGCAAATTTCCTCTCGCATGGTCACGCCATGGCTTTCCTGGCGGGGCCCTTGACGGCAAGCGGACTGGCCTGGAGCCGCAAACGGCAGTTGTTTGCGACGGCGAGGACAAAGACAAAGGATCCAAAAAACAGCGCGAGGAAGAACAGCACCGCAAAGAAGGCGGCAAGGTTCTTATCCCAGAGCAGGACTGCAACAATCTGCGGAGCGACCACAAAGGGGGCAAGAACGAGCGTCGCAAGCGGGTTGGCAACATGGCGGCGATTGCGGCCGACCCAACAAATCTCGATGGCGCGCATCGCAAGCTGGTGGGCATGCAGGCGATCCGGCATCACGGCAGACCTCTTCCCGCGCCACCTGCGGTGCATGGCCAGGAGTGTATCGGCCAACGGCCAGAACAGTGTCAGCAGGATCGCCCAGGGTGAGACATCCGGCACATTCAGAAGGACGGCGATCCCAAACCAGCCGAGTACGAAGCCAAGCGTATAGGCCCCCGCATCGCCGAGGAAAATCAGTCCAAAGGGGTAGTTCGCGACGAAAAATCCGAGAGTGACTGCGGCAAGCATCATGCTCAGGTTCACCATGGTTGCGTAATCGCCATGATGTGCAATGAACGCGATCGCTACGGCGGCAGAGATCGCAGTGAGTGACGCAAGACCGTTTACGCCGTCAATGAGGTTGAAACCGTTGGAGACGCCTGCCGTGATCAGGAGCGTGAAGGGGACCCCGATCCACCAGTGCTGGAATAATTGGTCGACATAAGAAATACCGATCCGCGGCAACCAAACGCCTAACAGAATAATGACGATCAGGCTGGTCACCACAACCGCAATGAGGCGCAACGCCGGAGAGATGTGGAAACCGAGATCCTCGCTCAAGCCGACAAAAAACAAGAGCGATGTGCCAACCAGAAACGCAACGTAGCGATCGGTGATGACAGTTGGCGCAAAGACCGCACTGCATGCCAAAGCACCAAAGATCGCGATACCGCCGACACGAGGCGTCGGGCGAACGTGCATCGCCTGCACGGCATTGGCGTCACCTGGCCGACCCGCCAGCCTTGGGACAAACCGTGCCAGTCCAATCAGCAAGAGGCAAACCAGAAGAGACAGCATTGCCAAATATACTAGATGTGGATGAAGAAGGGCTCCTAACTCTGCCTGCATGCAACCTCTCCAGTTATGATGATGCTGGGCCTACAATCTATTGTTGTGATGCGATGTTTCATAAGTCTCAACATGAGACAAGAGCGAAGAGGTAGAAAGTTGACATCTCTGCCCTCGAAGCAACAGCTGTAGCGGCTTGGAGCCAGAGCAGATCCGTTGCGACGCTCATTGCCCGATAGAGCGAACGGCCGAACATTTGAGATTGCGCACGAATGGGGGCAAACGTCGCAAAGCTGACTGCGAACCCGACCCAAGCAGTGACGGCACATCCCCTATATTCGAATATTGGCGTATAGATGGACTGTGTCCGGAGGAACAGTCTGGGGCGGCGCAATAGGCAAGCCCTGAAGGCAAAAGTCGCGATCGGATGTCCAAGATTGCGTCACCTATCATGCAACCGGAACCCAGCTATAGCGGCGAACCTCGACCAACACTACCAGATATGGTAATGTCCTCCGCAACATTGCCACTGCTTGGGGGGAGCGGCGGCGTTCATTTGGAAAAGGACCGCTCTCATGACGGATCTCACACCTCCCGACCCCGCCCGCTTCGACATGACGTCCTTTGCGGATATCCTCCCGCGCCGCGCCCCAATCATCGGGGAGGACCCCGGATCCTTCGAGGAGTTTCACGCGGGCATGATGCAGTCGCTTCTGCCGGCGACACCGTATGAGGGTGTCATCGCAGAAAATCTCATCACGATTGAATGGGACTTGCTGCAGCACCGCCGCATGCGGGACGCCGCGCTGCGTCGAGCAGTCAGCACCCATGTGTCCAAAGCTGTCGTAGAACGTGAAGAGGCGGCGCACGACGCAAAGCTTGATGAGGCTTGGGACGCCCATGAAGCAGCGGGCGGGACAGAAGATGACTGGGAAGAGCCAATCTCATTCGATCGGGATGCTGCGCAAGAGGCGGGTCAGACCCTCACGCAAAATGCGGTATCGCGTGATCGCGGCACTTTTCAGGCGGCGTGCGCAGAGATCGAGGGCATGGGCCTCGATGTGCTTGCCCTGATGAGTGAGGCCTACCTCACCTACGAAGAAGGCGTCAGAAAACATGAGAATAAGTTGCCGGAGCTCGAGCGGCGGCGGCGCGAGGTGATGCG
>CAZTKF010000143.1:0-4296 GCA_964614205.1 uncultured Loktanella sp. | reverse complement strand
AGCAGCGCGCGGGTGGCCGCGTGGCGCATCCGGTCGATCTGTTCGTTGATCTGGCTTTCTTTCTCGATATAGGTGTCCGAGCGGGCGACATAGGCCTCGGGCTGGTAATAGTCGTAGTAGCTGACGAAGTATTCGACAGCATTGTCCGGGAAGAACCCTTTGAATTCGCCGTAAAGCTGGGCTGCCAGCGTCTTGTTCGGGGCAAGGATGATCGCGGGGCGCTGGGTCTCTTCGATCATTTTCGCCATCGTGAAGGTCTTGCCCGTGCCGGTCGCGCCCAAGAGCACCTGATCGCGTTCACCGTTCAGGATGCCTGCGGAGAGTTCCTTGATCGCGGTAGGCTGGTCGCCCGCCGGTTCGAATTCGGTTTTCAGGACGAATTTCCTGCCGCCTTCCAGCTTTTCACGGGTCTTTACGTCCGGTGCGGGGTTGGCAAGGAATTGTTCGGGGTCGCGTCTGTCGGTCTGGGCATAGGCCATGAGGGGATCCTTTGTGTCGAACCTATAGTTGATGTGTTTGCCAAGGGGTTCAAGGGTGCCTGCCCGCGGTGTTCTGTTGCGCATGGGTCAGCGCGACCGCAAGCGGTGCATTGGATTCCGGCCAAAGCATTCTTGTTCAGCCTTTGCCTTTGCAATCGCGAAACTGTGCATTTTGACTCGCATAGGGATCATGCTAGATCTGCGGTCGTGTTTGATTTGGTTGCCTCATCTCGGGTTCGTCTGTGCGCGCTTGTCTGTGTTGTTTTTGGGAGCAGTGTCGCGGCGGAAGCCGATATTTCATTCCAGTCGCCTTCCGGAAATATCCGCTGCGAAATGTCCCGCGGTGCGCCACTGGCTGTCCGATGTGATTTGGGTGTTGATCGGCAAACCTATACTGATCGGCCCGCTTCCTGTGATGGCGATTGGGGCACGGCTTTCGGTCTGAACCAAACCGGCCGCGGACGTTTGATTTGCGTGACTGACATGGATCCTGCGCCAAGCCCGCCAGAGGTGTTACCCTACGGAGGTCGTGCCATGCTTGATGGCATCATCTGCCGTTCAGAACGTTCCGGCGTGACGTGCACCAACATCGAAGGTGGCGGATTTCAGGTGCGCCGCGCCGAGCAGCGGGTGTTTTGATCGTTTGCGGGATTGCGCGGTTGGTTGACCTTTAGGCGGCGATATCGCACTGCTTTTGCAAAAGAAACAAGAGAGCCAGACCCATGTCAGACCATATCGACCCCGCCAAACTTGACCGTCTTGCCGAAGTGGCCGTCCGCACCGGTGTGAACCTGCAACCAGGGCAGGATTTGGTGATTACAGCGCCGATAGCGGCCCTTGATCTTGTCCGCCGCATCACAGTCCATGCCTATAAGGCGGGCGCAGACATCGTGACACCGTTCTTTACCGATGATGTGATTACGCTGGCGCGCTTCGAACATGCGCCCGATGAAAGCTTTGATCGCGCGCCGAACTGGTTCTATGAGGGGTTAGCGGCGGCCTTCAAAGGTGGTGCCGCTCGGATGGCAATTACTGGCGATGATCCGATGCTCTTGGCCGAGCAGGACCCTGCAAAAGTGGCCCGTCTGAGCAAGGCGACATCAATCGCGGCCAAACCGGCGATGAACCCGATTGTGGGTTTCGAGGTGAACTGGAATATCGTCGCCTACCCAAGCGCGGGCTGGGCCGCGCGTGTCTACCCCGATTTGCCGGTGGAAGAGGCGCAAGGCAAACTGATGGACGCGATCTATGCGGCCTCGCGTCTGGCTGGTGATGATCCTGTGGCCAATTGGGCAGAGCATACGGCCACATTGAAGGAAAGGGTGAACTGGCTGAACGCACAGAACTTCAGAGCGCTGCACTACACCGGACCGGGAACCGATCTGCATCTGGGTCTGGCGGATGGGCATATCTGGAAGGGCGGGGCGTCACCTGCTCTGAATGGTGTAACCTGCCAGCCGAATATCCCGACTGAAGAAGTCTTTACCTGTCCGCATGCCTATAAGGTGGAAGGGACCGTCGCCGCGACCAAACCGCTGGCGCATCAGGGCAATGTGATCGAGGATATCAAGGTGCGTTTCGAAGCGGGCAGGATTGTCGAGGCCTCTGCCAGCAAGGGCGAGGATATTCTCAGGCAATTGCTGAATACCGATGATGGCGCGAGCCGGATCGGCGAGGTGGCGCTGGTGCCCCACTCCAGCCCGATCAGCCAGTCGGGTACGCTATTCTACAACACGCTCTTTGATGAAAACGCCTCCTGCCATATCGCGCTGGGTCAATGCTATGCCGACACGATCGAGGGCGGGTCCGAGCTGTCGCCTGAGGAACTCAAGCAGAAGGGCGGCAATCAGAGCATCATCCATGTTGACTGGATGATGGGGTCCGATGCGGTGGATATCGACGGGATCACCAAGACGGGCGCGCGGGTGCCCGTGATGCGCGGGGGCGAGTGGGCCTGATGCGCAAATGCTTGCACTACACTTGCGTTTTGCACATATAGAACCCAGCCAAGGGAGACCGAGCCATGCGCGCACGAATCTATAAACCAGCCAAGACCGCCATGTCGTCTGGTACAGCCAAGACCAAGCATTGGGTGCTTGAGCATGTGGCGGAAAGCGCCCGGAAGGTAGATCCTTTGATGGGCTGGACGTCGTCTTCGGATACGCAGGCGCAGGTCAAGCTGGAATTCGACAGCAAAGAGGCGGCACTGGAGTATGCCCGCGAACATGGCATTGATGCCGTGGTGCGTGAACCCAAGCAGCGCAAGGCGAACATCCGCCCCGGCGGCTATGGCGAAAACTTTGCAACCAATCGCCGTGGTGCATGGACCCACTAGACGGGGCTTTTGCTCTTGCCAAACGGGCGGCCCACACGCCATACCACCCCCGTGCGGTCCGATAGCTCAACTGGATAGAGCAGCTGACTTCTAATCAGCAGGTTGAGGGTTCGAGTCCTTCTCGGATCGCCAATGCCCCGTTCGGATGCCGTTCGGTCAGGCGAGGGCGCAGCGTTCTTGCCTGCCTGTTCACAAAATGAAACGCCGCGTGCCTCTGCATTCACGATCCTTGCAGCCAGACGGTCATTTGTGCTGCGAGAAACGCTCTGCCGGATGATTTCGCACAGTGGCAGCAAAAAAGTGATTTTTGCCTTGTTTCCGGTGTACTGCATCTCTAAACGGATCGGCGGAGACGTGGCCGAGTGGTCGAAGGCGCTCCCCTGCTAAGGTGGTTAGCGCCTCACATTTCACCCTATAAAATCAAGTATTTACGCCGACAAGGCGAGATCGTGCACGTATTTTGCACCAAATCAAAATACAAAAATCCGCCTCAAAACGAACAGTTCCCCGCACAAGGAAATGTGCATAGCAAAGTTCATTCCGAGTGTAAGAGGGCTAGTCACCCTTACCTCCCAGTTTGGTAACGGCATCCAAAATCGTCTTCACCACACCGTTCTGACCATCATCAATCTCGCTCGTTTGAACCAATCTATTTTGACCGAATAGCTTTTGAGACAACTGTATTTTCAGCACTCGCTGCTGGTCTTCCGTCAGCGATGCAATAAATGGGTCAAGCGCTCCGACCTCCAAAGAAAACCAACTCATCTGCTGTTCATTCAGTCTATGAAGCTTTGACTGAGCAGCAGCGTAGGCCGCCGTAGCAAGCAAAATCAACGTAAGGGAGGACGCCGCGATAATTTCCGCCCAATCAAAGTTCCCGGCAGTGGTTGACACCCAACCTTTCCAGTAAGCTGCAACTTTGAACAAAGTCCAAATCGCGGCAGCAACAAAAGCTCCCATAGCGATCTGACGCCAACGGTTAGCAGCCTCTCCTTCATCCTTGGCAGTTTTCTTGTAACCACCCGCAACACCATCACCAGCAACCAAGTCGTGCAGTTTCAATATTGACTGGTGCTTTGCCTCCATATCGGCCTTCGTATCCCGAACAAAATCCTCGAATTCTTTCTCCCTTGAAGCATTCCTCTCGTTCAGCTTGGAGAACACTTCCTTATGCGATAGGTCAGCTTTTTCACGAATTGCCAACTTAGAACTTTCGAAACTCTTTTTTCGTTCAATTTCGCTTTCTGAGAATTCTGTAGCTCTTAGATTTTGCGCATCAGTATGCTCGGCACTCCAATCATTTAGATGAGTATCCAATTGATCTCTGAGTGCTTTCTGCTTGCTCTCTAAATCCGTGGATTGAGTTTCGAGTGAGGCCAGCTTGGCTGCTTGTTCATCAATCCCTTCTTCAAAACTCTTGGTAGCCCGATCAATTGAATCGCAAAACTTATCGAATGCCTTCTCAGTCTTTCGAATGGCCTC
>CAZTKF010000142.1:0-4301 GCA_964614205.1 uncultured Loktanella sp. | reverse complement strand
AAACCAACAAATATCATCATTTCAAATATGAAAATCGTATGAGTTAATCACTCCCAAGCAGAAGAGAACTGCAAACTCAGCTTGGAAGGAGGCCGTTGTGAAACTCGTTGTACTGGGCGCCAATGGGCGCACAGGAAAGCATGTGCTGCAGGCTGCGCTTGAAAAAGGCATGGACGTTACTGCCGCCGTTCGATCTGCGGACAAGTGCCTTGGCATCCAGCATGAAAGGTTAAGGTTCGCAGTCGGAGACCCCTGCGACCCGGCTTTCCTGAAACAGGTATTGCGCGGTCAGGACGCAGTTGTCTCGACCCTGGGTGGTCGGCGACCGACCAGGGCGGCCACTGCCATATATTACCGCTCTGCCGAGGCAATTTTAGAAGCTGCTTGGGAAACTGGGCTGAAACGCGTTCTGGTGACTTCGACGGCGTTGCTTTTTCACGAACAAACACCGATTGGGCGGTTCCTACGCCTCATCTTCCCGAATGTCATACGCAGCGCGGCGCGCATGGAAGAGATTTTTGAGACATCGGGCCTGAACTGGACAACCGTTCGTGCCGGATTTCTCAACGATACCGATAATGCCTGCTACATGGCAAAGAAAGCGGGCCCTGCAAAGGGCGGCACATCAGTGTCACGTCGGGCGCTTGCGCAGTTCCTGATCGATGCAATCGACGACCCGGCCGCTTTTGGCGCAGCCTTCGGTGTCACAAGTGTCGCTACTTGGTAAACAGGGCACAACGAACATGCTCGAAAGCGCAAAACAACAGCTTCTTGCCTTGCCGCGACCAGTGCACCTTTGGATGCGTTGGCTCAACATCGTCTTCCTTTTCGGTTTATTCTTCGTCGACAGCCAGGATGGAGCCAAGTGGGGCCTGATCGCGTATTTCACGGCATTCCCGATCGGTGTTCTTGTCTTTTGGCGACAGAGGGACATACGGGTCACAGGTCTAGCCCACATCATCTGCTGGACACCCTTGTTGGTCTGTCTGCCGACGGAGGCGGCTATGAGTTCCGACTTCAGACTGTTGACCCCCTATGGCGTTTGGATCGTCCTTCTGTGCGCGACTGTCGCTGTTTCTGTATTTTTCGACATCCGGGCGGTTGTGGCCGCCCTTCGGCGCCGAACCGCTACCTGAGCAAATGCTTAAGGCAAGTCTCTTCTCTCCGAAATGGACCCTGACATGTACATCGCCCCAAAACCCATGAACCGGTACCCGCTTTTCGTACGCGCCTTCTTCTGGAAGCAGAGGTGGACCTACGGCGAAGTTCTGAAACCTGGCTTGCTCTGGGCACGCTCTCCTCTCGTTTTCGCGACAATGGCGCTTCTCTACGGTGCGTTGAACCGCAAGAGATCACCGATCGATGGACACTTACGCTCGCTGGTGACGGTGCGGGTTTCCCAAATCAACCATTGCGCCTTCTGCATCGACATTAACGCGGCCACGCTGATTAAAAGGGGCGTGGCACTGGACAAGATCGAGGCGGTGAGCGGCTGGCAGGACAGCAATGCCTTCAGCCAACGTGAGCGGCTGGCCCTCGAATATGCAGAGACGATCACCTACTCTGATCGCACAACGAACGCTGATCTCATCGACCGCTTGAAAAAGCATTTCGACGAAGACGGTATTGCAGAACTGACGGGGCTAATCGCGTTTCAAAACATGTCGAGCAAATACAACGCCGCACTCGATGTTCCGGCTGCGGGCTTCTGCACAATTCCCACGCCTTCCCGATAACCGCTTGTGCATGCCTCTCAGCGCGTTGGTACCGATGACGGCTCGTAAGCCGCAATCGCTGCAAATTTGTCCGGTAACCGGCGGCGCCAAAGGGGCTGCGGCAGCCGGATCTCCCCAATACCCGAAGTGAGACCCGTCCCATATGCCTGTTCTATGTCTTGTCCCCTATCTCTTCTTTTTCCTCGGGATCGGTTTCAGGCTGTCTGGAGTTGGGCCCGCCATGCTGACTTGGGCGATGGTGATGCTTGGCGCCTTCAGCGGAGGTGGAATAGCGTTCGCGCTTCTTGCAGTGGGGGAATCCATTGGCCTTGTCGTGACTGCAGGCCTACCAGCGCTTGTCGTGGGCGCGAAGACGGCCAAGGACCTTACCTATCCTTTTATCAACGATGTCAGCACAGATGTTGAGCGGCCCCCGCATTTTGCCGCCACAAGGGATCAGTTGCCCAAGAACAGCCGCGACAAAGCCTTTCCTGCGCGAAACGCCGCGATCATCCGAGCGGCGTATCCAGAACTCTGCAGTCTGAAACTGGATATGTGTCCGCAGCAGGTTCTGAACCGCGCATCGGCATTGATGAAGCAGAATGTGCACTGGCACGTCACACGCCGAGATGACCACACCGGACAGATCGAGGCGGAGGTCACTACCCCGTTTCTCGGCTTCGTCGACGACGTGATACTTCGGGCCGAGCGAGAGGGCACGCACACCCGTATAGACATGCGATCGAAATCACGAGAAGGACTCGTGGATGGCGGGGCGAATGCCGCACGCATCAGGCACTTCATGTCCCAACTCGCAGCTGCCGATCGTCTAGATATTGCGTCAGAGAATTGCCACTTTGGATGAAAACGGCCAAAGAATGAGCATGCGATTGAATGGAATCGGGGCCCTTTTTCGTGCAACCTGTGTCGCCATGTATCTGCCGCACTGGGCCAGTGCGGATCAGGTTCTTGATGTGGTTCGCAGCATAGAGCATGACCTCGGGGCGCGTGTCGGCTTTTACATGCGCGATACGCATACGGGAGACGTGATCGCCTATTCGGAAGATGACCGCTTTCCCTTGAACAGCACATTCAAGCTGCTTGCATGTGGTGCGCTTCTGAACAGTGTTGACGGCGAAGCGGCTTCCCTGGCTGAAAAAGTGCCGTTGGTTGACGTCGAGGTCGTCGAATACTCGCCGGCGATTGAAGATCTTGCCCGGGCAGGCCATGTCGAAGTCTCTTTGGCCGAAGCATGCCGCATGACTCTTTCGGTAAGTGACAACACCGCGGCAAACATCGTCCTTTCAGCGGTTGGCGGTCCAAACGGCCTTACGGCCTTCCTGCGCTCCATCGGGGATCAGGCGACTCGACTGGACCGATGGGAACCGGAGTTGAACCAAGCCGTTCCAAATGACGCGCGAGATACGACAACGCCCCGGATGATTGCCCACTCCATTGATCAACTGCTCTTGGGCGATGCGCTTTCACCGGCTTCGCGCGCGATCCTGCGGGAATGGCTTTCTGATCACAGCGTGGCCGATGCGCTGTTTCGCGCCGCTCTTCCACCAGATTGGTCGATACATGATCGCACAGGAGCAGGCGGCTATGGATCAAGATCAATTGTTGGCGTGTTTTACCCGCCGCATCGAGAGCCAGTGATTGCTGCGCTATTCATTACAGAAACAGAAGCCGATCTCGACAGCCGCAACGCTGCTGCCGCCAGGGTCGGTGCGGCAATCGTTATGCGTATTGTCAATGAAAGCCGCGCGGATGCCGAAAATTATGTAAAAGGGCAGCCTTAGAAAATATGGGCTCACTTCCGCCGTCGGCGGCACCCCAGCAATCCCGATGAAATAGTGCTTCTTCAACCTCGGGGTGTCGTTGTGGAGGGACCGGCGGATCGGAGACCCCACATGCACTAACGTTGAAACCGGACTACTCAGTAAGGGCACTCCAGACTGCAAACGGCCGACAAGGAGCAAACAATGCAATTTACCATGGCAGGGATTATTCTATTCACGCAGAACTATGAAGAATGTGTGCGGTTTTATGGTGAGGCTCTTGGGCTGAAGACCTTGCACACAATCGACCGACCAGGTGAAAAATTGACCACCTTCTTATTGGGCGACACATACTTGATGGTTGAAACTGGTGGCATCGCTGTCGACAAACGCAAAACCATCAAGCAGAACCCGACAAAGCTCCGATTTAACGTCCCTGACGTTTTGGCAACAAGCGTAGCGCTCAAGAGCAAGGGCATAGATGTTGATATCATTGAGCACAGTTGGGGAAGGACCGCGGAATTTTCCGATCCAGATGGAAACCTCTGCGCATTGAGATCAGATGCCGGTTTCGGCGATTAAGCCAAGGTTGACAAACCGAACCAAGCAACTCTTTGAGGGGTCCGATTTCATCACCAGTATCGGCCCGAAGCGGTCACACAACACCTCCTCACTTTGCTGCGGTACGGCCCGTCGAACCAGCCGTTCGCTGCGTGCGAAAAGTTTTGCGCTCGTCGAACTTACAAAGTGCGCGCCAAAGCGGACGGTCGAGGAAGTTGGTTCGACGTCTGCTTCGTTGATAGAG
>CAZTKF010000141.1:0-4351 GCA_964614205.1 uncultured Loktanella sp. | reverse complement strand
AAAGCGCGCCAAATCCGTGACTGCCCCCGCAACTGTGAGCGGCGAGCGACCCCGATGATCACCACTGAGCAACTGCTCGGGAAGGGATCGGGCAAGCAGCGACCCGCGAAGTCAGGAGACCTGCCATCAAATGGTGTCACGTTGCACCAACAGAAACTCAAACCGGGCGGGGTGTCCGGATCGGAGAACATGATGGTGAACAAGGCTCAGACAGCCGCACTTCCATGCCCCTTTCGTGCCCCGCGACATCGCGGAGGGCGACATGGACCGGACAACACACCACCGAATTACGGTCTGCACATCGTGCAGACATAAAGGGACAGACTGCCGTCCCGGATATGAACTGATCGACAAACTGCGCAGCGCGATTGCTGCGGCAGGCGACAGCATTTCCGAAGACTTTGCCATATCCGGCGTTGCCTGTATGGCCGGCTGTGACAGACCTTGCACGGTGGCCTATCACGGCACCCGGAAAGCGACTTATCTGTTCGGAGACATGACACCCGAGGATGATATCGCGGATCTGGTCGATTTCGCGAGGCAATATGCCATCCTACACGACGGCTGGTGTTCGTCTCTTGACCGCCCCGGCAAGCTGCGCAAATCTACGCTCGCACGCGTGCCCGCCGCAATCATCGCGCTGGAAGACAGCAAGGCGCTAGTTTCGTGAACGGCGCGCACCTGAGCGTTTCAGACGTTAGCTGGCGGCCACACAAGCGGACGGCCCCCGTTCTGCACAGCACAAGTTTCGAGCTCTGCAAGGGCCGCGTATTGGGCGTCGTCGGTCCCAACGGAGCTGGCAAATCGACGCTCTTGCGCCTGCTGTACCGTTATCAGGCACCCACATCTGGACATGTCAAAATCAACGGCACGGACATCTGGACGATGCCGGCGCGAAAGGCAGCCCAACAGGTCGCCGCTGTCTTGCAGGAACAGGCTGCTGCCTTTGGCCTGAGTGTGCGCGAAATAATCGCACTCGGGCGGACGCCACACCGCCAAGGCTATGCCAGGGCAGACACGCACGACACATCCGTTATCGCCAACGTGATTGATCTGCTTGATCTTCACGGTTTGGAGCATCGTGACTTTGGCACACTGTCAGGCGGTGAACGCCAGCGTGTCATGGTCGCGCGTGCGCTGGCGCAAGAACCGCAGATCCTGGTTCTTGATGAGCCGACGAACCATCTGGATATCCGCCATCAACTCGAAGTGCTCGCCCTGATCCGCGCGCTTGACCTCACAATTGTGGTTTCTTTGCATGATCTCAACGTGGCGGCGGATATATGCGACGATATCCTTGTGCTAGAAGATGGCTACCCACGCGGATTTGGCTCCCCCGACACTTTGCTGACCGAGACACTTGTCTCGAACACGTTCAGGGTCGAGGCGAGGCGCGAAGTCCTTGCACCAAGTGATACCAATCACCTGTCCTTTCACCTTCCCAACTGAAGAAACAAGACGATGAACCTCCCGATGACAACCGCACTCTTGGCGCTGACAGCCAGCGCCGCCCTGGCGCAAACAACAGTGCAAAGCTGTGGGCGTGACGTGACCTTTGACGCACCGCCAAAGGCTGCCGTGTCAAATGATGTGAACCTGACCGAAATGATGTTGGTGCTTGGACTGACTGACCAAATGGTGGGGTATACGGGCATTTCCGGCTGGAACAAACTGGACGCCGAAATGCGCGCCGGCGTCAATGAACTACCCGAACTTTCTGCGCAATACCCCTCCAAGGAAGTGCTCATTGGCGCCGACGC
Source organism: uncultured Loktanella sp. (assembly GCA_964614205.1). Classification (GTDB taxonomy): domain Bacteria; phylum Pseudomonadota; class Alphaproteobacteria; order Rhodobacterales; family Rhodobacteraceae; genus Yoonia. The sequence goes on along the minus strand of CAZTKF010000141.1, from coordinate 2,591 downwards.
TGATTTCTTTTTCGCAGGCTGGAACTACGGCATGCGCGTCGGGGGTGAAGTCACACCTGAAACGCTCGCGCCATTTGGGATCGCGGTCTATGAACTGACCGAAAGCTGTATCCACATCGGCGAGAAGGATGCTGCCTCGATGGAGGACATGTACAATGACCTTCGCAATCTGGGTGCTATTTTTGACGTCGAGGAACGGGCCGAGGCGTTGATCACAGGCTATCAGGCCGACCTGTCAGACTTTCTTGCCAGCCAGCCTGTCCTGCCTGACGCCCCCCGCGTTTTTGTCTATGACAGCGGGGAAGATGCACCCTTCACCGCGGGCCGTTATGCAATGCCCAACGCGCTGATCGCTGCCGCAGGCGGCGTCAACATCATGGACGACTTTGAGAAAAGCTGGGCCACTGTCGGCTGGGAAGTTGTCGTGGAACGGAACCCTGAAGTCATCGTGATTGTGAATTACGGCGAGGTGACTGCCGCACAGAAGCGTGACTTCATGATGTCAAACCCGGCCTTCGCGGATATCGACGCGGTCAGGAACGACCGCTTCGTCGTGCTGGAATATGTCGAGGCCACACCGGGACCACGAAATATTCAGGCCGTCAAAACCCTTGCCACTGCGTTCCGCGGCAACTTGTAGATGGATCAGGCCGACAGACAGATCACCACGCTCAACCCGCACAAAGCCCGGCTGCCACTGACGCTCGGGTTGGGATGTGTCGCGTTGTGCCTCTCTTTGTCGGTGGCCGTCAGTGTGGGGGCCGTTTCGGTCCCTTTTTCAACGGTCTGGGGGGTGCTTGCCAACAAGTTAACATCCGGACTGATCACCCCTGACTGGTCGGCGGGGCGCGAAGCTATCGTCTGGGACATCCGCTTTCCCCGTGCGATCCTTGCCTGTCTGGTGGGGGCCGGGCTGGCCATCGTTGGCGCCAGCCTGCAGGCGGTCACCCGTAACCCGCTTGCCGATCCGCATCTTCTGGGAATTTCTGCCGGCGGCGCATTCGGCGCGATCCTCGCCCTACTTCACACCGGGCTTTTCATCGGACTCATGACTGTGCCGCTCATGGCTTTTCTGGGCGCGTTGGGGGCAACCCTGATCGTGTTGGGGGTGTCGCAATTCGCTGCTGCAACCAGTGCCGACAGGTTGGTACTGGCGGGTGTGGCCGTTTCCTTTATCGTCATGTCTTCCGCGAATGTCCTGATCTTTCTTGGCGATCCAAGGGCAGTCCATACGGTCGTCTTCTGGATGCTGGGCGGGCTCGGCCTCGCGCAGTGGGATCAGTTGATCTACCCTCTGGCAATCCTTCTTGTCTGCGGGGCCTATCTTTGGGGGAACGCCGGCAACCTCAATGCCATGACAATCGGCGACGAAACCGCAGCTACGCTGGGCATCGCCGTCGGCCGGTTCCGGCTGACCGTTTTTGTCGTCGGCGCCATGATTACTGGTGTGATGGTCGCCTTTTCGGGACTCATCGGTTTTGTCGGCCTGATGGTTCCGCATATCGTGCGGCTGATTGTCGGGGGCGACTACAAACGCGTCCTGCCGGTTTCGGCCCTTTGCGGTGCGATCTTCCTGCTTTGGGCCGACGTCCTTGCCCGTACGATCATGGCCCCCGACGATATCCCCATCGGCATCGTCACCGGATTGATCGGCGGCGTGTTCTTTGTCTGGCTCTTACGGCGAAACCCGGTCTAGCCACACTTGGAATAGCCGCAAGACCCGCAGGTCATGCACCCTTCGACCATACGCAAATCATAAGACCCGCATGAGGAACATGCCTTGCCGCGTGGCGCCCCGTTAATCGCAACAACATCGGCCTGCGGGTCGGCTTTCAAGCCCATGCCCTCTCCCGCAAGAAAGCCGATAGCGATCATGTGCTTCTCGATGACGCCCCCGATAGCCGCCAGAATAGACGGTACATATTTGCCCTGCATCCATGCGCCGCCGCGTGGATCGAATACGGCTTTCAACTCTTCCACCACAAACGACACATCACCGCCGCGCCGGAACACCGCCGAGATCATACGCGTCAGCGCAACGGTCCATGCGAAATGCTCCATGTTCTTGGAGTTGATGAAAACCTCGAACGGGCGGCGGTGGCCCGCAATCACCAGATCGTTCACGGTGATATAGATTGCATGTTCGCTATCAGGCCATTTGAGCTTGTAGGTGGCCCCTTCCAGTTCCTGCGGACGATCCAGCGGCTCGGACATGTAGACGACCTCGCCTTCACTTGGGAAAGTCGTACCGCCTTCATCGTCGGAGCTACCAGCAGAAGTTCTTTGGCCAAGACGCGTTGAGCTATTTTCCAATCCCTCAATCAGCCATTCAATCGTCACGCCAGTTAACTTAGCGAATGCCACCGCTTCGGATGCGCCAATCTTTCTCTCACCAGACTTGATCAGACTCAGTGCCGATTCAGACAAACCGATAGAAGCCGCTACATCTCTCTGTTTAAACTCACAATTCGCAATAGCCCAGGCTACCCGTTCTGCCACTGTACTGAGTTTCGGCAACTTTGCTTCTTTAGTTTCAGACACACTCAACACCGCCCCCGTCACCTCATTTGGGCGGTAGGTCGTACACCCCT
>CAZTKF010000140.1:0-4420 GCA_964614205.1 uncultured Loktanella sp. | reverse complement strand
GTGGGTTTCACCCACCCTACATCCCGTCCAAATAAACCCGCACCGCATCCTGCACGCGGCGGAACCGGTCACCGCCCAGCTTCACCCCGCCAAACCACCGCGTCACCACGATGATGTGGCCTTCCAGCCGCTCGCGCTCCAGCATTCGCAGGATCACCATCCCTGCGCCGCTTTCGCCGTCATCATTTTTCAGGGGGCCGTCGGGCAGCAGAACCGCCCATGTATTATGGGTCGCTTTGGCGAATTTCTTGCGGCGGCACAGCGCCTTCACAAAGGCCCGCGCCTCATCCGTTGACGCAACAGGACCGCCTGCGACCGCGTATTTGGAGCCACGGTCGCTCAATGCATTTTCGATGATCTTCAGGACCTTGTCCTCAGATCAGGAAGTGACCTCACGCGCAGCACCATGGCTGCACCCGCTGCCCTGAGCGGGCGTCGCCGACTGTGATGTGGTCGTGCAGGCCCCCGCGCCAGCATCCCACGCGGTGCCTGCGGGGCAGGTCTGGGATTGCGCGACAGGCTCTGTCGGGTTCGGCAATGTGGTATTCTGCGCCACGGCTGCCATTGGCAGCATGGCAAAGGCAAGTACTGTGAGACGCATAATGTCCTCCTGCGGTGTACATGTGCCGAGGATACTAGCCCGTCAGGGTGATTTATCAACTGGCGCTTGGTCGCACCTTTGACTCACATCAAGGCATCTGCCCCATGGCCCTGCTAGACTTTTGCGCAAGCACAGAAGGAGAGGCACATGAAAGATACCGTTGTGGACGACAAGCCCAAAGCGCCCACCCGCCGCAAGCCTGCGGGCCTGCCCAAGATGGCGCGCCGCCCCTACGAGGCCGAAAAGGCCGAGTTGCAGGCCGAACTCTTGAAAGTGCAACTCTGGGCGCAGGAAACCGGCCAGCGCTTTGTCCTGCTCTTCGAGGGGCGCGATGCCGCGGGCAAGGGCGGCACGATCAAACGCTTTACCGAACATCTTAACCCCCGTGCTGCCCGCGTCGTGGCCCTGAACAAACCCACCGACGAAGAACGCGGTCAATGGTATTTCCAGCGCTATATCGAACATCTGCCAACCTCGGGAGAAATGGTTCTCTATGACCGCAGCTGGTACAACCGCGCCGGTGTGGAACGGGTGATGGGCTTTTGCGAACCCGAAGAATACCTCGAATTCATGCGCCAGACGCCCGAACTGGAACGGATGCTGACCCGTTCAGGGATCCGCCTTTACAAATACTGGTTTTCGGTCACACAAGAAGAACAAAAGCGCCGCTTCGAAGCCCGCGCCACCGACCCGCTCAAGCAGTGGAAGCTATCGCCTATCGACAAGGCCAGCCTTGATAAATGGGAAGACTATACCGAAGCCAAGGAAGCGATGTTCTTTTACACCGACACCGCCGATGCGCCCTGGACGGTTGTAAAGTCCAATGACAAAAAGCGCGCCCGCCTCAATTGCATGCGCCATTTCCTGTCAACACTGGACTATCCCGGCAAGGATCACGCCATCGCCCAAGCCCCCCAGCCCGAAATCGTGGGCAGCGCAAAGAAAGTGATCCATCGGGCCGATCATATTCTGGGGACCGCCTTGCATCCTGACACGCGGCGCGTGAAAGCCTGAAACAAAGGGCGCTGCGGATCGCAGCGCCCTTTCGTGTTCTGTGAGTGCGGGAAATTCAGCCCTGCCGTAGTGCGGCGAAAGTCTCGCGATTGACGCAGTAATCCGGTGCCCGGTCCACGTGGGGCATCTCGGCAAGCAATTTGTCACACTTCTCTACCTGCTCACAGCCACGGCAGCCGGTGATCATATCGGCATATTCGGCTATATTGATCTTGTCCTCGTCCAGTGCCGTAGACAAATCGACCTCGCAGGCTTTGGCCATCTTGATGACACGCCAAAAGTGTTCACGTGCGTCGCCCAAGGTTTGCATCATTATTCCTCCGCTTGCTGGTACACGTTCGCTAGCATGCCGCCACAAGCAGTGCTTTGCGCTAGATCAAATTGTGCTAACAGAAGCGGGATCGGCCCTCACAAAGGGGTCAGAACCTGAACGCGCAAGCGTGAACCCCGCCTTCTCCGCCGGTTGACGGTGCGGTTGCTTTACCCGTTAAACTGAATCAATCACGCCGGCGGTCAAAACCGAAAGGATCCACCCATGTCTGACAGCATCGCCTTTCTGGGCGTCAAGGGCGGACCCGCCATTCGCCCCGGTTCCAACATGCCGACTGCGATGCTGCTACAACTCGCAGGCAAGAAAATCCTAGTCGATGCTGGCCTCGGGGTCACACGCGGGATTTGCGATCAGGGCGTCGCCTTGACCGACATTGATCTTGTGGTCATCACGCACCTCCATTCTGACCATTACCTCGAGCTTGGGCCCTTTCTTCACACAGCATGGACGGCCGGTCTGAACCACAGTGTTCCCGTTATTGGTCCGATCGGTCTGGATCGGTACTGGAAGGGCTTTCAGGACAGTATGGCGTTCGACATTGAATTGCGGATTCGTGACGAAGGACGCTGCGATTTTGCCGGCCTTGCGCATATCCGCACCATTCAGGACAAAATGCATTTCGGTCCGGTCACCTTGCACACGATGCGCAACGTTCACCCCCCCATCACCGACAGCCATGCGCTGCGATTTGAGACAGACAACAAGGTGGTCGTGCTCTCCGGCGACACCGCCTATATGCCTGAAATGGCGGATTTCGCACGTGGTGCCGACCTGCTGGTGCACGAGGCCATGCTGCGCGATGGTGTCGAGGCACTTTGCGCCCGCATGACCAATGGTGACGAGCGCTTGCGCACCCACATCCTGCGCAGTCACACCGACGCCGCCAAGGTCGGCCTCATCGCGCGAGACGCGAAAGTGAAACAACTGGCCCTGAACCACTTTGTGCCGGATGGCGACCCGCACTTTACCAGCCAGCATTGGGAAGCCGAGGTACGCAAGCATTGGGACGGGCCATTGGCGCTTGGCAAGGACGGCATGAAAATCATGCTCTGACCCTCACCCATTGCCCCTGCGCCGCACCATCGCTATCTAAGGCAAAATCCTTCTTAAGCGGAGCATCCCCTCTATGGCTGCCAATCAATTCGTCTACTTCATGGACGGCGTGTCCAAAACCTATCCCGGCGGGAAAAAGGTTTTTGAAAACATCCGGCTAAACTTTCTGCCCGGCGTGAAAATCGGCGTCGTCGGTGTGAACGGTACCGGTAAATCGACTCTGATGCGGATCATGGCGGGGCAAGACAAGGACTTCGCAGGCGAAGCATGGGCCGCAGAAGGCGCGCGCGTGGGTTATCTGCCACAGGAACCCGAACTCGACCCCAACCTGACAGTCCGCGAAAACGTCATGCTGGGCGTGGCCGACAAAAAAGCGATCCTTGATCGCTACAACGAAGTCGCCATGAACTATTCCGAAGAGACCGCTGATGAAATGGCGGCGCTCCAAGACCAGATCGACAGCCAGAATCTTTGGGATCTCGACGCACAGATCGACATCAGCATGGAGGCGCTACGCTGCCCGCCGGATGATGCCGATGTGACCACGCTGTCGGGTGGTGAAAAACGCCGCGTGGCGCTGTGCCAGCTCTTGCTCGATGCGCCCGACATGCTGCTGTTGGACGAACCGACCAACCACCTTGACGCGGAAACCATCGCTTGGCTGCAACAGCACCTGATCGACTACAAAGGTACGATCCTGATCGTCACCCACGACCGCTATTTCCTTGATGCCATCACCGGATGGATTCTGGAACTTGATCGCGGCGCGGGCATCCCGCACGAGGGCAATTATTCCAGCTGGCTGGAAGCCAAGGCCAAACGGCTGGAACGTGAAGCGAAAGACGACAAATCCAAACAGCGGACGCTAGCGCGCGAACTGGAGTGGATGCGGCAGGGCGCAAAGGCGCGGCAGGCCAAATCCAAGGCGCGGATCGCGGCCTATAACGAACTGGCCAGCCAGTCCGAACGCGACAAGGTCGGGCGCGCCCAGATTATCATCCCGAATGGGCCGCGCTTGGGCTCCAAGGTGATCGAGGTCGACGGGCTGAAGAAACACATGGGCGACAAGCTCCTGATCGAGGATCTGTCATTCAGTCTGCCGCCCGGCGGGATTGTCGGCGTGATCGGCCCAAACGGCGCGGGCAAATCCACGCTGTTTTCCATGCTTACGGGACAGGCTGAACCGGATGCAGGCTCTGTGACCTACGGCGACACGGTCAAGCTGTCTTACGTTGACCAGTCCCGCGATGCACTCAATCCGGAAAGCACCGTCTGGGAAGAGATCAGCGGCGGCGCCGAGATCATCGAGTTGGGTGACGCTTCCATGAACTCCCGCGCCTATTGCTCGGCCTTCAACTTCAAAGGCGGCGACCAGCAGAAGAAGGTCGGCCTGCTGTCGGGCGGTGAACGCAACCGCGTGC
>CAZTKF010000139.1:0-4457 GCA_964614205.1 uncultured Loktanella sp. | reverse complement strand
TGATCCGCAGTAGAATTTCTGGCACAACCCATCTTGCACTGATTTTATCAGTTAAGATCGCGAAATCCTGACTAAATGCATGCTACAGGTAGCGCATTGAAGGAACATCAGTTGTCAAAAAGAATTAATCGTTGGCTGAAAGAAAAGCTCAGGTTGCTGGACCATCGTCAGCCGCTGGCATTGCGCGCGGCGGAGCAAACGCACAAAAAGTTTGCAGAACATGTGAAGACCGGTTTGATCACAATCCCTCAGCGGAACCTTTTTGACCAAGACGATGTATTTTTCACGATGGGTAGCTGTTTTGCAGAAGAAGTGCGGATCGGCTTGACCAAACGGGGCCTTCAATGCACTCCCGACTACAAGAATATTGTGTTTGATCAAGAACAAGCAAGGGTTGACGAACTCCCAGAACGGGAACACATGAATTTCTATAATTCTTTCACGATATTGCAACAACTACGGCAAGCGTTTGGCGACTGGGACAAATGCGAAGACGACGTATGGAAAGTGAAAAAGAGAGGAAAGTCTCCTAAGTGGGGCCCAGATACATATCAAGACCCTTATCGGCGTCTTGTTATGGCAAACTCTCCAAGCGTGCTGATGGACGTAGTCGATAGCATAAATACCGAGGTGCGAAGCGGAGTTGAAACAGCGACGGCGTTTGTTTTCACCTTTGGAATGACCGAAGTCTTCAGGAATAAAACATCGGGGAAAGTCGTTGCGCAGAAACCGCTTTACGGCGGTGCCGGAGGTGCAAAAGAAACGGAGCTTCACGTCAGCACATTTGAAGAAAATTATCAGAACGTGCGTGAAATTGTGAATATCGTTAGGAAGCACAAAGGCAATGCGCCGATTATTATGTCTGTATCGCCCGTTCCTCTGGCGCGGACATTTCAAGATGACATTGATATCGTTTCGGTCAGTTGCGAGGGCAAGTCGATCCTGCGGGCTGTGTTGGGACAAATAACGCGCGAAATGTCCGACGTTTACTATCTTCCGTCATACGAGTTTGTGATGGCACGAGGTACAGCGAATTTCCAGGTAGATCAACGACATGTGCGGCGGGAGGTCGTCGACAATATCGTCCAGTCCTTTGTGGATGGCTTCTTCGACAAAAACAGAGCAGAGGACATCAATTGAGGGCTTTTCAGGGCAATTCTGCTGATGAGCCTTATGACTTAAATCAAGGCAATCTGCCTTGCAGGAGAGTACAGAGTTGTCAACTCTGGAAGGAAGTCTCAAATGTACAAGAATATCCTCGTCCCTGTTTCATTCGAAGCCGACCGTAACGCACAAGGTGCGATGGAGATCGCCACCGCGCTTTGTGCTGAGGATGGCGCGATCACCTGTCTTCATGTGATGGAACAGTTGCCCAAATACGCGACAGAATACTTGCCGGAGGGTCATCTGGACGCCGCCAAGGCCGATATCATGGCCAGTCTTGAGGCACTTGTGGATGGTGTGGACAATGCAACCACCCAGGTTGTCGAAGGCCATTCGTCTCGTACCATCCTGGCCCATGCCGAGCACAATGATGTTGACCTGATTATCATCGCCAGCCACCAGCCAGGGATGCAGGACTATTTGCTGGGGTCGACTGCGGCCAAAGTTGTGCGCCATGCAAAATGTGCGGTGCACGTGCTACGATAACGCTGGTCAGTTTTCAAACGCGCTGATACGCCAGCACTATGCCGGTGGTGTCAGACAATATTCGCGGTGCGCTTTTGATGATGGGTGCAATGTGCGCCTATACGTTCAATGATGCTTTCATGAAGGCGCTTGCGGATGAAATCCCTCTGTTTCAGGCGGTCTTTTTTCGCGGCATGGGCGCGGTGGTTTTCCTTGCAATCCTGTGCAGGATGCTTGGCCAGTTGCGCTTACGGTTTCCGGCGCGCGATTGGGGATTTGTGCTGCTGCGCACAGCAGGCGAGGTTGGCGGTACATTCTTCTTTCTGACAGCCCTGTTCAACATGCCCATCGCCAATGTCAGTGCAATCCTTCAGGTGTTGCCGCTGAGTGTCAGCCTTGCTGCAGCCTTGTTTCTGGGTGAGGCGCTGGGCTGGCGCAGATTGACGGCAATTTTCGTGGGTTTCGTCGGAGTTATTCTGATCATCCAGCCCGGTGGTGCTGACTTCAGCATCTTTAGCCTCTATGCCCTTGCCGCTGTCGCTTGTGTCACTTTGCGTGACGTCGCGGTGCGGCGCATGTCGCGGGACGTACCGTCGGTGTTTGTGGCGCTTGTCGCAGCTCTGGGGGTGACAGGGTTGGGTGCAGTCGGTTCACTCTTTATCGAATGGCAACCATTCACAACCACCTCGGGATTGCAGCTGGCAGGCGCGATGTCGTTTCTGATCTTCGGCTATATCGCGTCGGTCAGTGCAATGCGTTTCGGCGAAATCGGTTTCGTCGCCCCGTTCCGCTATACCAGCCTGCTGGTTGCCCTGGTTCTTGGGGTGCTGGTTTTTGATGAATGGCCAAATGTGCTGGCACTCTTGGGGGGTGCCGTGGTTGTGGCGACGGGGCTTTTCACGCTTTACCGCGAAACAAAGCTGCGCATCCGGCACGGGGTTGTGCCGGATCGCATCAGATAGGCTCAGTCGGCCGTACCGAAGAACACGCCGTTTACATCCATGTCGAAGTCACCGCGCGCTTGTCCGGTTGCAGACCCGAAGACAGCGTCACCGCCGCCAAAATCGTCGTAGACATCACCGTCAAGCGTCAAAAGCATCTGGCTGTCCACTTCGATACCGTCATTGTCCACACCAGTGATTTGGCCAGACGCAAAGGCGTCAAGCCGCCCACTGCTTTCTACACCATCAATGTCGAGCGTTCCGTCAAAGCGTTGATTTGGCATTCCATTGGGATCAATCAGGTTGATGTTGGTGACATTCCCGCCGATGTCGTTGTCGCCGAAATCCACGCGCATGGTCATATCACCCAGAATACTGCCTTGGGCATCTCCGCTGACATCGGCGCCCAATTGACCGCGATAGGTTACGCCACCTGTGGGCAGGTCAGTCGTGCTGGTCAGCGGCAGGGCGCTGATCCTCTGGGCCTCATCAAAGGCACGTTCGACGTCAAATGCGCTGACGGTCGGGTCATTGGGCGTTGCTGCGCAGGCAGACAGGGCGGCAAGGGCGAAAAGGCTGGTTGTGAACCGGGTCATCGTGGGCTCCATCAGATTGGGTTGAAACAAATGGCGCAAAGGTCAGCACCTTGTGTTTACTGATGGGGCCGGTCTGCTTCGCTAGGCAATAAAGCCTGATTGCTATAGGATAACGGGCGTCGTTATCGGGCTCGTCGGGGAGGTTGATGACAGGCGCGCGACTGAGGCACCAAATGGCCTTGTCCCACTGTTGACAGGCATAGAGACTCCCCCTATACGCCGCTCATCCGGGCTGAGGGGAAACCCTCGTCGTCCCGATATCATACCACGTAGTGGCCAAGAACCGAGCGCTTTTACTGCTTTGTTCCTCTGGAGCTCACCGCACCGAACCTCCGGTAAGGGTTCGACTGCGGAATTTTTGTGCTTTCCGAAATGAAAGCGCGTTTTGAAACCCGCGTTTGCCGGACGCAAAATGTGAATAGATGGGAACATCAAACGATGCCAACGATTCAGCAGCTGATCCGCAAGCCGCGCCAGCCAAAAGTCACACGATCCAAGTCGCTCCACATGGAGGGATGTCCACAGAAACGCGGTGTCTGCACGCGCGTTTACACAACGACACCAAAGAAGCCGAACTCGGCCCTTCGTAAGGTTGCCAAAGTGCGCCTGACAAATGGTTTTGAGGTCATCTCTTACATCCCCGGTGAAAGCCACAACCTTCAGGAACACTCTGTGGTTCTGATCCGCGGCGGCCGTGTAAAAGACCTTCCAGGTGTACGCTACCACATCCTGCGCGGTGTGCTTGATACACAAGGTGTCAAAGACCGTAAGCAACGCCGTTCGAAGTACGGCGCGAAGCGTCCTAAGTAAGGAAATCTACAGATGTCACGTCGTCACGCCGCTGAAAAACGCGAAGTTCTGCCAGACGCAAAGTTTGGCGATATCGTTCTGACAAAGTTCATGAACAACCTCATGATCGACGGAAAGAAATCCGTCGCCGAGAAAATTGTCTACAATGCCTTTGATCGTGTTGAAGACAAAATGAAGAAATCCCCTGTGGAAGTTTTCCACGAGAGCCTTGATAACATCAAACCAGCCGTCGAAGTGCGTTCGCGCCGCGTCGGTGGTGCGACCTATCAGGTGCCTGTCGAAGTCCGCCCCGAGCGCCGTGAAGCGCTGGCCATCCGCTGGTTGATTGCCGCTGCGAAAAAGCGCAACGAAAACACGATGGAAGAGCGTCTGGCAGGCGAGCTGATGGATGCGGTCAACGGCCGCGGCACAGCTGTCAAAAAGCGTGAAGACACCCACAAGATGGCCGACGCGAACAAAGCGTTCAGCCACTACCGCTGGT
>CAZTKF010000138.1:0-4594 GCA_964614205.1 uncultured Loktanella sp. | reverse complement strand
CTCCCGCAACCAATATCAGCCAAAAAAGATCAGTGAGTTGCGCCTTGTTTGCGCAGCGACTTTGTGTTCGCAGTCTTGCGCTAAAGCCATGTTGGAAGCAGCTGGGCTTATTGAGGTCGCGTGACAGGGCGACGGCGGGTGCCCCCAGTCAATCAACACAACACCTTTTGCGGGTACTGAGGCGCAGACGCTCTGGGACGTGGTGCAAGGTCTGGCTGGTATAACAATCGATGGCAGTCCAGTCCTTTGCAAGATATCGACTTGGTGCCCGGCTGTGTCCCGTTGTGTCCAAGCTCGTGACGGGCTGGAGCAAGGCGTTATTCTTTCTCTGATATGGCCTCTGACGTCCAAAACCATTTGCCCGGATTTCCACTTGGAAGCCCATACTGTCGCGTCACCACAGGCTAAATCGACACGAAAGCCGGCCAAGACCTGCGTATTCATGGATAACTTGCACTTCTGGCAGTCTCAGGGCCTTGCTAGCCCGAAACGTACGGTGGGCGTCTGATACTGGCCGGCACAACCCACCGGCGACAGCCTATTGCGCCGTGCTTCCTTTACTTCGAACGCTGGCGCCTATAAACTGTCCCCGCGGGCGTCCCGCATCTTCATCTTCAGGTCGGCCTCCCAAGCGTCCAGATTCTCACGGATCAGTTGCGAATATGTGCTGTTCTCGCTGTGCGGGTCATCGCTTTCAATAAAGGCTTGTGCTGTTTCAACCATCGTCTTGCGATCATAGCTCTCAAAAACGCCGGTCAGAACCTCTGCCTGATCGCGGGGGATACCAAGGGCTTCAAAGACAGAGCGCGCCGCCCGGATCGAACTGTCGTAGGTCTCGCGGATGATGTCGCGACATCCTGCTGCCCAAAGGTCATAGACATGCCAGCGGTCAACCGCGCGGGCGACGACATGCACATTTGGATGGTGTTCATGCATGTACCGGGCAAGCTCTGTTGCGGCCTCTTTGTTGTCAATGGCGATGACAAACACCTTGGCATCGTCGATACCGGCGGCATGCAAGAGATCGGGGCGTGTTGCGTCACCGAAATAGGCCCTGAGACCGAAGCGGCGGAGCATCGCCAACTGTTCATTGCTATAGTCGATGACCGTCGTCTCGTAGTCGGCCGCCTGCAGCGCCCTATTCACAATGCCACCAAAGCGCCCGTGCCCGGCGATAATGATCTTGGCGTCCGACGAAATCTCGTCGGCTTCCTGCGCTTGCTGCCGCGAGTAGCGCGGCGCGATGATCCTGTCATAGCAGATGAACAGCGCCGGTGTGAGCAACATGGACAGCGCGACGACCAATAGGAGCAGATCGGCGACCGGCGCGGGCACAACGGCGTTGGCCACAGTAAACGACACCAGCACAAAGCCGAATTCACCCGCTTGGGCCAGACCAAGGGCGAAAAGCCACTTGTCGCCACCATCAAGCTTGAAAACATGCGCAAGGGCAAACATGACTGCGGTTTTCAACCCAATTAGGCTAAGGGTCAGCGCGAAAATCAGCGCAAGATTCTCGCCAAGCAGCGCGAAATCAATGCTGGCACCGACGGTGATGAAGAACACGCCGAGGAAAATGCCCTTGAAGGGCGCGATGTCGCTTTCAAGTTCATGCCGGTATTCGCTGTTGGCCATGACCACACCCGCCAGAAAGGTACCAAGCGCGGGCGACAGTCCGACGACGGTCATCAGAAGGGCAATACCGACCACCATCATCAGTGCCGTGCTGACAAAGAGTTCGCGCAGGCGGGCAGCGGCAACATAGCGGAACACCGGTCCGGTCAGATAGCGCCCGGCAGCAATGACAACCGCAATGGCGGCGAGGGTCACTAGCGCTGTTTGCCAACCCGAAAGGCCTTCAACGAGGTTGAGGTTCAGCCCGGCTTCGCCATGTCCACCTGCATGATCGTCACTGTGATTTAGGGCTTCCGTCAATTCCGGAAGCGCCAAGAGCGGAATAAGCGCCAGCATGGGGATGACCGCAATGTCCTGAAACAACAGCACAGAGAAGCTGGCCTGCCCGCCATCGCTACGCATCAAACCCTTTTCATTAAGTGTTTGCGTTACGATAGCCGTCGAGGACAGTGCAAAGATAAGCCCAATCGCAAGCGCAACAGACCACGGTTGCCCAAAGGTCATTGCAACAGCCATCACCCCAATGGCCGTCAGCCCGACTTGCAGCCCGCCCATGACAAAAATCCTTGCGCGCATGGCCCACAGAACCTTTGGCTGCATTTCCAACCCGATCAGGAAGAGCATCATGACTACACCAAACTCGGTAAAGTGCTGTAGCCCCACCACATCGACACCTGCCCAATGCAACACCGGCCCGATCGCAATACCGGCGATCAGGTATCCCAATACCGAGCCAAGCCCAAATCGCGAGGCCAAGGGAACGGCGATCATTCCCGCCAAGAAGAGTGTGAAGGTGATAAACAGAAATTCGGCGGTCATAGAGAAATCCTTCTTGGAGGGAGCGCAAAGGCGACCTAGGAAGCCTGAGCGAGGTGATGCTTGGGAGAACAGCCAAATTTGCGTGTATAGTCTCGACTGAAATGTGTTGCGCTTTCATAGCCAACTTCGAAACCCGCGACAGAAACAGAGCGTGCGCCACTTGCCAGCAGGCTCCGTGCCTCGATCATGCGAAGGTCTTTCTGATATTGCAAAGGGGTCGTTCCCGTGACCGACTTGAAGTGTTCATGGAATGATGACTGGCTCATGCCCGCCATTCCGGCGAGGTCTGCGACGACCAATGGTTCGCGAAACCTGGCCCGTATCTGCACAATGGCTTTGGCAATCCGGCTGGCATGGCTGTCTACCGAAAGCAGGTTCCGGAGCATCCCGCCAATCGAAGACATCAATAGTTGAAAATGGATTTCTTTCAGTATCAGTGGCCCAAGAACCCGGGCCTCAAGCGGCTTGTCCATCAGTTTGAGATAGCGCAACAACGGTTCTGTCCATGCCGGATCGGCGACGTTGGCTGAAAGCGATTTTGCTTCGGCAACATCTGAAACCGACTCACCAACTTGTTGATAAAGATCACGAACAAGGCCGATATCCAGCCTGAGGATAACCGCAAGGTAGGGCTCTGTGGGGCTGGCTTGAGTGATTTTTGCGCTGACCGGAAGATCATGGCTGACCAGCAAGGCGTCGCCCTGTCCCAAAGACACCGATTGCGCCCCGATGCGTGTTTCTTTTCGTCCGCGGAGAATTAGACAGACAACCGGATTGTAAACCACTGCCTCGAACGCGGTCACTTCTTCCTTGCGAAGTATATGCAAAGCAGGCAGTGCACGTGGCGAAACATCAATTTTTTCTCTTATATACCGCTCGGCCAAGGTTTGTAATTGTGCGAATGACATGTTCATCTCCTCCAATTTATGCCTAATCAGGCAAACCTATGCAGTCACGCAAAAAACGCGCCATTCGGAGAAATTGGCAAGTGTATCGGAGAAATAGGCAGGACCGCGCGCGCTGGGTCGCCTAGGTTTGTCTAAGCCAAACCACTGATTGGAGGACCTCATGTCTAGCCCGCAAACCAGCTTTTCCTTGAATGCCGACACGGCCATCCCCGCCGTCGGATTCGGCACATATCTGGTGTCCAGCGAGGACGCCGCCGCGACTGTCAGCACAGCGATTGAGACCGGATATCGCCATATCGATACTGCGTCGGGGTATCATAACGAGGCAGCGGTCGGCGAAGGTATTCAGAGAGGGCTACACCGCGCGGGACTTGAGCGTGAAGACGTCTTCGTGACCACCAAGCTCTGGCCGGGAAATCCGGCATGGGGTGACGCCCCAAAGACTGGGGCGCAGACCATCGCGGAATGTGATGCAAGCTTGTCCCGGCTGGGATTGGATTATGTTGATCTCTATCTCATCCACGCCCCTTACGGCGGTGATAAGCGGTTGGAGCAATGGCGCGCGCTGCTTGATATTCAGAAGGCGGGCAAGGCCCGTTCGGTTGGCGTCAGCAACTTCAACCAACAACATCTGGACGAGATCAAGGCCGCCGGTCTGCCAATGCCTGATGCCAATCAGATCGAGCTTCACCCTTGGTCACAAAAGCCGGATCTGATTGCCTATATGGCTGACAGCGGCATTTCACCGATCGCATACAGCAGTCTGGTCCCGCTTTCGACATGGCGCATCGCGGCAGGGCAGGACAGCGCCAAGACTGATGAGATGAAAGCAGACGGGGCAGCATTTCGGGACATGGCCGCAAAATACGGCGTGTCAGAGGCCCAGTTATTGCTACGCTGGGGTGTGCAGAATGGCTATGCCGTGCTTCCCAAAAGCATGAACCCCGAACGGATGCTCCAGAATCTGGACCTCTTCGCCTTCGCGATCGATGACGCTGATATGGCGCAGATGGCAACGATGGACCGCGGTGACGGGGTGGCTTGGGCAACCGGCGATCCCAGCAAATAAGGGATCAGCATTTCGCGATCAGTGACGGTGTCTTGCCCATTGTCAGGACCTGGTTCTTCGGATCGGTCCAAGAAGCCGTCCCGAAAATGGTCACACAATTCCAGTATCACCAAGTTTTCTTGGCTTTTCTTCAGCATATGAGGGGATTGTGGTGCCCAGGAGA